>JACVCS010000050.1 GCA_016741915.1 Phycisphaerales bacterium | reverse complement strand
ATCCCTCGATCCCTCGATCCCTCGATCCCTCGATCCCTCGATCCCTCGATCCCTCGATCCCTCGATCCCTCGATCCCTCGATCCCTCGATCCCTTGATCCCTTCCCCCGCCCTTCCCCGGAATACCATCGCCCCCTATGCCCGAACAAACCGCTTTCACCGTTCGCTCAGGCGACGTCACCCGTTGGTCGCAGACCCTCATCCCCACCCTTCGCGAGGCGCCGGCCGAGGCCGAGAGTCCGAGCCACGTGCTCATGCTGCGTGCGGGGTACATCCGCAAGCTCGGCGCGGGGATTTATGACTACCTGCCGCTGGCTACGCGCGTGCTGAGCAAGGTCAGCAACATCGTTCGGCAGGAGATGAACGCCGCGGGGGCGAGCGAGCTGCTGCTGCCCGTGCTGCTGCCGACGGAGCTCTACGCCGGGACGAAGCGCGACGTGGACTACGGCGAGCTGCTGTTCAAGATCCACGACCGCAAGAACGCTTCGTACGCCCTCGGGCCCACGCACGAGGAGCCGATCACCGAGCTCGTCAAGGGGAGCGTCACGTCGTACAAGCAGTTGCCGGTGAATCTGTACCAGATCCAGACGAAGTTCCGCGATGAGGCCCGGCCGCGCTCGGGGCTGCTGCGCGGGCGCGAGTTCATTATGAAGGACGCGTACTCGTTCCACACCGCGGTGGAAGGCCCCGGTGGGCTGAACGAGACGTACGACGCGATGTACACCGCGTACAGCAACATCTTCCGGCGTTGCGGGCTGAGCTTTGTGCCCGTTGAGGCCGAGAGCGGGCCGATCGGCGGCTCGGCGAGCCACGAGTTCATGGTCACCTGCGAGAGCGGCGAGGACACGATCCTGCGCTGCCCGGTGAGTGGGTATGCCGCGAACGTGGAGAAGTGCGAGATCGGTGCGCGCCCGCGCGGGACGTTCAACGAGCCGCCGACGGGCGAGTTGACGGAAGTGCACACGCCGAACCTGCCGGGGATCGACGAGGTGGGCAAGTTCATGAAGGTCAAGCCGGACCGGATGCTCAAGAGCATCGTCTTTGAGATCAAGGGATCAGAGGGATCAAGGGATCAAGGGACCGGGAAAGCACGGTGGGCCTTGGCGGTTGTTCGTGGCGATCATGATGTGAACGAGGGCAAGGTCAAGATCGCCGTGCGCGCGATCACGGGCGATGAGAAGGCCACCGTGGCGCTGGCGGACGAGAAGGCGGCGCGGGCGGCGGGCTTTGCCATCGGTTACGTCTCGCCTCGGACGGTCAACAGCGTGCCCGGGACGGTGCTGCTCGTGGACAACGACGCCAGTGGCGGCGGGTTCTGGGCCAGCGGCAGCGACAAGCCCGACCACCACGTCAAGCACTTCAACTGGCGACGCGAGGTCGGTGCGGCGCTCGATGACGCGAGCAAGGTGTGCGTGGTGGACGTGCGCAACGCGATCGTCGGCGATCCGTCGCCGCGGAGTGAAGGTGCGAAGCTCGAGGCCGCCAAGGGCATCGAGGTCGGGCACATCTTCAAGCTGGGCACGAAGTACTCCGAGGCGATGGGCTTCGAGGTGCTATTGGCCGATCAGCAGCGCAAGCCCGTGATCATGGGCTGCTACGGCATCGGCGTGAGCCGAACGATGGCGGCAACGGTGGAGCAGAACCACGACGCCGACGGCATCCGCTGGCCCATGCCCATCGCGCCCTACCACGTCATCATCACGCTGCTGCGCGTCGACGAGGAAGGCCCGAAGACCACCGCGATGGAGATCGCGAAGAAACTCGCGGCCATCGGGCTCGACGTGCTCATCGACGACCGCGACGAACGCCCGGGCGTGAAGTTCAAAGACGCCGACCTGATCGGCGTGCCGATCCGCCTGACCGTCGCCGACAAGGCCCTGGCGGTCGGCGCGGTGGAGTTCAAAGTCCGCGGCGCGGCCGAGGGCGCGAATGGTGGCGGGAAGGGCACGCTCTGCCCGCTCGCCGATGTCGTGTCGTGGTGCGCTCAGGCGGCCCGCGACGGCGGGCTGGCGTGAACGCGATTCCGGGTGGCACGGCTCTGCTGAGCCGTGCGTCGGTGGATGTTCGATAATCTCAGCAAGTTGACGGCGGTTGCTCACCGCCGGTGGCGGCCGTGCGCTCGAAGGCGGTTCAGTGCATTGACCAATCGACGGTCTTGGCTCTGCGGGAAACGGTCACTCAAACGCACGGCTCTGGAGAGCCGTGCCACCGGGAGAGCCGTGCCACCAGAAAGCCCGTTCAACTCACAACGCTCGCTTACCGCACCCAGCGCAGCGACTTCATGTCGTTGATCGGGTCGTCGTACGAGCACGAGCCGAAGCAGATCGCGAAGTTCTCGCGGGCTTCTTCGATCTGTGCGGTGGTGATGATCTTCTCGCGCCAGCCGGCGGTTTCGTCGCTGAAGCGGAAGGCTTCGGGGCTGGTCTCGCTGAGGATCTCGACGAGTTGCTTGGGGGTGATGACCCGTGCGTGCAGCATCGCCGCACCCAGGAACAGGTTCACAAACCCGTGCATCACCGCCCGCGGCGAGTTCGCCTCGTACGTCAGCGCCTGCTCGGCCCGCACCGGGTGGTGCAGCCCCGCGGTGGCCTTCATGGGCACCTCCGCCGCGTGCATGATCGCGATGAACTCCGCGACTTTTTCTACGCTGGGGATGGCGTCCTTGACGATCCCGCCGGTGCGGATCTTTGCCCCCGCGCCGCGACCGGCAAGGCACGCGGCGAACCCACGCAGGTCCGCGTCCAGCGGCAGTTCAAAGAAGGGATAGAGCTCTTCGGGGAGCAGTTCAAGGGCGTATTCAACGGTGTCGGGGCTGGCGACCTTGATCTCCACCGTGTCGATGACGGCGTTGTGCGCGTGGTTGTGACCCTTGGCCCCGTTGCCGCCGCGGCCGCATTCGTGCTCGTTGTTGAACCGCTCGATCGCGGCGAGGTTGTCCTCGAGCTTGCCGTCGATCAGCACGCTCACGGCCCAGGGCTCGGGCGGTGCGGCGTCTTCGGCGTCGGGCAAGGCCGCCAGATGGCGTGCGGCGGCTTCGCTGAACTCGTCGAGCTTCGAGCAGGAAACGATCATCCGCGAGAGCCCCCGCGCGTACGACCCGTTGCGGTGGGCGGCAAAGGCCGCGACCGCTTTGTTCATGTCGAGCTTCGCGGGCGGAAAGAGCCCGGCGTAGTCCACAAGCTGGAGCGTCAGGGCCTGAAGCGAAGCGGGTGCAACGGGGGCGGAAGTCATGCGCAAGCGTAGCCGCGGCCGCGTTGGAGGCAACGCACACGCGACTGAAAACCCGCCTTCATTGAACAGAAACTTGGCTCGTTCTTGAGACCAATCGATCAGGCCTTCACCAGCGCCCCGCGGAACTTGGCGATCTTCTTGTTCAGCAGGTACGCGTGGTGCTCAAGGTGCCAGGTGTCGTATTCAAGGATCGTGCGGAGCGACTGCTCGCCGCGCTGCGTGTGCAGGCCGACGCGTGCGAAGGCCTGATCGTTCAGCGTGCCCAGCCACTGCGCGGTCCACTGGCGCAGCGTGTGCGTGGCGGCGATGAACGCGCCGATGGGGTAGTTGCTGCCGGTCTTCTCGCCGAGGCCGTACATCCCCGAATCGATGAAGGCGTTCTCGTCCCAGGGTTGCAGGATCGGGTTCTCCTCGGCAACGACGCGGCGCATTCGCTGTACGAACGCGAGTTCCGCATCGGCAAGGTGCCCCAGCAGCACCCGCACGGGCCAGCGTCCGACTCCAGCGTCGGGCAGGAAGGCGGTGTCGAGCTCCGAGTCGTCAAGTTCAAAGACGCGCCGATCGAACCGTTCAACACCCACGCGGAATCGTTCAACGAGTTGGCGGTTGCTCAGCCCGTTGCACAGCTCCTCGCGCGAGGGAACAGGTTCGAGCGTCATCAGCGACGATGCCTGGTGCGCGTGGCTTTGGGCCTGGGCTTGATGGTGATGATTGTGCGTCTGCGGGTGATCGTGGCTCATTGTTGAGGATAGCCCGCGACGAGCTGCGATTGACTCAAACGTGCGTGTGTTCGTGCTCCGTGGGGGTTGTGGCGCAGCAGCCTTTGTTTACACTGAAATCGGGGAACGGTGAACCTGAGGAGTGATCGAGATGTCCTTCACCAACATCCCGTTGTCGGTCGTTCAGCGTTCTCGGCGCAGGGTGCTTCTCATCGCCGGTTTTCTCGCGTCGATCATCGCTGCGGCGCAGGTTCACGCACAGATCACTGTCGCGGGTGTTCAGCCGATCCGCTGGGGATACGCCGCGGATCGGATCGGGTGTTTGTCCACGGGGTACGAAGGATTCGAGGACACGCAGCTTGCGCCGGGTCTGCAGATGCGGTGGACCGCCCCCGCGGGCACGGTGGGGCCGACATCGGTTTTGCCGCGCGTGACCAACCCGCTTACCGACGATCCGACGAGCAACGCATTCGTCGGCGGCGTATGGAGCGGCACGTACTGCGCGGTTTCCGGACTGGGTAACCAGATCCACCCGTACTCTGCGAGTCAGAACTGGGGTGATGTTGAGTTCCTTTTTTCGCCGCCGGTCAAGGTCGTCGGGTTCAGCATCCAGCAGATGGACCTCGACGCGGGGCTCGTTGTCAACGGGCAGAACCTTGGCGGTGTGCTCTCGCTTTCGGGACTTTCCGCCAACGGCGGCGGGCGCGCGGGGTACGTCATCATCTCCGCCTCGGGCAGCGACACCATCTCCTCGATCAAACTCGACAATGTCGCCGGCGACGGCTTCGCCATCGACGATCTGAACTTCTCAACCACACCGGTCCCGACTGTGACCGTCTCGGGTGTTGATGCCTCCGTCTGGCCGCGTAGCGATTCGGCCCTGCCCATCACGCCCGCGCGGATCGAGGACTTCGAAGACGTGAACCTCGTCCCGGGCTTGCAGGTCGGCTGGGACACCACCGCGGGCTTCGTCGCGCCGTCGAGCACGCTGCCCAACACCTTCGCGCCTGTCACCCAGGACCCCTTCGGCGATGCCTTCGACAGCGGCACCTGGGACGGCAGCCGATGCCTGATCAACGCACGGAACAACGTCTCGGCCGCGTACTCCGGCACGGGCGAATGGGGCGACCTGCTGCTGAAGTTCAATCCGCCGATTCAGGCCGTGGGCTTCAGCATGCAGCAGGCCGAGTCGCCGGTCCGGCTCATCGTCAACGGCGCCGACGTGGGCGGGATTCTGCAGCGCGCCGGGTTGATGACCAACGGCGCTCGCCACGGGTACGTCACCGTCGCCGCCCCGTGCACGGGCGGGGAGTGGATCTCCGAGATCCGCCTGCTGAACTTCCGCATCCCGCAGGGTGGGGACGGCATCGCGCTCGATCACCTCATCATGGGCAACTCGCTGCTCTTTGCGCAGCAGCCCGTCAACAGCACCATCTGCACCGGATCGCAGACAACCTTCACCGCCGCCGTGCAGCCCAACAGCGGCGCGGTGACCTATCGCTGGCAGATCGCCGACCCGTCTTCCCCCGGTTCATGGCTCGATCTGACCGACGGCCCGCTGCTGATCAACGCCATCAACGCCGCGACGATCCAGGGCGCGGGCGGGAGCACGCTCACCATCACCGACAACCCACAAACATACTTCAGCGGCAGCCTGCTGAACCTTCGTCTGAAGGCCACCAGCGCCTGCGGCGATTCGTTCTCTCGCCCCGCGCAGTTCGTCGTCATCGGCCAGCGATGCTCGCCCAGCGATATCGCCGACGACACCGGCACGCCCCTGCCGCCGTTCCAGCCCTGCGACCTCGGGCATCCAAACTCCGGAATCAACGAGGGCGACTACAACGCGTTCTTCTCAGCCGAGGGGTTCTTCAACCAGGCAGCGCAGGGACCGAACGCCATCGGCGCGTTCTGCGACGTTGCCGACGACCAGGGGACGCCGCTGCCGCCGTTCGGAACGGGTGGCACGGGCGGCGCCAGCAACAACGGCGTGAACGAAGGCGATTACAACGCGTTCTTCAACGGGTTCTTCGTGCCCTGCGTTTGATCACGCCCGTTCGCGCTTCGCCCGGTTACTCATGGTTTCGACACGGCGCAGCGAAGATTCCACTCTTCGATCAACGCCCGTTCAAACGCCCGCGCCATGCCGACGCCATCGCGGAGCGGCGAAGCGTTCATCCGCTCGCGCAGGCCCATCCGAACGCGGGCCAGCGCCGCCCGATCGCGCGACAATGTTGCCGCCCGCTGCACAAAGTCCGCTTCGTCGCGTGCGATGAACTCGCTCAGCCCCGCAGCGGTGTTGATCGACGCACCCACCCGGCTCACGTGGCTGTTCCCCTCGATGGTGAGCGTCGGCACGCCCATCCACATCGCGTCACAGGTCGTGGTGGTGCCGTTGTACGGGAAGCAGTCCAGCGCGATATCGACCTGCGAATAGCTCATCATGTGCTCGCGCAGCCCGGGGATGTACGCTGGAAACTCAACGCGTGATTCGTCGATCCCCGCACGCTTCAGCACGTTGCCGAGCCGCTCCCGCGTCGCCGGCGCACCGCTCGCGGCGTTCTTGATCACCAGCCGCGAGCCCTCCACCGCGTGGAGCACCTTTGCCCACAGTTCCAGCGTGTGATCGTTCATCTTGAAGACCGCGTTGAAGCCGCCGAAGACCACCGGCGCATCGCTCGGCCGGGCTTCAACCTCGACGGCGCTACCGACCAGCGGCTCATAGCACAGGAAGCACCGCTCCAGGCGGAGCAACTTCTCCGTTGCCAGCGCGTCGTACCGCGCTTCCGCCGGGTCGCTCACGGAATCGACGATCCGCACGTCGATCTCGGGCATGCACGTCGAGCCCGGGAAGCCCAGGTACGTGCCCTGCACGGGCGCCAGCCGCGGGTTCGTGAGTCGGATCGCCGTCATCGCGGTATGCCCGCCGAGTTCGATCAGCACGTCGAGGTCCAGGGCTCGTATCCGCTGCGCGACCTGTACCGGATCGATCCGGTGCAGATCGTGCATCTTTGCCCAGCGGGCCAGTTCCGCAGAGAAACTGTCCTTGGGTCCCGTGTGCAGCAGGTGATACTCCACCCGGCTCTTCTCCGCGTGCTCGATGATGGGCAGCAGGAAGAACGCCACCGAGTGGGCCCGAAGGTCGTACGACAGGAAACCCACCCGCAGCGGGCGCGAGCCGATCGGACCTACCGAACGCACCGGCTCGCGCACCATCTGGTGCAACACCGTCGGCGGAAAACCCGCCGCATACGCACTTTGCAGCCTGAAGATCTCCTCCGGATCGTGCGGCCAGAGGTAGTTCAGGTTCGCCATCAGGCTGTGCCGGGCGCCGTCCGATTTCGGATGCAACTCCAAGTTGCGCTTCAGCACCGCCACACACTCGTCCAACCGCCCCGAGAGCTGCAGCACGTCCGCCAGCCCGTTGCAGACGTTCGGATTCTCCGGCTCAAGCTCGAACGCCCGCCGCGCCGACTTCACCGCTTCCTCGATCTTTCCCTGCGGCCGCAGCGCCTGCGCCAGGCCCGCGTGCGCCCCGCCAAAGTTCGGAGCCAGTTCCGTGATCCTGCGGAACGCCTTCTCCGCCTCCGGGTACTTCGGCACGCACATGTACAAGTCCGCGAGGTACCCCAGCGCGTCGATCCAATCGGGCTTGATCGCCAGCGCCCGCTTGTAGACAAACTCCGCCTGCTCGTCCTTGAAGAGCCGAACCTGCGTCCGCCCGAGCAGCAGCAGAGCGTTGAGATCCTTGCTCGAAGCCTGCAAGTGCCGGGTCAGGGCCTTTTCGCACGCGTCAAGATCGCCGCTCTGAAACAGCGCATACGCCTTCTGCACCGCTGGGCTGACCGGGATCATGCTCATCGACTGCGAACCTCCATCGCGGAACGGTCATCTTCGATGCGCCCGTTCTCGCCGACATTCATGGCGATAATACCGCATGCCCGACGAAAGGCCGATCCTCACCCTCGCCCACTCCGCCGACGCCGACGATGTCTTCATGTGGTGGCCCATCACCGGCTTGATCGACCCGAACGACTACACGCGCGTCCTTCGCCCTCCGGTAATCGACACCGGGCGATTCCGCTTCCGCGCACTGCCCGAGGACATCGCGGTGCTCAACCGCCGTGCGGAATCCACCGCCGATCTGGAAATCACCGCCATCTCCTTCGCCGCCGCCGCCCGTGTCGCCGATCGCTACGCTGTCACAAGCTGCGGCTCGTCCTTCGGCATCGGTTTCGGTCCAAAGCTCGTCGCCCCCGTCAGTTTTCCATCGCAAACCCTCGAACAGCTCGCGCAGCGCAAGCCCCGCATCGCGGTCCCCGGACTCGAAACCTCCGCGTACCTCGCCCTTTCGCTGATCCTGGGTCGCTCGGGCTTCGTTGCGGTGCCCATGCCCTTCGACCGCATCGCCCGATCCGTTGTCGAAGGCGTAACCGATCTGGGCCTGCTGATCCACGAAGCCCAGATCACCTACGCCTCGATGGGCCTGAAACTCGTCGCCGACGTCGGCGCGTGGTGGACGAGCCGAACCGACCTGCCCATGCCCCTGGGCGCCAACGCCATCCGCCTGAACCTCGAAGACCGCTTCGGCCCCGGAACGCTCGTCGAACTCACCCGCACGCTGAAAGCCTCGCTCGACCACGCCCTGAAGCACCGCGAGCAGTCCCGCGACTACGCCCGCGGCTTCTCACCGCTCAAAGGCGACGCCGAACTGGAAACCTACCTGAACATGTACGTGAACGAATACACCGTCGAAGCCCGGCCGAAGGGACTTCAGGCGGTCCGCCGGCTCATCCGCGAAGGCGTTGAGCAGGGGATCTGTCCGGATCGGGGGGAAATCCGGATGATCGGTCCCGACGGGCAATGAACCCTTATGGGCAGGTTTGCGCGCTCACGAACGCCCAAAGTGCTCGGGTTTTCTACCAGTTTGGCCGGTTTTAGGGGTTCCCGAACAGATGGGGACTGGTGAAAATCTGCCGCCGAGTCATACTGAAAGTGGAACCGCGCGCGGGAAGACCCGACAAGATATCGGGCGAACACCATGTCGCGAGCTTCCACTTCGGGGGCTTTGGCGGCGGGTTCTCGCCATGCCGGTTCGTTCTTTCGCACGCTTTGCAGGAGCATCCATGCTCAAGTTCAAGAAGGTGAGTCGCAGGTCGGTTGTCGTCGCCTCGTGCGCGGTGGGGATGCTCACCGTCGCCGCCGCGGTCGCCACGCCGCTGATCAACTCCCAGCTTTCCGACTTTTACTTCTACGGCCCGCAGCCGTACGCGAACGTCCCGAACAACTCCAGTTTCGACCCGCTGCTCGAGCCGGAGAACTGCGCCTCCTGCCACCAGGATTATTCCGGTGAGCAGCCGGCGTCGTACTCGGTCCCGTACAACCGCTGGGCGTACACGATGATGGCCCAGGCGTGGCGCGACCCGATCTTCCAGGCCCAGTTCGATATCGCCGAGAAGGACGCGCCCTTCTCGGGCGATTCGTGCATGCGCTGCCACGCCCCGGCGGGTTGGATCCAAGGCCGCGGCAACCTCCCCGGTCAGGTCACCCCCGCCCGCGGCGAGAACTTCGACTTCTCCGATCGTCACGGCGTGAGTTGCATCGTCTGTCACCGCATGGTCGACCCGGTTGCCGACCCCGCCAACCCGCCCGTCGACGCGGCGTACTACGCCCACCTCGGCGCAAACCTGCCCCCGAACTTCCCGGCGCAGGGCCTCACCCCCGGCGGGCCCTTCAACGCCAACAGCTTCCTGCTTGATAACCGCAACAACCGCCGCGGGCCGTTCGATCCATCCAGTTGCTACCACGGCGATACGTACGAATCCCCGTTCCACAAGGAAGCCCAGCTCTGCGCCGGCTGCCACGATATTTCCAACCCCGTCTACGTCAAGCAGAACGACGGGAGCTATCTCCCCTCGCCCATGGGCCAGCCGCACCCAACCGGCAACAAGTACGACATGTACCCCATGGACCGCACGTTCTCCGAGTGGCTCATGTCCGCGTATGCCCAGCCCGGTGGTGTCACGCTGACGGTCCCCAACCCGAATCCGGGCGACTCGCCCGCGATCGTCGGGCGCTACAGCTACGACGGCATCACGAAGACCCCCGAGAACCCCGACAACCCCTCGAAGATCGTCATCTTCAACGCCAACACCACCTACACGAGTTGCCAGAGCTGTCACATGCCGCCCACTGCGGGTTACGGCGCTGATCCGAACATCGGCGCTCCGTTCCGTGAGAACGCCCCCATCCACAACTTCACGGGTGCGAACTCGTGGGTGCTCAAGGCCGTCAGCGATGTCTGGGGCCCGGCCGAAACGCTCATGGTTGAGCCTTCGCTGGTTCAGGAATCCGTCGACCGCAACAACTACCGCATGACGCAAGCCTCCGACCTGGAGCTCTCGCTCGAGAGCGGCCAGCTCAAGGTTCGCATCATCAACAACTGCGGGCACAAGCTCCCCGGCGGCTTCGCCGAGGGCCGGCGCATGTGGATCAACGTCAAGTTCAAGGACGCCCAGGGCAACGTCGTTTCCGAGGTCGGTGCCTACGACCCCGCCACCGCCACCATAACCACCGCCAACACCAAGGTCTACGAGCAGATCCACGGCGTCGACAGCAACGTCTCAGTCCTCACCGGTCTGCCGGTGGGCAAGAGCTTCCACATCGACATCAACAACAAGATTTTCAAGGACAACCGCATCCCGCCGCGCGGGTTCAACAACGCGAACTTCGCGGCCGTGCAATCCCCGCCGATCGGCTACACCTACGCCGACGGGCAGCACTGGGACGACACGCTCTTCACCCTGCCCCCAGGCGCGGTGACGGCGGAGGTCAAGGTCCTGCATCAGACCACCGGGCGTGACTACGCCGAGTTCCTGCGTGATAACGCCACGACGATCCAGGACGCCAACAACGCCAACTCGATGCCGCAGCCCGGCCCGCTCTCATGGACCGCGCCCCCCGGCACGCCCAGTGCTCCGCTGACGATGGGCCAGATCGCTTACGCGCAGTGGGTCAAGTGGGGCAAGAGTGCCCCGGTGGTGATGGACTCGGGTTCGCTCTCGCTCGTTGCTGCCGGCTGCAACCCCGCGGACATCGCCTGCGACGACGGCGTGCCGCTGGCTCAGGCGCCGGGGTGCACCAACAGCACCTTCGGGCCTAACGAGGGCGACTACAACGCCTTCTTCGCCGCGGACGGCTTCTTCTTCCAGGCTTCGCTCGGTCCGGCCGCCGTGGGCGGCACCTGCGACATCGCCTGCGACGACGGCACACCGCTGGCGGAAGCGCCGGGCTGCGTGAACAACGGCGTGAACGAAGGCGACTACAACGCCTTCTTCAACAACCTCTTCCTCCCCTGCCCGTAATCACGCCTTCAGGTGGCACGGCTCTCCAGAGCCGTGCGCCCGAACGCTCACGCATCTCGTTTCAATCACGCTTCACGTTCTTCTGATCAACCCCCAATCTCACCTCACGCCCGGCTCACCGCCGGGCGTTTTCTTTTCCGTCGGCTCTTTGGTTCCCGTTGCTTCCGCGGGTTTGGGGCAGAACTTGCCGATGGTCTTCGCCGCAATTTCGTCGGCGGCCTTCACCGCATCCCCCGCGCGATTTGCTGTGACCAAGACTGCGAAGTCGCGGTCCTGTGCCGCCCACACCACGCAGTACCACATCGTGTTCGACCCCGCGTGCGTGATCACCCGTCCCGGCGGCGTTTGATTCTGCACGTCGCTCGCCCAGGGCCGACGCGTGACCGACCAGCCCAGGGCGTACTCCGCGTCCTTCGGGTTCATCTGCGGCATCGGCGTGTGCAGCGTCTCCCACAATCCACCTGAAACCAGGTCACCGGGCCGCCGCAAGAGCACGGCCTTGCCCGCGTTGGTCGTGTTGACCGATGCCTCGTCAAGAGGCTGCTGCTCGATCTTCAACCTCCGCATCGTCTCGCCGTCAAGGTGCGCCGCGACGTACTTCGCCCAGTCGCTCAGGCTCATGTGCACGGTCCCGGCGGGGCCGATCGCCGCGGGGTTGTCGGCGTTGAGGCCGGGCAGGACCGGGTCGGTGGCGGAGACGTGCCCGCACGGTTCGTCGTTCGATTCCGCCGAGCCCGGCGCGCCGAACCCGGCGCTGGTGATCCCCAGCGGCGTGAAGACTTCGGTCCGCATGAGTTCTTCCCACGACTTGCCCGTGACCTGCTCGGCCATCAGCCCCGCGAGTGCGACGCCGCCGTTGGAGTACTCAAAGCTCCCCACGCTGGGCTTCGGCGCG
This sequence comes from Phycisphaerales bacterium, assembly GCA_016741915.1. Classification (GTDB taxonomy): domain Bacteria; phylum Planctomycetota; class Phycisphaerae; order Phycisphaerales; family UBA1924; genus JACVCS01. The sequence goes on along the minus strand of JACVCS010000050.1, from coordinate 13,031 downwards.
TCCTTCGTGACGGTGGTGAGGATGAGCCTGCGTGCTTCGGTTGTTGAGCCCTTGAAGTTCCACAGTTTGCTCCAGAGCCCGTCCTTGCGCAGGTCTCCAGGCACGCCACCGCGATGGCTCAGCAACTGCTTCAGCGTGACACCCCGAAAATCCGCGTGCATCTTCTCCGCCTGTTCCGGAAATGTCTCCGCGAGCGTCTGCTCCCAGCGCAGTTTGCCGCGTTGAACGAGGATCGCGCACAGTGTCGCGGTCATGCTCTTTGTGCACGAGCCCAGGTGCCAGCGGTCGTTGAAGGTCACCATCTCCGGCGCGTTGACCCGCCGCCGCCCGACCGCCCCGCCCGCGATCACCTTCCCGTTCACCAGCACCAACGCGCCCATCGCCGGCACCTGGTGCTTCTTGCGGATCGGCTCGATCATCGGCGCCAGATCCGTCACACCCTCGGGCAAGCCCACCGTCCGCGGGCCGACCGCGGGGATCAGCACTGTCGAAGTCGAACCCGCGGGCGCTGTCTCGCTCGGCTGTTTCGCGAGCACGCTTCCCACGCTCAGCGAAATCAACAGCCCCGCGCACGAGGCCAGTCGCAGCACGCGATGGACGCTTGCGCCAGCATGACCACCGCCGTTACAGCCACCGCCAATCGTCCGCACGGATCGGCTGAGAACACCTTGACGATCGTTTCGCGTCTGCTGCATTGCCGCTCCAAGTTTCGAGTGAACCCGTGATACGTGTGAATCGTTCGGAACGCGTGCGTGCTTTCATTCGTGCGTTCGCACGTGCGTGCGAAAAAGAGCATGCTCGCTCACCCTCGCTCAAGACACAATCAACGTTCGGATGACGCCTTGCGCGTCTGATCGCTCGCGGGCCCACGCGGCGAATCGAGATCCAGCGCCCCGACCAGTTCCCCGATGTTCGACTTCCCCTGCCGCTTCACCCAGGCCGAGAGGCCCTTGCACACATCGATGGGTGAGCGCGGATCGGCGAACAAGGCCGTGCCCATCTGGAACGCCGACGCACCGGCGAGAATGAACTCCGCCGCGTCCTCCCAGCGCATCACGCCGCCCGCGGCGATGATCGGCACGTTCGCACCTTTCGCCACCTTGCGGTAGACATCGTGCACGTGCTTGAGCGCCACCGGGTGCAACGCCGGGCCGCTGAGACCGCCGGTGATGTTCGACAGCGCGGGCCGGCGTGTCTCCACGTCGATGAGCATCGCGGGCATGGTGTTGCCGATGGTCAGGGCATCGACGCCCTGGCTGATGGCCGCACCCGCCACGCCCACCAGATCACCCGTCGCGGGCGAAAGCTTCGGCCAGAGTTTGCAGTGCTTCACCACCGGCCGCACGGCTCTGAGCAGTTCGGTGATCAACGCCGGGGTTGAGCCAAACTCGGTCCCGGTGTGCACGTTCGGGCACGAGACGTTCAACTCGATCGCGGTGAAGACGCCGCCCGAATCCGCGGCGTACGCGTCGATGTTCGCCGCCACCGCGACATAGTCGTCGATGGAGAACCCCGCCGCCGAGACGAAGACCTTGCAGGGCATGGCCCGCGCCCGCGGCGCGTGCGATTCGACAAAGGCGTCGAGCCCCGGGTTCGCAAGCCCGATGGCGTTGATCATCCCCGCGCGCAGCGGCAGAATCCGCCAGGCGTTGTTCCCCTCGCGCGGGTTCGGCGTGATGGACTTGGTTGTCACCGCGCCGATGAGCCCCAGATCGAGCACATCGCGGAGCTCGTCGAGAAGACCGGCCGTGCCCGCGGCGAGGATCACCGGGTTGCGCAGGTCGATGCCCGCGAGGTTGATCGACAGCGGATTGGGTGAGGTGCCGAGCACGCCCAGATGGTACCGCCCGCGCAGCCACCGTGCGCGCCCGCATACGCTTGGTGCACAAGCAAACCATCGTTTCACCAGACGAGGAATCACGAGCATGGACGTTGAAAAGCGCATCGCCCAGTTTGAGAACATGGCCCAGGCCGACCCTTCGAACGAGATGGCCCACTTTTCGTTGGGCAAGGCGTATGCGGATGCGGGGCGATTCGCCGACGCATCGCAGAGCTACCTCCGCTGCGTGCAGCTCGTGCCCGACATGAGCAAGGCCTACCAGCTTGCGGGCGAAATGCTCATGAAGGTCAACCAGAACGACGAGGCGGCGTCGATCCTCGTTCGCGGCTATGTCGTCGCGGCCGAGAAGGGCGACCTCATGCCCAAAACCGCGATGGCGAACCTGCTGAAGCAGCTCGGTCGTGAAGTGCCTGAAGTGCCCAACGCCAAGGGCGCAAGTGCGTCGGTCCCGCTAGGTGGCATGGGCGGATCGGCGGCGAACTACGACCCTTCCAAGCCGCTGCCAGAAGGGATGATCCTCGATAAAAAGACGGGCCGCCCGGGCACCCGCATGCCCCGCCCGCCCTTCAAGGGCCCAGTCGGCGAATGGATCGCCGCGAACATCAGCCAGGAGACGTTCTACAAAGGCTGGGTCCCCCAAGGCACCAAGGTCATCAACGAACTGCGGCTCGATCTCTCCCGCGAGAAAGATCAGGAAATCTACGACCAGCACATGCGCGAGTATCTGGGCGTGGATGAGTCGGTGGTCAAGCAAGCCGGCGTGTGAACGTTCCGCGTGGCTCGGCTCTTTGGTGGCACGACTCTCCAGAGCCATGCTCTTTTCACCCCGTCACGCCAGCACCGCAATCGCCCGCCCGCCCATCGAGTCCGCACCGGGCTCAAGGCACGCCACTATCCGCGCCGCCACGCGCTCAGCCGACATCGCTTCGCACTCGGGCAGACTCCGATTCGCCGCCCGCACGGCATCACGCATCGGCGTATCCACATCCCCCGGGCACAGACAAAACACCCGCACACCCATCGCCTCACCCTCGCGCGACGCCGTGAGACTCAGCGACGCCAAGGCCGCCTTTGATGCCGCGTACCCGTGAAAGCCCGGGTACGGATCGATCGCCGCCATCGAGCAGACGTTGATCACCACCCGCGCCGCGCCACCCTGCTCCCTCTTCCAAACCGCAAACGCCCCGCGCATGAGTGCCGCCGGCGCCAGCGCGTTGACTGTCATCAACTCCAGTATCTCCGCGTCCGTCGTCTCGATCAACGCCTTGCTCAGAGCCATCCCCGCGCAGTTGATCAGCACATCCAGCCCGCCCATCGCCCGGTGCGTGTCCTCCATCAACTCCGCAAGCCCCTCCACGCGCCGAAGGTCCGCACTCACCAGCCGAGGCGTCACCGCTCCGGACGCAAAAAACCGCTCGGTCTCCCGCAGCGTATCAAGGTTCCGCGAAACCAGCGTCAGCCGATGCCCCTGTGCCGCCAGCGCCACCGCCGTCGCACGCCCGATCCCGGAACTCGCACCCGTCAGCACAACCCGCAGCGCCCGTGCGGCTTCCCCCGCAACCGCCGCGGCAGACAACGACGAAGTTTGCACCGACAGTGGGGGAGGAACGCCCTGAGCCATTCCGCAAGCGTACGGAGAGTTCGCCCCTCAAGCCGACCGCTCTCCCCTTCACGCCCTTTATCACCAAAGCCCACCAGAACGCCACCGCCCCAGACTTTCTACACTCCCCTCACGATGAAGCCCGTGCAACTCATCATCCTCGTCTCCTTCGCCGCCGTCTTGCTGGTCCCGTTCTTCGCCAGGCGTTCCGAACGCAGCGAGACCGGCCTCCCCCGCGCCGACGACAAACAGGCCGCCCGCCTCATCGTCGTCACCCCGCACATCGAGCAGATCCGTCAGGAGTTCGCCGAGGGCTTCAACCGCTGGCACATCCGCAAATACAACCAGCCCGTCGTCCTCGACTACCGCACCCCCGGCGGCACAACCGAGATCGTCAAACTCCTCGAAGCCATGTACGGCTCCGCCATGCAGCGCCGCGTTGAACAGATCCTCGCCCTCGACCCCGCCGCCGCCACCGCCAAACTCCTCGATCCCAAACTCGCTTTCGACGACATGACCGTCGGCGAGGTCGACTTCGACCTCATGTTCGGCGGCGGCACCTTCGACCACGACCGCCTCCGCTCCCGCGGCGCGTCCATCGACGTCCCCATCCCCTCATCCGCGGGCGCACGCCAAGCAACCCTCCTCGCCCCGCGCGAACGCTTCAAGTCCGACACACTCGCCGACCTTCGCGAGGTCGACGTGCAGGTCAAACTCTCCGCCACCGACGCACCGATCCGCCTGAAGGTCCCCGTCGCCGCCATCGAAGGCAACGCCGACGCCCTCAAGCCCCTCTCAACCGAAGGCACCGCAACCGACATCACCGTCAAGCTCGATCTCGCACGCTGCCGCCGCGTCGTCACCGTCCGCATGAGCCGCCCGCCCGAGCCCATGCTCACCCCCGCCGAGCTCCGCGCCGTCTACGGCGAAAAGAACCTCATCGGCACCGGCCAGCTCTATCAAGACAACCAACCCTCCGCCGACAAACCCTTCAACACCGGCAAAGTCGGCGACACCCAGCACTGGCTCGGCACCGCCCTCTCCGGCTTCGGCATCGTCTACAACCGACCCCTCCACACCTCCCTCAACCTCAAGCCCCCAACCTCCTGGAACGATCTCCGCCGCCCGGAATACGCCGGCCGCCTCGCCATGGCCGACCCGCGACTCTCAGGCAGCGTCGCCACCCTCTACGATTCCATCCTCAACACCGCCGGCTTCGACGAAGGCTTCCGCACACTGCGCGACATGTGCGCCAACGCTCGCTCCTTCGCCGCCGCCAGCACTCAGCCGCCCATGGACGTCAGCCAGGGCGACGCTCTCGCCGGCGTCGCCATCGATTTCTACGGCCGCTTCCAAGCCCAGTCCGTCCTCAACCCGGGCGAAACCACCGACACCGGTCGCCTCGGCTACATCGACCCCCCCGGCGCGGTCTACGTCGACGCCGACCCCGTCTCCGTCCTCCGAGGCGGACCCAATCCCACCATCGCCCGCCGATTCGTCGAATACTGCCTCAGCGAAGAAGCCCAGGCCCTCTGGCAGTTCCCCGCGCTCCGCGATGGCGACGCCGCGAAGAACAGCCCGGTGATCGACGGCGACCCAACCGGTCGAAAGATGGGCCCCGATCAGTTCGTCCTGCTCCGCATGCCCATCCGCCGCAGCATGTACGAGCCCGGCAAGTTCGATCACTTCGCCGTTAAGGTCAACCTCTTCGACCTCGCCTCCACTGTCCCCACCCGCGGCTGGCGCGACGGCATGATCGTCATGATGGGCGCCTTCGGCATCGACAACGCCGACTCCATGCAAGAAGCCTGGCGTGCCATCCGCACCGCCGAGGCCAACGCCACCTTCCCCCGCACAACCCTCGACGAAATGAAGAAAGCCTTCTACGCCATGCCCAAACACCGCATGAGCGACGGCAGCGAGCTGGAGTTCACCGAACCGAACTACAGCAAAATCGCCGCCGACTGCGCCCGCTGGCGCGATCCCAAGCGAGGCCCGATCGCCCGCATCGCCTACACCAAGTTCTTCCGCGCACAATACGAAGAAGTCCTCCGCCTCTACCGCTCCGCCTCGCGCAAAGGCTGACCGCAACGCCGCTCCTCGACCGTCCGACTCGGAGATAACCCATGCAACGCTTCCGCGTGCAGTGCGTCGATCGACAAACAGGCCAAGAGCACGCGGTGCTCGTCGATGCCCTCGACGCCGAGAGTGCCAAGGCGTGGGCAATCGACGAAGGCTGGCTCGTTGGGCGTGTTGAGACGGAAGCCGGACAAGCACGCACGGTGTCGCCTCAACTTCAACCTGCATCGGCACTGACAGCGCCGCCGACTCCGCCCGCCGCGCCCGCTCAATCCTCAACCCTTCCCGCCAACGCCGACACAAGCGAAGCCCTCCGCGCCATCGCCAACTCGCTTCAAGTCATCGCCAGTTCCTCGATCGTTGCCAAACCACGCCGCACCCTTGTCTACTGCGTCCTCCTCGGCGCCGGGCTCGGCGGTTTGATGACCGTTATGCTCCAACTCGCCGTGGGCCTCGCCTTCCCATCCTCGTCCGCCTCCTCCAATCTCCTCGGCGGCGGCAGCGGCGTCAGCCAATCCCAGATCGAAGGTGCCACCCAGTCCATCAAAGATTACGGCGAACTGCTCAAAAAGACCGCAGAGAACCCGCTGGGAAACTAATCGTTGCTTTCTGGTGGCACGGCTCTCCAGAGCCGTGCGCCTTGTGCCTTCTGGTGACACGGCCTTCTCGAGTCGTGCGCCTCCACTCCCCTTAATCCCTCTCACAACAAACTCCACCCTTCTCCTGCGTACGATCCCACGCATTTATGCCCATCCCCCAAGAACGCACCTCCATCAAAGTCCAGAGCGAACGCACGGTCCTCGCCGCCGTCCGCCTCCCTGATTCCAACCACGACCCGCGCGACCCCTTCGGCGAGCTCGCCGCACTCGCCGAGCAAGCCGGCGGCGTCGTCGTCGGTCACGTCGAGCAACGCCTCGAACGCCCCAACGCCGGCACCTTCATGGGCAAGGGCAAGCTCGACGAGCTCAGGACAACCTGCGAAAAGCTCAACGCCACCCTCGTCATCTTCGATCACGATCTCTCCCCTCGCCAGATCGCCAACATCGAAGAGGTCGTCGGGCGAAAGATCATCGACCGCTCCGAACTGATCCTCGACATCTTCGCCAGCCGCGCAACCACCAACGAAGCCAAACTCCAGGTCGAACTCGCCCAGCTCGAATACACCTACCCACGCCTCCGCGCCATGTGGGACCACCTCGAACGCATCGTCGGCTCCGGCGGCATCGGCGGCATCGGTACCCGCGGGCCCGGCGAACAACAGCTCGAAATCGACCGCCGCCTCGCCCAGAAAAAGCGCCTCGCCCTCCGCCACCGCCTCGACGAAATCGAAGGCCGCAAACGCCGCATGGTCGCCCAGCGCAACATCGACCACTTCACCGTCGGCATCGTCGGCTACACCAACGCCGGCAAAAGCACACTCTTCAACACCCTCACCGCCGGCGGTGCCTACGCCGACGACCGCCTCTTCGCAACCCTCGTCACCCGCACCCGCGAATGGGACCTCGGCGGCGGCACCCGCGTCATGCTCTCCGACACCGTCGGCTTCGTCCGCGACCTGCCCCACAACCTCGTCGCCAGCTTCAAGGCCACCCTCGAAGAAGCCACCCACGCGCACCTCCTCCTCATCGTCCTCGACGTCAGCGATCCATCCGCCGAACGTCAGTACGCAACCGTCAACTCCACCCTCGACGAGCTCTTCACCGACCTCCGCGAGCGCCACGAACGCGAAGCCCGCCGCGCCGGAAACGTCCCCGACGAATCGCAGACCTTCAAAGAGCCGCGCCGCGTCCTGCTGCTGAACAAGATCGACCGCCTCGAAGACAACGCCTCGCTGCTCGTCTGGCAGCAGCGTGCTAAAGAGAGCATCGCCATCTGCGCCCGCGACGCGAACGACCCGGGCCTCGCCGCCCTCCGCACCCTCGTCGAAGAAGCCAGCCAGGGCATCGAGCGCGAGCTGACCATCCGCGTCTCACTCAGCGACGCAAAGACCGTCGACACACTCGAAAAACGCGCCCGCGTCCTCAGCCGCGCATACACCGCTTCCGAGGTCCGCCTCAAGGTCGTCATAGGCCAGCGCCTCATCGATCAGCTCCGCAGCCGCGGCGCCAAAATGATCATCGAAGGCGAAAAGCCCGTCCTGTCAAGCTCGGCGCGAACCGAAGGCTGGGCCACGAAAAAGCCGCGGTAAGTTCTTCCCGACGCTCCGGTCTTTGGTGGCACTGGTCTCCAGACCCGTGCTGCTTTCAGTTTTCCGCACGACGCACGCACCTGAACCACGCATCCTCCATTTCCCCGCCCGCTGGTACACTGCCGCAATGAAACTCACCTTCCTCGGTGCGGCGGGCGAAGTCACAGGCTCCAGCACGCTCATCGAAACCGACCGTGCCCGCGTCCTCATCGACTGCGGCATGTTCCAAGGCTCCGTCACCGCCGACGTGAAAAACCGCCGCCCGCTGGCCTTCGACGCACGCACGCTCGACGCCGTGGTCCTCTCGCACGCCCACATCGACCACTCCGGCCGTCTCCCCGTGCTCATGCGCGACGACCTCCGCGCCGCCATCTGGTGCACACCCGCCACCATGGCCCTCACAGGCCTCCTTCTGAAAGACTCCGCCCACCTGCAGGAAGAAGAAGCCCAACGCATCACCCGCCGCCGCCACCGCCGCGGCGGGCGCGATGTTCGCTCCGCCGTGCCGCTCTACACCGATGAAGACGTCGCCCGCGTGCAGGGCAAACTCCGCACACTGCCCTACGCACGCGAGCAGGAAATCGCCCCGGGCGTCCGCCTCACCTTCAACGACGCCGGACACATCCTCGGCTCCGCCTCCATGACCCTCACCATCAGCGAGTTCGGCAAGTCCCGCACCATCGTCTTCTCAGGCGACATCGGCGAACGCGGCGCACCCATCCTCCGCGACCCCGTGAAGAGTGGGGGAGTCGTGAGCGCCGACGCCGTCATCCTCGAATCAACCTACGGCGACCGCGACCACCGCCCCCTCAGCGAAACCATCAAGCAGTTCCGCGAGATCATCACCGGCTGCCACTCCTGCCGCGGCAAAATGCTCCTCCCCGCCTTCGCCGTCGGACGCACCCAAACCCTCATCTACGAACTCGCCGAGATGCACCGCGAGGGCCTCCTCCCGCCCATCCCGATCTACCTCGACAGCCCCATGGGCAGCGCCGCCACCAAGCTCTACCAGCAGCACAAAGAACTCTTCGACGAAGACGCGAAAAGAATCCTCAACGACGGGCACAACCCCCTCTCGATCCCAACCCTCAAACTCTCCGTCAGTAACGAAGAATCCCGCGCCATCAACGAAAGCAAAGGCGCCGCCATCATCATCGCCGGCTCCGGCATGTGCACCGGCGGCCGAATCCTCCACCACCTCCGACACAACCTCTGGAAGCCCGAAACCAACGTCGTCATCGCCGGCTTCCAGGCCGAGGGAACCCTCGGCCGCCGCCTCGTCAACCGCGAACCCATCGTCAAAATCTTCGGCGAGCCCATCGCCGTCAAAGCCACCATCCACACCCTCGGCGGCTTCAGCGCGCACGCCGGTCAAACCACCCTCCTCGACTGGATCTCACCCCTCGCACCCGCCAAACCCCGCCTCTTCCTCAACCACGGCGAAGACAAACCCCGCACCGCCCTCGCCCAACTCCTCCAATCCAAACACAACCTCAAAGCCGAACTCCCAACCCTCAACCAATCCTTCGAACTTTAAACCCACCCGCCCGGGTACCGCCACGCTCCGCGTGGCGAGTCACCAAACCAAGCCACGCTCCGCGTGGCGTCAAAAACCCACACCACCCGTACCACCGATCGTCCAAAGAACGACCGGTGCCTCCTTTCCCAAGCTCCCTCTTATTTGCCATTTGCCAATTGGCCATTTGCCATTTTTCTCTCCCCTCCCTCCCCGTCCTACCGTGGGCCTATGCCTCAGCCCGACAAAACCAACGTCCTGCTCATCGGTTCCGGCGGCCGCGAGCACGCCCTCGCCTGGAAACTCCGCCAATCCCCCGACCTGGGCGACCTCTACACCGACTCGCCCAAAAATCCGGGCCTCGCCAAGCTCTGCAAACCCGCCGACGTTCAGGTCGTCGGCTCCGACACCTTCATGCTCGAAAACTTCTGCACCAAAAACCGCATCGGCCTCGTCGTGATCGGCCCAGAAGAACCCCTCGCCAAGGGCTACACCGACGTCCTCCTCGGCCTCCGCTCCCCCGGTGAAGGCATCATCCTCCAAAAGCCCCGCGCCGGCATGTCCGCCCTCGAGGCCACCTCCCTCGTCAACACCCAGGCCGTCCTCCACGCCCCAACCTCCCACGTCTTCGGCCCGCTCAAAGCCGGCGCCAAGCTCGAGGCCGACAAAGCCTTCAGCAAAGACCTGATGCGCTCCGCCGCCATCCCCACCGCCGAAGCACGCACCTTCAACGACTACCACGCCGCCAAGGAATACGTCCTCTCCCGCAAAGAAGCCCCCGTCATCAAGGCCAGCGGCCTCGCCAAAGGCAAGGGCGTCTTCGTCCCCGCCAACCACGAAGAAGCCGACACCGCCCTCCAACGCATCATGCTCAAACGCGAGTTCGGTGACGCCGGCAACACCGTCGTCATCGAAGAACGCCTCAAAGGCCGCGAAGTCAGCGTCTTCGCCGTCATGGACGGCCGCAACATCCTCCTCCTCGACCCCTGCCAGGACCACAAACGCCTCCACGACGGCGCCCGCGGCCCAAACACCGGCGGCATGGGCGCCCTCTGCCCAACCACCGCCATCGACGACCGCACCATGGACCGCGTCCTCCGCGAAATCCTCATCCCCACCGCCGACGCACTCCGCCGCGAAGGCATCGACTACCGAGGCGTCCTCTACGCAGGCCTCATGCTCACCCACGCCGGGCCCAAGGTCCTCGAATACAACGTCCGCTTCGGCGACCCCGAGTGCCAGGCCCTCATGATGCGCCTCAACACCGACCTGCTCAAACTCATGCTCGCCGCAGCAGAAGGCGGCGGCAAAGCCGACGGCTCAACCTCCAAAGCCGCTCAAGGCCTCGAAGCCATCGAGATCGGCAAGCCACTGGGCGTCAGCGTCTGCGTCGTCCTCGCCGCTCCCGGCTACCCCGACAACCCGAAAAAGGGCGTCCCCATCACCGGCGTCGAAAAAGCCGAGCAAGTCCCCGGCGTCCAAATCTTCCACGCCGGCACCGCCATCGACGACCAAAACCGCCTCGTCACCGCCGGCGGCCGCGTCCTCTGCGTCACCGCCATCGGCCCAACCGCCGAACACGCCCGAACCCAGGCCTACGCCGCCGCCGACATGATCCACTTCGAAGGCAAACTCATGCGCCGCGACATCGGCACCGACATCGTCGGCTGAAAAAACGCACCGCAATCCCGAGCCTCAAACTCCCGCTCAGCACTCATCACTCAGCACTCAGCACTCAGCACTCAGCACGCAGCACTTCTTCTTTGCTGCTTTGCTGCTTTGCCCTTTGCTGCTTTCCAAACTACTCCGCCAACTCCACCACCCGCAGCACAGCCTTCCCCACAACCTGCCCCCTCTGCCCCTGGCTCCGCCGATACTCAACCTCCACCTCATCGCCCCGCTTGTACGCCGAGATCACCCGCGCATACTCCGTCATATCGCGCACCGCCTTCCCCCCGATCGTCAAAATCACATCGTTCACGCGGATCCCCGCCCGCAGCGCGTTCCCATCCGGCATCGCGTTCACCCGCAGCCCATCCCCCGCATCCTCAAGCCCAACGCTCAGCCCAAACCGCACGTTCACCCCGCCCTCCGGCGCCTCCGGCAGCGTCTGCGCCCACAGCCGCCAACGCTGCTGCACATCCCTGATCGGCATCCCGAACACTTCCTCAAACGCCCTCTGCCCGTCGCGATCATTCTGCATCGGCGTGTTGTTCCGCACGTACGCGCTGTACCACTCCCGCAGCTTCCCCTCCTCCGACAGAAACAAAAAGATCCCCCGCGCCGCCGCATAGTTCGCAAGCCCACGATTCTCTGTGAACTTCGCCTCCTTCACGCCCCAAAGCTCCTCCCACTTCGGCAGCCGATTCGCCTTCGCCAACTTCCGCAGCATGTTGCTCCGCCAGTTCGTCAGCGCCGACAGATTCCCCTGCGACCCAGGGCCAAGATCCTCCGCGAGCGAGCACAACCCCTCCTGCACCCACAAAGGCTGCACAAACCCCGTCCGCATCATGTGCCGCCAGTGCAGCACATGCGAATACTCATGCCGTAACAACGGCCCAAGATTCTGCGCCACCAACTCCTTCCGGTCGTGGTCATAAATCCCACCCACCTGCACCGTCCCCAACTTCTCTATCGCCCACCGCTGATAATCCTTGGGCGTCGGCAAAAACACCAGCACCCACGGGTCGGGCCTCTTCTCATCCGCGCTCAATGCCCCCTGCCCCTCCGGCAGAATGTGCGTCTCCCAATACCGCTCCACCCGCCGCATCTCCTCGATCGCCCCGCTCAACGACCGCTCGGGCAACCCGCTGAGAATCGCAATCCGCGACTCGGCGTCCTTGCTCGTCGTATATCCCTTCCCCTTCTCGGGCAGCGTCTCGAGCATCCGCTGCAGCCGCTGATCGATCACCCGCTCCTGCACTTCGGGCCATTTCGTCAGCAGCGCGCGAAACGTCGCCGTCCCGCGCAAGGACGCCAGGTTCCGATCCCGCGCCATGAGATCAAACTCAACAAACCCGCGCTCAACCGCGTTCTTCAGCTCCCCCTCCGCCTCCTTGAGTTTCGCCGCATCACCCGACCGCGCCAAAACCGCCGCCAGGTTGTACCGCGCGATGAAATCAAACTCGTCCAGTTCAACCAGCTTCCGCGCCAGCGCTTCCGCACCCTCCGCACCCGAATCTTCGCCCGCGTTGAACTTCGCCAGAAACGCCGCGGTCAGTTCGCTCTTCTTCTTCGCCGCCGCACGAACACCCCCTCCCCCCGCCGGACTCATCACCGGGCTCACCGCGGGATTCGCCGGCTCCTGCGCACTCGCCACCCCCGCACCCAAGCCACCCCACACCACCAGCCCCACCAATCCCCCGCACAACCAAACCACACCCCGCCCACGCCCCGCGAAGGCCAACCCCACCAACCAACTTCGCTCACCGCGCATCACCATCATCTCGCCTTCAGGTGGCACGGCTCTCCAGAGCCGTGCTTCTTCTCCTTCCATCACCCACCACGCCGAATCCGCTCGATCACCATCGCGATCCCTTCCGGATACGCGATGCACTCCTGCTCAAAGACCCGCGCCGCCAAGCTCCGCACATCATCCCCAGGCCTCACCTCGCACCGCCTCTGCACCAGCACAGGCCCGTCGTCATACTCCGCGTTCACCAGATGCACCGTGCACCCCGTCTCCTTCACCCCCGCCTTGAGCACCGCCTCGTGCACCTTGTCCCCATACATCCCCCGCCCCCCAAAGCTCGGCAAGAGCGACGGGTGAATGTTCACAATCCGCCCCTCATACCCCCCCGACCCCCCC
>JACVCS010000145.1 GCA_016741915.1 Phycisphaerales bacterium | reverse complement strand
CCGCCCCGCCCAACCTCGCGCCCCCCCGCCGCCCGCTCCCGCCCCCCCCCCCACCCCCCCCCCGCCCCCACGCGCTCGTCACCCCGCACCCCCGAGAGCAGCACCGCGCCAACCCCCCCCGCCCCCTCAGGCACCCGCGCCAGATCCAACCGCCGAGGCCCCCCCGCCACCGCCACCAGCGAGTTCGTCGTCCCCAGATCAATCCCCACAATGGGCCCATCCGCCCGCGCATCGCCCGTGCTGCTCATCTCACTCACTCCCTCACCGCAGGCCGGATCGTCGGATCACCCAGCTCAGGCCGCTTGCTGATCATCAAGCCCCGCGACTGCCGCGCCAGCTCCACAAAGAACTCCGTCGGCCCGCTCACATACCGCCGCTCACCACGCCCAGGAACACGCAGCGACAGCTTGTAGTTCGCCTCCTCACTCCGCGGCTCAACCTCCCCGATCTCCCGACCCTCTCCACCCGCCTTCGCGATCAACCCAATCACCCCATCCAGCTCCGCCCGCGTGAACTTCCCCGACCACGTCGGCGACGCCAACCCCTCCATCTCCAACCCCGCCCGCACCCCGCCCACAAAGTTCAGCGTCCCGTCGTCCTTCAGCTCGTAATACACCAACTGCCGCTTCGCATCGCTCACCCGCAGCACATACGCGTACCCACCGGTCACATCCGCCCGCGACGCACACCCAACATTCAGCGTCATCGTCATCAGCGCCAACATCACCACCATCGCCACCTTCAGCACGCCCGTCCACTCCGAACCTCGCACATCAAAGCCGTTCGCGTTCATGCCCATAGTTCACGACGTTAGCCCCATACACCCCCATCCGCCGACGTCCAACTCCCCCGTTGCATTGCCCGCTCTTTCCCCCCGCCCCACCACCCAACGCGTACCCTTCCGCCCAATGAAAATCTCCCTCGCCTGGCTCAACCGCCTCGTCTCCACCGCCAGTTCATCCGCCGCGCCGCTCAACGCCGAGCAGGCCGAGACCCTCCTCACCCGCGCAGGCCTCCCCACCGAGACCATCCTCCCCGTCTCACTCCCCTCCGGCGCCTCCGACACCCAGCTCGATATCGAAGTCACCAGCAACCGAGGCGACGCGCTCTGCCATCAAACCATGGCCCGCGAGCTCGTCGCCGCCAGCCAGGGCACCTTCACCCTCAAGCCCCTCCAGCCCGAGCTCCCACTTCCCACCCCCTCACCCTCCGCACCCGATATCTCCTCCCTCGTCTCGCTCAATGTCGCCGACTTCGCCGCCTGCCCACGCTTCACCCTCCGCCTGATCAAAAACGTCAAGGTCGGACCCTCCCCCGCCTGGCTCGTCGACGCGCTCGCCTCCCTCGGCATGCGCTCCATCAACAACATCGTCGACGCCACCAACTTCCTCCAAGCCGAGCTCGGCAACCCCTGCCACGTCTTCGACCTGAACTCCCTCGCCAAATCCTCCAACCTCACCCACATCAACATCCGCCCCGCAACCACCGGCGAGTCCCTCACCCTCCTCGACTCCAAGTCCATCAAACTCCACCCCAACGACATCGTCGTCGCCGACGCCACCGCCCCCGTCTCACTCGCCGGCGTCATGGGCGGGCTCTCCTCAGGCGTCTCCCCGTCCACCACCGATGTCCTCATCGAAGTCGCCACCTGGGACCCCATCCGCGTCCGCAACACCGCCCGTCGGCACACCATCTCCACCGACGCCGCCTACCGCTTCCAACGCACCGTCGACTTCCGAACCATCGACAACGCCCTCAACCGCCTCACCGCCCTCATCCTCCACCTCGCGGGCGGCCAACTCTGCCCCGGCACCCTCGACGCCCGCTCTCCCTCCCTCCCCACCTCCAACATCACCATCCACCTCCGCGCATCGCGCGCCCGTCAAATCATCGGGCTCGACCTCCCCGATTCCGACATCACCAGCGCCCTGAACGCCCAAGGCTTCACCACCAAACCCGCCGCCGGCTCCGGTGAATGGACCGTCACCGTCCCCCAAGGCCGCACCGACATCAACCTCGAAATCGACCTCATCGAAGAAGTCGCCCGCACCGTCGGCTACGACCGCATCATCACGCCCCCCACCATCCCCGTCCAAGTCCGCGAGCCCCAAACCTCCGAACGCGCCGCCCGCGAACTCGCCCGCGTCCTCACCGCCTGCGGCTTCTACGAAACCGTCACCTTCTCCTTCACCTCCGCTCCCCTCGCCAAACCCTTCCTCGATCCCGCCCTCGCCCTCGTCAGCGTCGCCGACGACCGCCGCGGCAGCGAAGGCACCCTCCGCCCCAGCATCCTCCCGGGCCTCCTCCAGTGCCGCCGCGTCAACCAAGACCGCCGCGTCTCCTCGCCCGGCGGCGTCCGCCTCTACGAAACCGCCGCCGTCTTCTCGCAAACCAACGACAAGCCCCCGCGCACCGTCGAACACCAACGCCTCGCACTCCTCGCCGACGCGCCCACCACCGCAGGCCAAAGCGCCTTCCAACGCAAACAGGCCGCCGTCCGAAACCTCCGCGCCGCCATCGAAACCGCCGTCGCCTCCCTCCACGGCCCCGCCGCCGCCGATTCCCTCCTCACCTTCTCCCCGCTCACCCCCAACGACAAACCCCTGCCGGGCTTCGACCCCACCGCCTGCGCCCGCGTTACACTCAAAGACCAACCGCTGGGCATCATGGGCCTCGCCAGCGACGCCACACTCAAAGCCTTCGACCTCGCCCACCCCGTCGCCCTCGCCGAGCTCGACCTCCCGTTGCTCATCAGCGCCTACCCGCCCAAGACCCTCGTCACCGCGCTGCCGACGATGTCCGCCACCGAGCGCGACCTCTCCCTCATCGTCGACGAGTCGATCACCTGGGACGCCCTCCGCACCCACACCCTCAACTCTCCCCCCGACCACCTCGAACACCTCGCCTTCGTCGCCACCTTCCGCGGCAAGCCCATCCCCGAAGGCAAAAAGTCCGTCACCCTCCGCATGCGCTTCAGAGCAGCCGACAAAACCCTCCGCGACGAAGAAGTCAACGCCCCCGTCCAACGCTTGGTCGAAAGCTTCAAAGCCAAGTTCCAAGCCGAGCTGAGGAGCTGAGAGAAAACGGGATTCACAAAGAGCCCGCAGAGTTCGCAGAGAAGAAAAAAGAAGAGGAAGAGCGCTCTCAAAAGCACCAAGGACGCGATCACCAGATCGCGTCCTTGTCATTCCCTCGATCCCTTGATCCCCCGATCCCTCGTCCCCTGATCCCTTGGTCCCTTGGTCCCTTGGTCCCTTGGTCCCTCGATCCCTTCCTATTTCCCAATTTGCTTCGCTCCGCGAAGCACCCTCCTCTCCCCACCAACCTCAACCCACCCCACCGCCGCCCGCACCCACCCGTTCGCCCCGCGCTGCGTCGCCCACGTCGGCAGGTTCTTCACCCGCACCACGTACGTCCGCGTGATCCAATCGAACGCCGCCGCGTTCACCGCCGGGTCGGTCAGATCCAGATCCACCCGCGCCTCCCCCACCATCGGCACCGTCTTCCCTCCGCCCCCCTGCCTCTCATCCGCTGAACTCTTCTCATTCTCCGAAACCTCAACCCGCACCAGCATCAACCACTTCCCCGAGTGCCCCCACGCGTCCACCAGTTCCAAATGCACCGTGAGCATCGCCTCGCCGCGCTCATCCGTCTCCACCCGCGTCAGCGGGCTGATCCGCAGTTCCTTCGGCTCACCCGCCGCATACTGCCGCAGCCCCCACCGCTCACCCGTCAAACCCACCGAGCCACCCTCACCGCTTCCACCATTCCCCTCCGCCACCCCCCACTCCGGTTCAATCCCCGTCCCCCCGCAACCAGAACACACAACCACCCCCGCCGCCGCGAGCAGCACCGCCGAAACCAATCCAACCTGCCGACTCACCCGCTCAAGCATGCTCGATCCATTCCCCGGTGGCACGGCTCTCCAGAGCCGTGCGCCTTCAACCGCAAAAAACCCTTTCCAACACGCAACCCGCACGCCTGAATCCAATCACGCTCCCGTCCGCTTCTCCCCATCATTGCCCAACGCCGCACCGCCATCCAATCGCCCCACATCCTCCCCACGCTCAGCCTCTTTCCCGTTCCCCTTCACCTTCCCCACCTCCATCCCCACACACTCATCACACAACCGCCCCCGCCTCCCCCACCGCCCCTTCCCACCCACACCCCCCCCCTCCTCCCCTCCCCACCC
>JACVCS010000144.1 GCA_016741915.1 Phycisphaerales bacterium | reverse complement strand
CGAGGTCCACCCCGGGCCGGCGATGACGAGCGCTACTCGGCACGCAGCACCCCCTCTCCGAGCGCGCCCCGCCCGCCCCCGGGCCGCCCCGCCCCGCACCCGCGCGCCCGCCCTCGCCCCCCGCCGATGACGCAGCACCACCGCCCGCGCCCGATCCCTCGGCCGCCTTCTTGCCCTCTTTCTCCTCGCTGCTGTTCGGGCCCGACTTATTGAAGAATCCGAAGATGGCCAAGCTGAACTCCTTGCCGTATCGCGTTCGTGCCGTCCCCCTCCGTCGCCCTCAAGACCCAATTCTCCCACCACCAGATGCTAGCCGAAAACTCCCCCGCCCGCACCATCCATGTGCCAACCCGGCCCCTGAACTCCGCACCCAAACTTCCCTACACTTCCCGCCCACGACCATGCCGATCAACGTCGCCCAGCTTGACATCGTCACCTACCCGCGCGAGATTCTCCGCAAGCGCGCTCTCCCCGTCCCCGCCGTCAACGACGAGGTCCGCGCCGTCGCCCTCCGCATGATCGAAGTCATGCGCCAACTCGAAGGTGTCGGCCTCGCCGCCCCGCAAGTCGGCCTCCCCTGGCGCATGTTCGTCGCCGAGGTCCCCGAAGACCCCGAAGAAAACCGCCTCGCCAACGCCGACCCGCCCTCCGCAACCCTCGAGCCCAAGGTCTACATCAACCCCACCCTCTCTGCCTACTCAGCCGACCGCGAACCCTTCACCGAAGGCTGCCTCTCCCTCCCCAAAATCCGCGGCGAGGTCATCCGCCCCTCCCAAGTCACCATCTCCGCCCTCGATATCGACGGCAACCCCTTCACCCAACGCGCCGCAGGCCTCCTCGCTCGCGTCTGGCAGCACGAAACCGACCACCTCGACGGCGTGCTCATCCTCGACCGAATGACCCAAATGTCCCGCCTGAAAAACCGCCAACTCGTCCGCGAACTCGAACACCACAGCTCGTAATAGGAGTGGCAAAGTGCAAAAGTGCCTCAGTGGCAAAGTGCCTCACTCAGCCACTTCGCCACTTCGCCACTCAGCCACTCAGCCACACGGCCACACAGCCACTTCGCCCCGCCTCATCCCTCGGCCCTATCTTCCCCCATGCGTCTGATCTTCCTCGGCACCGGCACCTCCGCCGGCGTCCCCGTCATCGCCTGCGACTGCCGCGTCTGCACCTCCACCGACCCGCGCGACCGCCGACTCCGCACCGGTGCCGCACTCCGCTTCACCGAAACCCGCCCCGACAACTCAACCCGCGAACGCGTCATCCTCATCGACGCCACACCCGACCTCCGCCAGCAGGCCCTCACCAGCAACCTCCGCCGCTGCGACGCCATCCTCTTCACCCACAACCACGTCGACCACACCTTCGGCCTCGACGAAGTCCGCCGATTCAACGCCGTCCAGCACTCCCCCATCGACATCTTCGCCGACCAGCACACCCTCGACCACCTCAACCGCATCTACGCCCACATCTTCGACAAACACCGCAACATCAACGACTCCTTCGTCGCCACACTCATCCCCCGCGTCATCCAACCCCTCACCCCCTTCACCCTCTTCGGCCTCACCATCACCCCCCTCCCACTCCTCCACGGCAAACTCCCCATCCTCGGCTACAAGTTCGAACTCGCTACCCCAACCACCACTTCACACCCCCCGCACCGCCCTCACCCCCCCCACCCCCTCCTCCCCCTGGCCTACTGCACCGACGTCTCCGCCATCCCCCCCGAAACCTGGCCGCACCTGCAAGGCCTCCGCACCCTCGCCCTCGACGCCCTCCGCTACCGCCGCCACCCCACGCACCTCTCGTTCAACCAGGCCATCGAAATCGCCCAGCAGATCTCCCCCGAGAAAACGTACTTCATCCACATGACCCACGACATCGCCCACGCCGAGGCCGAGGCCGAACTCCCCGAAAACATCCGCCTCGCCCACGACGGCTTGGAGATCGGGTGAAGCAAGGGCCGAGGTTAAGGGTCGAGGGCGGGGGCGGACGCAGAGACTGAGCAAATGCTGAGTTCGCGAAACAAATATCCTGATCTGTTTCCGCATAGTGCCATACATTTTTCAAATCAGACACAGTTCTTGGAATTGCACAAATAAAGGAAAAGAATGACAAACTATCAAATACCAGATTCCGCGCCATCTCCCGATGATTTGCGATCGCTCAAACCCAGGTCGAGAGTTGCGTTTGCTGGATTCTGTGCTCAATCAGCACTCGCTAATGCGAAGAACGAAGTTAGTTTTAATAGAATCGAGTTTTTTAGTGATGAGCAAATCAAAGTGATTGAATCGGCGATAAATGCTGCCAATAACTTTACAGATTCACTTATTCTCGATCGCAAATTAGCAGACGATTGCGCTGGCATCGCAAAAACAATAAACAGTAAAAAACATGCCTGCATCGCATACGCCGCTTCGCTCGCAGCTTATACCGCCTACCTCGCTTCGAGCTGGCACAGCCAAAGACCAAATAATAATATTCAACCAGACGCAGACTCAGCGAGTTGCTGCGGAAGCTATGCTTGCAGATCATATTTAAATGACAGTCGAACCAAGTTCACTCAAGAAATGATAGATAAGCTCAAATCACTTCGATCGGCGGATGAAGCAAACAAGATGAACTAACTGATTGATTATTCCGAATCTGCGAACTCTAAGTTGAATCCGATATAACTCTTCTCTGCGCCCTCTGCGACCTCTTTGTGAAAATCTCCCGCTTACACAGTCCAAGAGCCCCCGACCCCCCGCTTCACCTCCCGGTACACCGTGTCCCGCTCCACCGGCACATACCCCGCCGCTCGGATCGCGCGCTTCAGCGTCGGCACAGTCACCTCCTGATGCGTGCTGATGTGGTCATTCGTTGCACCCTGACCGGCCCCGTGGTTCACCTTCGTGATGTCGTACCACACCACCGTCCCGTCAATATCGTCGGCCCCGCTGTTCAGCATCAACTCCGCCATCGGCAGCGTCTGCATGATCCAGAACGCCTTCACGTGCGGGAAGTTGTCCAGCATCAGCCGCGCCACCGCCAGCGTCCGCAGGTTCTCCAGCCCCATCGGCCCCGGCAAGCGCTCCAGTTCGCTCCCATCCGGCACAAACGGCAACGGAATGATCGTCTGGAAATAGCCCGAAGAAGGGCCAAGACCAGAGCCCGCGACTTCAGTCGCGGGTGCCTTCGCATCCACACCCCCGCCCGCGCGACTCGCGTCTCGCGACTCGCGACTTACACCCGCCCCAAACGCAACCTCTTCCGGCAAAGGCGTCCCCGGCCGAGTCAACGTCACCACCGGCACATCCGCACCCTCATCCCCGCTATACCCCAAGTGCCCGCCGCGAGAAACCTCCTCGCCGTTCCTCGATCCCTCGATCCCCTGATCCCTCGATCCCTTGATCCCTTCCCCGTACCCCATCCGCGCCAAGGCCCGGTCCTGCGCACGCCGCAGCATCTCCATGTGCACCAGCCGGTCGTCGCGCTGCTCGATGTGCCCGTAGAGGATCGTCGCGTTGGTGTTCAGCCCAAGCTCGTGCGCCTCGCGGTGCACGTCGAGCCACACGTCGCTGCGGATCTTGCCCTTGAACGCCTCGTCGTGCACGCGGTCGTCGAAGACCTCCGCCCCGCCGCCGGGCAGCGAGCCCAGCCCCGCCTTCTTCAACTCCGAAAGCACCCAGCGGATCCCCGCCGCGCGGTCGTCAACCTTGTACACCTTCGCGATCTTCGCCAGGTGCACGATCTCAACCGCCGTGAACGCCTTCACGTGCAGGTCGCTGCCGAGCTTCCGCGCCTCGTCGCGGATCGTCCCCACCAGCTCCGGGTAGTAACTCCACGGCAGGTACGGGTGCAACCCCCCGACACAGTGCATCTCCGTCGCCCCGCCCTCCACGGCCTTACGCACCTCCCCGCGCACATACTCCATATCCCGCGTGTACGCCCCCGGCTCGTCCTTCTTGCGGTAAAACTCGCAGAACTTGCACGACAACGCGCACACGTTCGAGTAGTTCAGGTGCCGGTTGATGTTGTAGAACGCCCGCCGCCCGTGCAGCCGATCCCGCACCAGCCCCGCCAACCTGCACACCGTCCACACGTCCGGCGTCGCAAACAACACCCGCCCGTCCTCGATCGACAGCCGCTCCCCACGCTCAACCTTCTCCGCGATCGGCCCCAGCCGCTCATCCACAAACCGCCCACGCACAACCTCCGACGAAACCCCACCCATACCCACCCCCATCACCCCACTGCCCGTCACACCCACCGCCCCCCCCCCCCCCCCACCCCTGGCCACACC
>JACVCS010000143.1 GCA_016741915.1 Phycisphaerales bacterium | reverse complement strand
CTCCACCCCCGCCTATCAAGGCCCGCCTCTGCTCTCGCTCGACTTCGTCTTCACCGCCCGCTCAGAGCCCCTCGACGCCGCCAGCCGCTCAACCATCGCCATCCCCTCATACCCCGCCGATCTCACCTTCCGCCCGCCCTCCTCCGCCTCCTTCGCCAGCATCATCCGCGCCGATCTCGCCGGCCCCGGCACCGCCCGTCTCGGCGGCGGCCTCACCGCCTGGTCACGCCTCGCCGCCTCCCTCTTCATCGCCTCGGGCGACGGCTCCCGCGCCCACGAACTCGCCATCACCTCCAAGATGGCCACCCTCACCCCCATCATCCGCCGCATCACCTCCGCCTCCTCACGCTGGCTCCTCTGCTTCAACCAAGACCGCTCGCTCATCATCACCTCCCCCGTGCGCGAGGGGATCAACACCGCCGACGTCGCCGCCGCCATCGCCGAACTCTCAACCCACGCCGCCGCTCAGCCCTTCCCAGCGCCTTCGTCCGCCAACGCCTCACCCCCCGTCGGCACCATCCTCTCAGGCTGGACCCTCACCCCGCCGCACGCCCTGGGCCTCCGCCGAATCTCCCTCGCGCTCATCCAAACCGCCGCCGGCAAAGCCCTCCTCGCAAAGTTCGACCCCGCCTCCACAACCGCCGACGAAGCAGAACCAACCCTCACCGAAATCCAGCAATCCATCACCGAAGCCGCCAAATCCCTCAAAACGCCCTGAACCCTCCCTGACTTTCTTCTTCTTCTTCTTCTTCTTCTTCTTCTTCTTCTTCACCTCGCAACTCGCGACTCGCGACGACAAAAAAACCGCCCGGCGTTCACCGAGCGGTTCAATCTCACACATCACAAACCCACCGCCATCGACGCGATCAAACCTCAACCACCATCGCCACGCTGTTCCCACCGCCCAGGCACAGCGCCGCCACACCACGCTTCCCGCCCGTGCGATGAAGCTGGTGGATCAACGTCGTCAAGACGCGAGCGCCGCTGCCGCCGATGGGGTGCCCGAGCGCCACGCCGCCGCCGCAGATGTTCAGCTTCTTCTCGTCGATCCCCAGCGCCTTGATGTTGCACAGCACCTGCGCCGCGAACGCCTCGTTGATCTCGAAGAGATCAACATCCTTCACGCCCAGCCCCGCCTTCTTCAAAACCCCCTCAATCCCGCTGATCGGTGCCGCGAAAATATCCTTGGGAGTAACCCCGCTCGTGTGATACGCCACGATCTTCGCGATCGGCTTGATCCCAAGCTGCTCCGCCTTCGCCAAACTCGCCACACACACCGCCGCCGCACCGTCCGAAATCTGGCTCGCGTTCGCCGCCGTCACCGTCCCCTCCTTCTCAAACGCCGGCCGCAGCTTCGCCACACCCTCCAGCGTCGTGTCCGCGCGGATCCCCTCATCCGCCGAAACCCCGGGCGACTTCTTATCCAGACACTGCTCGCCGCTCAGCGCGACAATCTCGCTCTTGAAAAAGCCGTTCTTCGTCGCCTCCGCCGCCCGCTGATGGCTCTGCACCGCGAAGCGGTCCTGCTCCGCCCGGCTGATCTCAAACTTCCGCGCGATATGGTCCGCGCTGTTCCCCATCGCGCACAGCTCGAACGCGCACCGCAGCCCGTCGTACGCCATGTGGTCTTCCATCGCCGCCGGGCCATACTTCACGCCCTCACGCACGCGCGCAAAGTGCGGCGCCGCCGTCATGTTCTCAAACCCGCCCGCGATCACAAGCTGGTTATCCCCCGCCTTGATCGACCGCGCCGCCTGCATCACCGCCTCCAGCCCCGACCCGCACACCTTGTTCACCGTCACCGCCGAGATCGTCTCGGGCAACCCCGCCTTCAGCGCCGCCTGCCGCGCCGGGTTTTGCCCCAGCCCCGCCTGCAGCACGCACCCCATGATCACCTCGTCCACCGCGTCCTTGATCTTCCCCTGCTCCGCAAACACGCCCGCGATCGCGTACGACCCAAGCACAGGCGAAGGCACCTTGCTCAGCCCGCCAAAGAACTTGCCAATCGGGGTCCGCTTCGCGGCCAAAATCACCGGGGTCGTCGCTGCATTCAAAGTGGACATGCCTGCTCCAGTTGCGGGTACTCAAATGATCAAAACCATCACTCGCCGCATCATACGCCCCCGGGTACCGCCACGCTCCGCGTGGCGTGCTGGACCAGCCCACGCTCCGCGTGGGCTAAACGCCCCCGGGTACCGCCACGCTCCGCGTGGCGTGTTGGACCAGCCCACGCTCCGCGTGGGCCAAAGCACACAACCGAGCATCACGCAAAATCAAAGCCCGCGACATCAGTGATCGCAGACGTGCAACACCACGCCGCACACACACGTGAGCAAACTCGAATCAAACCACAATCACCATCCCCAAACTCCCCGTTCACTTCGACGAATCATCCTTCGGATCATCACCCGCCCGCCTCGGTCGGCTGCTGATCTGGAAGTTCATCGTCTGCACCGCCGTCAAAGTCTGCGGCGTCGTGCTCCACCCCCACAAGCAAGGCGACCCGTGCGCCACCACCGTCGTCGGCGGATGGAAGTGGAACGCCAGCGGGATCAAATCCGCAAGCGACTCGTGCGAGCCAAAGTACCGCCAGTCCCGATCCAGCCCCGGCGCCCGGCTGCTCACCCCGCGCAGCTTCACCGGATCAACCGGGATCCAGATCTCCTTCCCATTCCCCGGATCAACCAGGCAGAACTCAACCCACGTGTGCAGCACCGGCTTGTCCGCCTTCGCCCGCGCACGCCCCGCCTGCGTGTTGTCCAACCCGATCACCAGCCGCGCCGGAATCCCCGCCGCACGCAGCGCCGCCACCGTCACCGTCGCCAGATCGTGCGGTGAACCGATCCCCTCCTTCAGCGTCTGCATCGCCCCGCGCAGATCAAACCCCTGGAACGTCTGCGTCCTGTTGTACCTCAGCCCGTCCCCCTGGTTCCGCACGCTCTCGATGCACCGCCCAACGATCATCTTCGCCACCCGCACCGGCGGCATCGTCTTCAGGTCCGCGCCGTCCGTCCATTCCTTGACCTTCTCGGCAAAGAACTTGTCGCTCTCCGCCTTCTCCGCGCTCGTCACCACATAGTCCACGAACATCATGGGCTTGAAGGTGGTCGCGGCCGTCTCGGGCCACTTGCCGTCCTTGGGCCAGGGGATCTGCATCGCGAGCTTTTCATCCAGCCGCGTCGCCGCGCACGCCATGCCGATCTCGATCCGCAGGCGCACTTCCGTCGCGTCCTTCTGCCGCGCTTCCCACTTCGCCAGCCGAACCCCCGACTGATACCCCTTGATGTACTCGGGCGTCAGATCTTCCTCACGCCCCTGCACCGTCAGCTTGCTCTTGAAGTTCGCGGGGATGAACCGGCTCGCCGCCGTGCGCTCCAGCACCGGGAAGACCACCACCGCCGTATCAAACTTCAACCCAGGCCCCACCGGCATCCCCTGCGCGTCGATCTGATCCACCGCCTGCAAAAGCAGGTTCGTCGTCGCCAGCCAGTGGGCCTCGTTCCCCTTGATCAGAACCTTCGGCCCCCACGCCTCGCCCGGCGCCATATCGCTCGGCTCCGTCGGGTCAGTCACCTTGCGAGGCTGGTCCGATTTCTTCTTCTTCGGAATGATCTCCGAAGGCGGCACACCCTTCGGCAAACCACCCGCGCCGCCGCCGGGCACTTGCCCCAGGCTCTGCCCTGCGAGCATCATCAGCACCGCCGCCGCCGCACACACAACCTTGGTTGTCCGCGCCTTCGTGCCGTTCCGCATCGTCATCCCTTTCGGTGTCGTCCGTGACAAGTGCCCCACGATGCTCAGCCTCACCCGCGATGGTCTTCGCACCAGATGCGCCGTCAGACGCACGCCCGCGCGATTGGTTCCCCGACCGGCTTACTCGCCCGCCGGTGCCGCCCCGCCGCTCGGCTGCGTCAGAGGCCTGAACCCCAGCTCGCCCGGCGTGGGCAGGTCCTTCAGCGACGACAGCCCGAAGGCATCCAGGAACCCCTTGCTCGTGCTGTAGAGAAGAGGCCGCCCGAGCTCTTCCGACCGACCGGTGATCGTCACCAGTCGGCGGTCCATGAGGGACTTGAGGACCTCGCCGCAGGCCACGCCGCGGATGGCCTCGAGCTGGGCTCGGGTGACGGGCTGGCGGTAGGCGATGATGGCCAGGGTGTCGATGGCGGCCCGGCTGAGCTTGCTCCCGGCCCCCAGACCCTGGAGGGTCGCGATGACCGACCGGAACTGGGGCAGGGTCATCATGCGGTAGCCACCGGAGACTTGTTCGATCCTGAACGACCGGGCGGAGGCCTGGTATTCCACGTTC
>JACVCS010000049.1 GCA_016741915.1 Phycisphaerales bacterium | reverse complement strand
ATTACTGAACGACAAATCGAAGCACACAACAATACCCCCCATAAGTGGTCCTCAGCACCAGATGTGTATAAGACACACCCACTCAACCCATCGTCTTCATCTCAAGCCTACGGCAACCCGCACCCAAATGTTCACCTCCACCACGAACCAACCGCCAGCCCATGCGTACGGAGGTCACAGCGAACGTCGGCGGGCTTCGAGAGAGGCCCGTCGCCGCGCGCACGCGCTGGGCCTTCGCGTTTCAATGACACGCGAAACTTGCGCGGACGACGATGGCGTGTGGACGGCCTGAGGATCACTCCGACCGAAACCCGCCCATCTTGCCCATCCTCCAGCTTCCCACCTTTCCCGGTGGACAGCGGGACGCGTTTGGGCGACAATACCCGCCCTTCAAACTCCCCTCCCTCGCCCGATGGGTTGGCAAACGATTCGGTCGTGGGAAGGGAGGGGCCTTGATGGCGGGCGGTGTGGGGAGCGTGGAGAGATCGGTTCGCTCGTTCTGAGTGAATCGGGTAGGGTGGGTGGGTGAGATCGTGGTTTGAGCCGCGTCGCAGCGTCCCCGCTTACGTGAGCGGAGATCACTGAACGCGAAGGTCAGGCAGGGAGCCCTCGGAGGCGTATGAAACCGGACTACCTGAGCTATTCGAGGGCGACAAGCGTCGCGGTGTTGGGGCTGGTGATCCAGCTGCTGATGGGCATCGGCCTGCTCATTTACAGCGTGCTGGGCAAGGACCATACCGCCACCAGCGGCGCGTACGCCGTCCTGTTGGGGGCGGCCGTTTGGCTGATCCTCGCCATCGTCTTCGATCAGCACCGCCGGGAACGGATCGAAGCGCTCGAAGCCGAGCAGCTCGACTCCGCCCAGGGTGGGTCGGTCTTCGCTTCGTCGGGCGACGAACTGAAAGTCGCGGCCCGGCGGCTGGCGTGGATGCACAAGTTCCTGGTCCCCGGCTTCAGCGTCCTGCTGGCGATCGTGCTGCTGGCGCTGGCGTACTGGCGGATCAACGACGCCAGCGGGCGGATGACCTATGACAAGGCGGGGCTGGATCAGTTCATCAAGCCGCCGAACCGTGGGTGGGCGATTGCGGTCGGGCTGGGGTTGGGCGTGGTGGGGTTCATCTTCGCCCGGTTCGTTTCGGGGATGGCGAAGCAGAAGGTCTGGGCGAATCTTCGCGGCGGTGCGGCGTATGCCGTGCTCGCCTCGGTGATCGGGCTGGCGATGTCGGCCGGTCACTTCACCGACATGGCCGGCCGCGACGACGTGCTGCGGTACTTGCAGATCATCATCCCGGGCCTGGCGGGGTTCCTGGGCATTGAAATCTTCGTCAACCTGCTGCTGAACCTCTACCGCCCGCGCAAGCCGGGCGAGGTGCCTCGCGCGGCGTTCGATTCGCCCGTGCTCGGGTTCGTCGCTTCGCCCGACCGCATCGCCAAGAGCATCGGCGGGGCGATCAGCTATCAGGTCGGTATCGATGTCACGGGCACCTGGGCGTACAAGCTCGTGGCCCGCACCGCGTTGCCCCTGCTGCTCATGGGCGCCGCGGTCATCTGGCTGCTGACCTGCGTCGCGGTGGTTGACACGAACGAACGCGGCATCCGCGTCCGCAACGGCACGGCGTACGGCGCCCTCGAGCCCGGGCTGTACTTCAAACTCCCCTGGCCCTTCGAGAGCATCGACCGCACGCCCGTGACCGACATGCGCGAAGTCGAACTGGCCACCCCCGCCGCCCCGGCGGACGTCAAGGCCCTGCTCTGGACCAA
Organism: Phycisphaerales bacterium; assembly: GCA_016741915.1. Taxonomy (GTDB): domain Bacteria; phylum Planctomycetota; class Phycisphaerae; order Phycisphaerales; family UBA1924; genus JACVCS01. Next base: position 24,147 of record JACVCS010000049.1, on the reverse strand, counting down.
CGACCATAAGGTCAAAGAGACGTACGCGGTGCTGCGGGCGGCCCGCGCGGGGACGGTCCCGGGCGCGACACAGGCGAATGCCGTGGGCGGCAGCACGCCCTCGGCGGAACTGGCCCTGATCGCGGTGCGCGTGCCGATGCGGTACCGCATCAGCGACGTTGAGAAGTGGGAGCGGTTCGCAACCCCCAGCACGCGTGAAGACCTGGTCAAGTCGATGGCCCAGCGTGAGGTGATGCTGGAACTGGCGCGGTACAACGACGAGGAGATCATCGGTGCCGGGCGCGCGAAGGCCGGCGAGCAGATCCTCAAGCGTGTGCAGGCGTCGTTCGATTCGGCCGAGGCGGGGATCGAGGTTCTGTACGCCGGGATCGAGAGCGTGCACCCGCAGAAAGAAGTCGCCACCGAGTTCGAGAAGATCGTGCAGGGCAAGAAGGCCCGCGAGGAACTGGTGGAGACCGGCCGGACGCAGGCGATCCAGAGCATCACCCGCGCGGTGGGCTCGCTGGAACTGGGCAACACGATCGCGAAGGAACTGCGTCAGCTCGAGAAGCTCACGCGTGAGAAGGCCGAGGCGAAGCTCATCGCCGAGCAGACCGCGAAGGTCGAGCAGTTGATCATCTCCGCGGGCGGCGAGGCGGCCTCAACGCTCGCCACCGCGCGGGCGACCCGCTGGGCCAAGCACATGCGTCAGCGGGGGCAGGCCCTGGCCTACGGCGGGCGTCTGGCGGCCTTCAACGCCAACCCCACGCTGTACAAGGCGCAGCTCTACTTCGACATGCTTAAAGAAGAACTCGCCGACTCACGCGTGTACATCGTCCCGGACAACAAGGAGACGCGCGTGCGGATCAACGCCGAGGAAACCGGCTCGGGCGGGAACGTGTTTACGAGCGATGCGCCGAAGTAAAGAAGGGATCGAGGGATCAAGGGAACTGGGGAACTGGGGAGCGGGTGTTTGGTTGTGATGGGTTGTGTGTCTTGGCTTGAGTTGACTGTGGAGCAGGTATGCAGAAGCTCTTGAAGTTTTTCGTCGCGGGTGTGATTGTGCTGGCGATCCTGGCCTTCATGACCACCTATTCGGTGCGGTTCACGGAGAAAGCCGTGGTGACCACCTTCGGCAAGGCCTCGGCCGAGTCGATCCGCGAGAACCCGGGGATGGGTTTCCGCTGGCCTTACCCGATCCAGAACGTCATCAAGTACGACACGCGCAAGCAGGTCGTTGAGGCGCTGCCCCAGACCGTCGCGACGCGCGACGAGTCGCAGCTCATCGTCACGGCGTTTGTCACCTGGCGTGTGACCGACCCGCTGAAGTTCTATCAGCTCTATGGGCGTGGCAGCCGCCCGATCGACCACGTGCGCGAGGCGAGCGACACGCTGCGCGGGTCGTTGTCGTCGGCGCTCTCGGCCGTGAGCCAGTACCGTTTGGACGAACTGCTGAGCGTGGAAGCCGGCGGCAGCAAGCTGGCGGAGCTCGAGGGCAAGATCAAGGAGCGTCTGCTGTCGCGCGAGGCGGCGGGCGGTTCGGGCAAGGCCCTGGCGGAGGGCGGGATCGAAGTGGTGACGGTGGCGATCGCGAACATCCAGATGCCCGAGGCGATCACGCAGAGCGTCTTTGACTCGATGAAGGCACGTCGCACGCGGATCGCGGCGGCGAGCGTGGAGACGGGCAAGGCCGAGGCGCAGGCGATCCGTGCGTCGGCGGAGTCTGACGCGGCGATCATCATGGACTTCGTCAAGCAGCGCGCCGACACGATCCGCTCGCAGGGCGATCAGGAAGCGGCGCAGTATTACGAGATGATGCGTGAGGATTCCGAACTGGCGATCTTCCTGCGTTCGCTGGACCTGATGCGGGCGGGGCTGGGCAAGACCACCACGGTGGTGATGCCCATGAGCGCCCCGGGGATGAGCGTCTTCAACCCGAACATGGCGCTGGACAAGGAGCTCAAGGGCGTGCCGACGCTCTTCCCGCAGCAGCCCGGCGCCGAGACGGGCAAGACCCCGGCCGGCAGCAAGGGAGGGAACTGAAGTGAGCCAGATTCCAGGGAACAACGCGGGCGGGCAGGGCAACGGCAACAGCGGCGGCGCACCGGCGCCGAACCCCGCGATGATGCGTCGTCGACCCGCGTCGGTGCAGCTTCGCGCCGGGCAGAGCGGCAGCGATGTTTCGTCGCTGATGGACCCGGCGAACCAGTCGCTGGCCGAGGCGCTGAAGATCACGTACCGGATTATTCAGCTGACGATGCTGGGGCTGGTGGTTGCGTACGCGGGGAGCGGTTTTCAGTCGGTGAAGACCACCGAGTCGGGGATCCGCGTGACGCTGGGCGAGGCGGAGAGCCAGCCGGTGCCGCCGGGGTTTGCCTTCAGTCTGCCGGCACCGTTGGGCGAGGTGGTGAAGATCGACACCAGCGCGCAGACGATGGACATGGACCGTCAGTTCTTCCAGGGCGTGCGTGAAGAGGATCGGCGGAAGGCCGTCACGGAGTTGGAGGGGCAGGCGAAGTTTCGGCTGGACCCGATCGCCGACGGGCACAACCTGATGGGTGACTTGAGCATCGGGCACACGCGGTGGAAGGTGCAGTATCAGCGGTCGGCCACCGGGGTGCTGGACTATGCCCGCAACATCAACCCGGAGTCGGAGTGGCTGCTGGTGAACCGCGCGGTGATGCGCGGGGTGGTTCAGGCGGTTGGGCAGGTTTCGATCGACGAACTGCTGAAGGACCAGCCCGACGCGGAGCGGAAGGGCCCGATGCCGCTGGTGCAGAGCCTGGCGCGGGAGATTGCGCAGAAGACGCTGGACGAGAACCGCTCGGGGATTGTGATTACGAATCTGGATATGGATACGCGGACGCCGCCGTTGAACCTGCGGAAGGACTTCGCGACGGTGGATTCGAGCAAGGCGGAGGCGCGTCGCGAGGTTGAGTCGGCGGAGCAGGAGCGTCGGACGAAGATGGCGAACACCGCGGGGGAGGCGGCGGACGATCTATTGAAACTCGTCCGCGACTATGAAAAGCAGATCGCCGCGGGCGATAAGGCGGCGTCTGAAGCGACGCTGGAGATGCTGAACGCGATTCTCGACGGGTCGAAGCCCACGCCCGGGGGCAAGATGCTTGCGGGTCAGGCGTCGACGACGATCAAGGAAGCGCAGAGCTACCGCTCGGGCGTTTCGCGTCGGGCGGCGGCGGACGCGCAGTTGTTCAAGGCGAAGCTGGCGATCTATCGCACGAACCCGAAGCTGCTGGTGACGGGGGACTGGGCCGAGGCGTACCAGCAGATGATGTCGCGTGGCGAGAAGGTGGTGATGTGGTACGTGCCGCCGGGCGGGCTGGACCTGTGGCTGAACACGGACCCGGAGATCGCGCGGCTGCGTGAGATGAAGCTGCTGGAAGATCGGCGGGCGGCGATCGGCAAGCAGGAGATCAAGACGATCCAGGACGGGAAGTTCAACACGCTGACGACGCCCTCGAAGGAAGTGAAGTCGCAGTAAGCGAGAGGGCGGGGTCGGTGTTGAACGGTCGCGGAGGGCGGCGGGGTGTTGACGGCTGAGCGCGGAACGGACGGCGCGCGGGAGATCGAAGGCATGGTCCAGACTTCAGTGCAACAGAAGAGCGCCCCCACCGTCGTGGCGGTGCAGGGCCTGACCAAGACGTTCAAAGACTTCTGGATGCGCACCCGCGCCCGCGCGGTCGATGGGGTCAGTTTCGAGGTTCGTCACGGCGAGATCTTCGGGCTTCTGGGGCCTAACGGCTCGGGCAAAAGCACCACCATCAAGATCATCCTCGGGCTGCTGAAGCAGACCTCCGGACGCGTGGCGATCTTCGGCAAGTCCCCCAGCGACGTGGCGATCAAGAAGAAGATCGGCTATCTGCCCGAGGAGAGCTACCTCTACCCGTTCCTGAACGCGCGCGAGACGCTGGAGTATTACGCGAAACTCTTCCAGCTCGACCCGCGCACACGCAAGTCGCGCATCGACGCGCTGCTGGACATGGTGGGGCTGACGGGCGTGCAGTTCCGGCAGGTGCGTGAGTACTCCAAGGGCATGCAGCGGCGCATCGGCCTCGCGCAGGCGCTGATCAACGACCCGGACCTGCTGATCCTCGACGAGCCGACGACGGGGCTGGACCCCATCGGCACCCGGCAGGTGAAGGACTTGATTCTGGAGCTCGGGCGGCGGAAGAAGACCATCATCCTCTCCAGCCACCTGCTGGCGGATGTGGAATACTGCGTCGACCGCATGGTGATCCTCTACGGCGGCAAGATCCGCGAAGAGGGCACGTGCGATGAGATTCTGACGGCCGAGGACCGGTCGCTGATCGAGACCGAGCCGCTGGACGAGGGGACGATCGAGGCGATCGACAAACTCATCCGCGAGCGGACGGGCGGGCGGCAGAGCATCAACCGCGTCAGCAAGGGGCGGCAGAAGCTGGAAGAGAAGTTCGTCAAGATCGTCGAAAGGGCGATGCAGGAGCGCGTGGAGACCAGCGGCGCGCGTCACGGTGGGCAGACGGCGGGCTTCCTGCGTGCAACTGGTGCGAACGAGGTGGAGGCGCCCAAGGGCGAGCAGCTCATCAGCCAGTTGGTTCAGAACACGAAGGAAGAAGACGCGGCGAAGTGGGCAAGGTTGAAGGGCGAGCAGGAAGCCGCGACGGCGCAGAGCAAGGCGACTGGGCCGGACGCGTCGTTGATCGGGCAGCTTGTTTCCGGCGGTGGTACGGGCGAAAGTGGCGGGGGAAGCACGCCCGCGGCGGGGGTGCCTTCGAGCGGCGGCGGATCGTCGGCGGCGACGCCCGCGGCGAAGAAGCCCGAAGTGGATCAGTCGGTGATCGATTCGCTGCTGGGTGGAGGCGGGGACGAAGCGGGGAAGGGCAAGGCGTGAGTGCGTGCTGAGTGCTGAGTGCTGAGCGGATCTGGATGCGGTTGGAAGGTTGAGAGGTCGGGGGGATTGGGTCAAGCAGATTTGTGCCCTGGGTGAGTTGGCCCTCGGCGGGAGCGTGCAGTTCATGTCATGGTCGGAGCGCATAGCCAAGATCGACTCGGTGCAGCAGTCGATGCTGTTCAAGCTCGTCGCCAGCGGCGTGATTGTGCTGGGCATGATCACCGCACTCGTGTGGTACAGCGTCAGCCAGAGCGCCCGGGCCGAGGACATTCTGGGGCGGCAGATCTCGGTGGTGGACCCGACGTTCTCGCCGGAAGAGAAAGCGAACATCGACGAGGCCCGCAAAAAGGTTGACCCCGGGCAACTGCGGTTGTACGACGAGGCGATTGCGGAGCAGAAGGGCACGATGCAGACGGTGGCGGACATCGTCAACCGTCTGAGCGAGCAGAGTCTCTCCACCGGGCGGGTGACGCTGATCATCGTGGGCGCGGGGGCGGTTGGACTTACGGCGGTGTGGGCGGGGTTAGGATTGACGTACTTTGGCGTGCTGGTGCTCGGTGGCGGGGTGTCGGGGCCCATGATCTACCTGGGCGCGATCAACACGGGGGGATACTGGCCGACGGTCGGGGGACTTGGGAAGTTCTCGGCGGCGGTGCTGTGCCTGTCGCTGGCGTTCTCGACGCTGGTTCGTGGGGCGGCGATGCTGCTCTCGGGCGCGACGCCCGTGCTGGCGATTGCGCGGAACGTGATCCATGAGGCGGTGCGGATGAAGATCTCGCTGGTCTTCATCGTCATGCTCATCCTGGCGCTGGCGGCCTTGCCCGGTGCGCTCGAAAGCTCCGGGCCGCTGCGGTACAAGGTTCAGAACTTCCTGCAGTACGGCACCGGCGGCAGTTACCTGCTGACGGCGATCCTGGTGGTCTTTCTTTCCGCCGCCACGGTTTCGCAGGAGCAGCGCGACAAGATCATCTGGCAGACGATGACCAAGCCGGTGAAGGCGTGGGAGTATGTGCTGGGCAAGTGGCTGGGGGTCAGCATTGTCGGGGCGCTGCTGCTGGGCGTCTCGGCGACGGGCGTGTACCTCTTCACCGAGTACCTGCGGCATCAGAAGGCCCTGGGTGAGGAAGCGCCGTTTGTGGCGAGCCGGCAGGATCCCACGGCCTTCAGCGAGGACCGCTTCGTGCTGGAGTTTCAGGTGCTCGCGGGGCGTGCGACGATCAACCCGTACATCCCGCCGGCGGATGCGGCGGGGCTGGAGGCGGAGGTTCAGCGGCGTGTCAAGCAGATGAACGACGCGCGTGATCGTGATCCGCGCGAACCGGAGCCGGATGTTCAGCGGATCGCGCGGGAAGTCGCGGCGCAGAAACTCCAGGAGTTCCTGAGCGTCGCCCCGGCGCAGATCGGCGGGCTGGGCAAGAAGTTTTCCTTCGACGGGATGCAGGCGGCGAAGCGGGTCAACCTGCCCATGATGCTGCGGTACAAGGTCAACGCGGGGAACAACAGCCCGACGGAGAGTTACCGTTTGACGTTCGTCGTCGGGCGGTCTGAGCCGCGGGTGGTGACGGTGAACCTTGGGCAGGCGATGACGCTGCCGGTGTATCCGAAGGACATTGGGCCCGACGGCAGACTCGACATCTTCGTCTACAACGGCGATATCGAAACCCTCCGCGGGAACCCGCAGACGATCACCTTCAGCGCGGGCGACGGATTGCAGATCAGCTACCCCGTCAGCACGTTCGCGCCGAACTACCTGCGGGCGATGCTCGTGCTGTGGCTGAAGATGGTCTTCCTGACGTCGGTGGCGATCTGCGCCGGGACTTTCCTGTCGTTCTCGGTCTCGTGCCTGATGGGGTTCGGCGTTTTTCTGATGGCCGAGTCGGCGTCGTTCGTGCAGAAGGCGGTTGAGAACTACTCGACGACCGACAACGAGAACAAGACGATCTGGTACAAGGAAGTCGTGGCGTGGATCAGCGAGAACGTCTCGATGGTCTTCAAGACGTACGCGGAACTGAGCCCGATCTCGTCGGTGGTTGAGGGGAAGTATCTCGCGTGGGAGTCGGTTGCGCAGAGCGGGGTGATCCTGCTGCTGATCGGCACACTCATGTTCGCTATCGGGTCGGCGATCTTCCGCCAACGGGAACTGGCGATCTATTCCGGCAACTGAAACGTATGAAGGGTGTGAGCGGTGGTGGTGAACGTGGTGGCGGCGGGTGTTTCGGTCTGCGAGGTTGTGCATGAGCGGCAGTTCGTTGAAATCAGCTCGGGGCTCGAAGATCAACGCTCGAAGAGGCTTCAACGCGCGGCGCGGGTACGTTCGCGTCGTCGCTGCGGGGCTCATCGCCGTCTGCGGCGGGCTGAGCGTGGTGACCACGTCGCTGCTGTCTGCCTCCGCGAGCCGGAACCAGCTCACGTACACGGACAAGGCCGAGGACGGGATGAAGCCCGACGAAGCGCTGGGGATCGCGGCGGGTGCGTTCCGCGGGTTGTTCATCAACGCGCTGTGGATGCGTGCGAACGACCTGAAGGAGGCGGGGAAGTTTCACGAGGCGGTGGACCTGGCGCGGACGATCACGCGGTTGCAGCCGCGGTTCCCGCGGGTGTGGGTTTTTCACGCGTGGAACCTGGCGTACAACATTTCGGTGGTGACGAACACGGTGCAGGAGCGGTGGCAGTGGGTCAACGCGGGGATCAGGCTGCTGCGCGATGAGGCGATCCCGCAGAACCCGTCGGACCTGCTGCTGCACAAGGAGTTGGCGTGGATCCATCTGCACAAGGTGCAGGGGTTGATGGACGACGCGAACCAGTACTACAAGAAGCAGTTCGCCATCGAGTGGACGATCGTGACGGGCACGCCGCCGGCGCGGACGGACAAGATGCGTGACACGGCCTCGGCGATCGAGGTCTATACCACGGACTACATCGGGCGGATCGAGCGGGCCGAGCCGACGATCGAGGCGTTGTACGCGAAGTTTCCCGAAGCGAAGACGATCGTTGAGGAGCTGCGCGATCAGCAGAAGATGGACGTGCTGACCCCCAGCGGGCGGCGGACGTTCCTGGCGAATCTTGAGCTTCGTCGGTCGTCGGTGAAGCAGTTCGACGCGCTGGCGGCGGTGAATCCGAAGCTGGCGGAGATGCCGATCGATCCGTTTTTGGCGCTGCTGAGCAAGAACGATCGTGTGGAGTCGATGCGGGCGCTGATTGCGCACCTGCGCAAGCGGATGCTCATCGACGAGTACCACATGGAACCGGAGCGGATGATCCGCTATACGAGGAAGTACGGCCCGCTTGACTGGCGGCACCCGGCGGCGCACGCGCTGTACTGGGCGGCGCGGGGCGTTGAGGAAGCGCTGGCACGCGTGAACGCGAACAACGCGAAAAACTTCGACTTCATCAACACCGACCGGATGGTGGTGCAGGCGCTGCAGGAGATGTTCCGCAACGGGCTGGTGATGTTCGACGTGAACCACTCGGACCGCTATGTCACGATGCCGAATGACTATTTCATCTCGACGTACGGGCAGGTGATCACGGAGCTGATGGAGCGTGAAGAGAAGCAGTACCTGAACCAGTACGACGCGGATATCCGCGGGCGGACATTCCGGTTTTATGCCGCGGGGTATGAGAACTTCCTGCACGACGCGATCACGTTCCTGTACCGGCGCGGGCAGATCGAAGACGCGCAGGCGTACCGATTGAAGCTGGCGACGTGGAAGGGGATCAACTCGAACGATCCGTCGGCCACGATTTGGCTCCAGCAGAGCCTGGATCAGTTTGTAATCTGGAACGTCAATGAGCGGATCACGAGCCCGAACATTGCTGTGCAGGAGGTGGCCGCGAGTATTCAGGGGGCGCTGGTGAACGGACTTTTGGCGGGGGACATGAAGATCTACAACACGTCGATGGCGTATGCGGAGCGGTTCCACAAGGCGTACACGAGCGAGCAGTGGCGGACGACGGGTGTGGACACGAACACGGCCCGCATGGGCGTGATGCAGAAGGACTTCCGCGAGCTGACGGCGTTCTACACCGCCCTGACGATGCAGTATGTCGGGCCGACGAATGCGCTGACGATCTGGTCGCGTCTGGCGGAGGATCAGAAGGTCTGGACGTACGACACGTGGCTGTCGATGAACATGCCGCAGCAGGGCATGAGCAAGGAACAGGCGGCGGAGGTGATGAAGGAACTGACGACGATTTTCCCGCCGCCGGAGGGGATCGAGCAGCACCGCAAGGACATGGCGCGGAAGGCGCTGATCGAAGAGCAGCGGGGGACGACTGAGGTGAAGTGAGGAGTAGGCACTGGGCACTGGGCACTAGGAACAGATACTCAAAGCTCAGAACTCAACGCTCAAAGCTCGGATCGTCCCATTCAGCACTCAGCACTTGATTCTGCCGACTCAGGGCTTTGCTGAGAGCTTGGTGACGGCTTGCTGGTAGCGGTCGAGGGTGCCTTGCACGACTTCTGCGGGCAGGTTCGGGCCGGGCGGGGTTTTGTTCCACTGGCCTTTTTCCACCAGCGATTCGAGGTATTCGCGGAGGAACTGTTTGTCGTAGCTCTTCTGTGCGCGGCCGGGCTGATAGTCCGTTGCGGGCCAGAAGCGTGAGCTATCGGGGGTGAGGGCTTCGTCGATGAGGATCGGGGGGATCCACACGCGGCCTTGTTTCTTTTCGCTGTCGATGGGCAGGCCGAACTCGAACTTCGTGTCGGCGATGATGATGCCGCGCTTGAGGGCGTAGTCGGCGGCTTCCTGATAGATCCGCAGCGAGGTATCGCGCAAGATGCTCATGGTCTCCAGCCCGCCGACGCCCAGCTCGTCGCAGGCACGCTCAAAGGAGATGTTCTCGTCGTGCCCGCTGTCGGACTTGGTGGCGGGGGTGAAGATCGGCTGCGGAAGTTTGTCGCACTGGCGGAGGCCCTTGGGGAGCGCCACGCCGCAGACCGTGCCGGACTGCTGATATTCCTTCCAGCCCGAGCCTTCGAGATAGCCGCGGACGACGCACTCGATGGGGATGACGCGGCAGCGGCGGCCGATGGTGATGCGTCCGCGGAGGATGTCGCGGCGCGGGTCGTTCATGGGCAGGAGCGAGGCGGGGAGGTCGTCGACGTTGGTGCTCAGCACGTGTGTTTCGACGATGCTGCGCGAGCGGATGAACTCAAACCAGAAGGTCGCGAGGCTGGTCAGCAGACGGCCTTTGCCCGGGATCGGCGTGGGCATGATGACGTCGAAGGCGGAGATGCGGTCGCTGGCGACGATGAGCAGGGCGTCTTCGCCTTGATTGCCCAGGTGGGCGGGGATGCTTGAGGCGGGCAGCTCGTAGACGTCGCGGACCTTGCCGCGGCGGAGGAGGTTGAGCGGGAGGGTGAAGTCGTTGGGCATCACGGGCCCGCCGCCGATCGAGTTGCCGTGGGCGGCGGAACCGGGCTGCGAGGTGGAAGTCTGCGTCATGGGGGCAGGATAGGAAAGCCGCGGGCGGGATTGGTGGTGCGGGTATGGCGTGAAAGGCGGGAGGGCCATGAGCGCGGCGGAATACGCCCGGAGGCTCGCGGGTGGGGTGTCATGGGGTGAACATGTCAAAGCGGGCAAACTGGTGAAGGTCGTGTGAATCTGCGGTGTTGGCGCACACCACGAGCGCGGGATTCTTCATCGTTCCCGACGTGTTCCATTTTGGTACTTGCACCAGTTTGGTACAGACCTCGACGTTGATCGGCGTTCGCAGAGCCAATCTCGTACTCACGCACGCTGGTGGTACCGCTTCGGTACAGAATCTCAGCCGCGTGAGCGAGCGGGCTGGTGAGGGGTGGAGTGGTTGTTCTTTGCGGTTTTCTGCTTGAGAAAGTGGTGTTTCTTGTGCGGGCGCATTCGCACCTGCGGTTTGGCACGCCGCTCGCATGAGCACGGATGAGAGAGGCGGTCCCACGACCGAGAGGAGTGTTCCTGGTCATGTCAGGCCGCGAGTGTACATCGATCATCGTCGTTCGATACGACGAGGAGATGGTGTCTGGACTGTCCCGATGCGTACTGAAGCATCGTTGGACGGTTGTGGACGGTCGCGTCGGTTCGCCGGTGCGGCAGGTGTTGCAAGCGGGAGCCCGGGCCGTGGTGGTCCAGGTTTCCGCGGCTGGTGACGGTGCGTTGGCGTTGATCGAGAAGATCCGACGGCACTGGAACCCGCTGGTGGTGGTGGCGATCGCCAACGACGCTTCGGAACGGGGCGAGTTGACGGTTCGGCGGGCTGGAGCGACGGCGTACCTGGGACCCTCGGCGGATGTCGAGGTTTTGGAGAGTGTGCTTCGACAAGCGGTGCCCGGGGCGATTCCGGACCCGCTCGAGAACGTGGAAGTGAAGGTTCGCAAGGGCGAGCCCGGGACGAAGAAGAGCAAGAACACCAATCGGCGCCACGGTGGGGCTGGTTGAGAGGGAAGAAGAGTCAAGCGAACGAACGCGAGCACAGGAGGCTTTGGACGAGACGGGTCATCGCGGATCAGCGGCAACAGCCGGCCTTGAAACTGCCGACGGCGAATAACACGACACTCCTTCCTCCCACGTCGTTGGTGGAGAGAGAGCAAGGTCGGTTGAGCCGCTGATCCCTGATGACCTGAAGAGTCTGTGACAATCGGCGGCGGATTGGAGCGAGAGAGACGCTTGTAGGCGGAATAACACGACACTCCTTCCTCCCACCGTCTATGAGCGGAGAGAGAGACGCGACCAGCCGCCGTCGATTGACACAGACTTTTCAGTGATTCGGAACGTCGGATTCTTTGACAACCCGGTGCAAGAACAGAAGACCGAAGCGTAAACCAACGCGAGGGTCTTTGACGATCGACGGCGAGGGTTGGTGTTTACTGCTGGTTGGCGGAATAACACGACACTCCTTCCTCCCACCGCTGACTGGCGGAGAGAGAGACGCCGAGCCCGCCGTCGATCGACGAAGACCTTGTTCGTCCGCTTCAAGGCCTGAGAAACCTTGGGTGTTCCGCACGGGAAATGACCTTGCTTGATTGCCCCGCTGTGGAGAGAGAGAAACGCCCGCCGTCGAAAGACGTTGGGTGTGGAGAACAGACGGTCACGCCCCGCTGGAGGAGAGAGCCCCGGCGCGTGAACCGAGCGGAAGATGTGCCTGTCGGTCGCTTGGTTTGATGCGGGAACGCACCGAGCCGAGCGTCGAGCGGGCGGCGTGTTGATCGGGCTGCTCACGCAGCGACGGACGATGGGAGGGGTGGTGCGATGGTGAGGAACGCTTCGATGAACACGCAGGTTGGGATCAAGGCGGGGGTGGTGAGCACGGCTCGGTCGAACCGAAAGGTCGGCCCCGTGGCCCTCGCGTTCGGTTGGATGTTCGATGTCCTGGTACTGGGCGTCGCTATGACCGCCGCGCTGGTCGCACCGGGCCTGATGGCCCGCGACGAGTAAGTGTGGGTGGGTGACAACCGATGCCGCTGACTCGTGGTGGGTCAGCATGGAAGATGTGACGACGACAACGCCATCTTCGAGCCCCGCGGCTCTCCCTCACCGGTAGCCGCGGGGTTTCTTGTTTTTTGCGGGTGATTGCAGCAGTTCTTGTCGCGTCGTACGGAGAATCGAAGCCAGGAGTGGATGCGAGCACGTTCGCGAGCGGCATTGGTGAAGTCTCTGTGAACCCGGGCAAGATGAGCAAGATGCGGTGTTTTTCGGATTCTGCGAGAACCGAGCCCACAGTCGCGGAAAGCCCTTGGCGCTCACGTCAGAATCGGTATTGTGTATCGGCGGGCGGGGTTTGGCGGCATTCGCCCAGTTGCGATGCGTGAGAAGACGCTTTGGATGATCGCCAAAGTCCGGATGATTCCTACCAGTGCCCGCTACGGCCGTGTGGACCGCAGCGGGCATTTTTCATTGGCAACCCCAGACCTCCGAGTACCCAAAGCACTCGGCTCTTGCACGCGCCCTTCGAGCGAATGCCCATTGCTGGTGCGGATGAGGCGTGTCTCTGTTTGATCTCAGCGTTTGCCGTTGTGCTCACCCAGCCAGAAGAACGGACGCTTTGCTTGCGGCTGGCCGCGGCTGAGCTTGAACGGGGTGACGGCGTGGGCCTCGATGTGTGCGATGGCTTCTTCGGGTGAATCGGTGAGCAGGAAGAGCTTGAGATCCTCGGGGCTGATGGTGCCAGCGCGGAGCATGCGCTCCTGGATGAACGTGAACATGTCACCCCAGTACGCCTTGCCCATCAGCACGACGGGGAAGGACTGGATCTTGCCGGTTTGGATGAGCGTGGCGGCCTCGAAGAGCTCGTCGAGCGTGCCGAAGCCGCCGGGCATGACGACGAAGGCGTAGGAGTACTTGACGAGCATGACCTTGCGGACGAAGAAGTAGCGGAACTCGACGAACTTATCGACATAGGGGTTGGGCTTCTGCTCGTGGGGGAGCTCGATGTTGCAGCCGATGCTCATGGCCTTTGCACCGGCGGCTTGTGCGTCGCGGCAGCCGCGGTTGGCGGCTTCCATGATCCCGGGCCCGCCTCCGGTGAGGACGGTGAAGCCGATGTTTGCCAGCCGCTTGCCCATGTCGCGAGCGAGGATGTAGTAGGGATGTGTCTCGGAGAATCGAGCCGAGCCGAAGACGGTGACGCAGGGCCCGACGAAGTGCAGCGCACGGAACCCGCGGATGAACTCAACGCTGATGCGCAGCACGCGGAAGAACTCTTCACGGCGCGAGCGCGGGCCCGAGAGCAGCAAAGGCTCGGCCGGGTTCGGGGTGGACTTGCCCCAGGGCTGCCCCTCGGCGCGGGCTGGACCGGTGAGGTCGTCGACCGACGGCAACGCGGCGGGCTTCGAGGTGGCGTGGGTGGAAGTGCCGTGGAGCGTGTTGGAATCGCCCGGAACTGGTGCGTGAGCCATAGGCGATCGTTGGCGGGCTGAGTCGTGCAAACTGCCCTCTGCGGCGAGAATCCACGCGAGTCCTGTTTCATTCACCGCCAAGAAGAAAGCCCCGGTCCAACGAGGGCCGGGGCTCTGTGCTTTCTCGATTCGCGGGGCTCAGGACTTTGGCTTCAGGTCTTCGCCCTCGCCCCCTCGACCTTCACCCAACCCAGCCCTCGTCCCTGATCGCTGGGCTCGTCATCCCGCTTCAAACGCACGGCAAGAACAAGTTGTTGAAGAAGCAGTTGTAATCGCCCTCGTTCACGCCGTTGTTCGTGCATCCGGGGGCGCGTGAGGGTGGTTCGCCGTTATCGCAGGCGATGTCGCAGGTGCCGCCGATGCCCGCGGTGCCTTGGCCGGCTTGGAAGAAGAAGCCGTCGGCGGCGAAGAAGGCGTTGTAGTCGCCTTCGTTCGGGCCGGTGGTTGAGTTGGTGCAAGCGGGGCTGGTGACCAGCGGTGAGCCATTGTCGCAAGCGATATCGGCGGGGTTGCAACTCGCGAGTGCATCCTGGAACGAGACGGTCACGACCGCTTCGATTCCGCCGACGAGCGTGACGACGCAGGCCATGCGCTTTCCATCTCGAGAGACGCTGAAATCCTCAGGCCCGGTTGAAAAGAAGTCGAGCACCGCGCCGCCGGGGAGGGTCATGCCCTCTTGCAGGACGATTTCGTTGCCGCGCATGATGCCGGTGTCGACGTTGGCGTCGGGGTCGGACCAATCGGCCCACCACCAGACGAAGCCCTGGTTATCGATTCGGACGCAGGTTGACCCGCTGTTGATGGCCGTGACGTTGAAGGCGGGGTTGGGCGGGAAGGGGTCGCCCTTCTGGATGAACTTCACGCCGTTCTTGACGATGACGGCATTGCTGGCGGTGGCGCCGTCGAGCGCGGCGCGGTAGACGTAATCGCCGTTGTCGTTGATGCCGACGGCGCTGTTGGTGCTGCTCTGGCTGCCCCAGTTGCGGCCGGGGATGATCGAGGGCGAGCCTTCCTTGACCAGTTCGGTGCTGGTGCCGAGGTAGATCATCTCGTCGGCGGTCGTTGGCGCGTCGGGGTTTCGCAGCAGAGGAACCCAGATGAACTGTCCGTTGTTATTCGCGTCGTTCTGGCTGCTGGTGACTTGGCTCCCGCGGATCGGGACGGTTTGACCGGTGAGGGTGTCGCCCTCGGTGGCGTAGCGGATGGTGGAGGCGAGGGTGCCGTCGGCGTTGAAGGTCGCCTGCATGATCGCGCGGTTGATGGTGCCCTGGACGGAGAAGTCATCGACCGAGGCGATCATGAACGCGCGGCGGTTGCTGAGCATCTTCACATCGGCGAACGAGGCCCAGGTCGCCACGCGACCGAAACCCTCGTCGTAAGCGAGTGTGCCTTCGTACGCCCCCCACTCTGTCTGCGCGGCGCCGGTCTCGCTGTAGAACAGACCCGAATCGGTCCCGCTCGTCGGCACGGTGAGCAAGGGCCAGACCATCTGCCCCTGGTCGTTGATGGTGGTCTGGTTCCAATCAAAGACGCGAACTGAGCCGCCCGGTCCGTTGACCATCGACGCTTCGGTATAGACCACCGCGCCGTCACGGATGGCGGCCTGTGGCTGGGTGCTTGAGAACGAGTTGACCGTCGCCCACCAGTTGCCCAGCGAGTTGATCGACGCGCCGTCGACGCTGGTGACGGTGACGCCGTTGACGGTGTCGCCTTCTTTCAGGACGACTTGGATGGTCATGGGAGGCAACGCCGCGGCGCTGCCGCTGAGGCAAAGCAGTGCGGCAACGGTCAACGCAACCCGGCGTGAACGGGCCGGGCGTGAACACATCGAGCGATTCGTGTTGGCGAGTCCGAACATGGCATGCTCCCTGAAAAGCCGCGGCAATCCCACGGCACCCCGATCACAAGCACGCACGCTGCCGCGAACGCCCCGCGCGTCCTGACTTGTGCGGATTGATCATCGCACACAAGCCCCGCCGGAACAATCAGGAATATCCCTTGTGCCGGGGTGTCAAAGGGTGAAATCACCGCTCGTTACGCGATGCCGATGCGAAATCACGGGTTAGGTGCTCGACAATCAGTTGCACGGGATGAACAGATTGTTGAAGAAGGCGTTGTAGTCGCCTTCGTTCACGCCGTTGTTCACGCAGCCCGGGGCGTCGGCCTTGGGTGTGCCGTCGTCACAGGCGATATCGCAGAACGCGCCGATGGCGGCGTTGCCCTGCGAAGCCTGGGTGAAGAAGCCGCCCGCGCTGAAGAAGGCGTTGTAGTCGCCCTCGTTCACGCCGTTGTTTACGCAGCCCGGGGCCTGCGCCAGCGGCGTGCCGTCGTCGCAAGCGATGTCGGCCGGGCACGCCGGTGGCGGCGCGACGACCACGCCCGTGACGTTGATCACATACGTCGGCGCGCCCGCGGCGTTGGAGCTGATGGTGATCGTCCCGGTCTTGGTCCCGGGGGTTGAGGTGTTCATCGTGATGGTGTGGCTGTTCTGGAAGGAGCTGCTCGCGCCGGCGGTGCGGTTGAACGAGCCGGCGGGCGCGGTGAAGCCGCTGCTGGCGCTGAGCGTGTAGGTGAGCGTTTCGAAGGCGGAGCTGTTTCCGCGGTTGAAGCGTGCGAAGTGCGGGTCGCTGCCGCTGACGAGCGTGTCGCCGTTGCGGACGGTAATGGTTGAACTGGCGGGTGCGCCGACATTCACGGTGCCGAAGTTGATGGTGGGCGTGGCCCAGACCTTCGCGGGCACGCGCAGGTCAAGGAAGACGGGCAGGTGCCCGTTACCCTGGACAGAGTTGATCAGCGCCTGCGCGATGGTCGCGCCGACCTGCGTGTTGCCGGTGGTTTTGATCGGTGCGTTGTAGGTTGTGCCGTCGTTGCCCCAGACGCGGTAGGTATGGTTGGGGTCGTTCCAGGTGGAGGTGGAATAGGCGAGCGTCGTGGAGCCGATGTACTCGATGCCCGTGCCGTTGCGGAGGGTCGGCGCGATGAGGATCTGATCGTGACGCGAGTCCATCGCGGTCGAAGGCTCCTGCGTGTGGATGACCTTGAAGTTCGTGTTGTTCTCCCATGTGCCTGGCGAGTTGATCGGATCGATGAACCGTCCCGCGGCGTTCGCGCCGTTCTCCGTCAACCGCACGTACGCGGGGTTGCCCGATCCTTGCACGTTCAGGTCCGCCGCGAGAAGGAAGTTCGTGCCCGTGGGGAGCACGTCGCTGTCGTCGCGCAGACGGATCGACTCCGCCTCGCGCCGATCGGCGTCCGTGCCCGCGGTGCCGGCCTTGAAGTGCCCGCCGTAGATGTACAGCTCCGAAGCGCTCGACGCAGGATAACCCGCGAGCCGAACGAGGTAGCGGTGCGTGTCACGCGGCGGGCAGGTGTCGCACGTGCCCGTGCCCGTTGTCAGCCGCTTCACCGTATCAGGACTTGACACCCCCGCCTGCGACAACAGCGTCACCTTGCTCGTGCGATAGAACATCACGTGCATCGGGTTGCTCGACGGGAACGACGGGTTGGCGACGTACGGCGTCGCCGCCCAGTCCGTCGGCCCGCCCGGGTACGTGTTCAGCAGGTTGAGAAAGTTCGTGCGACCCGTATCGGTGCTGATCTCTTCCGCGACGATGATGTCGGGGCTCATGCTCCCCGCGGGGCCCGAGGCGTAGATCGCGTTCTGAAAGTCCGCTACGCGCCCGCTGGCATAGTTCGTCACGTTCCAGTTCGCAACGCGGAGTTGCGCCGAAGCGGTCGATGCCGCTACTCCGCAAACGCCCAGAGCCAGACCGGCCTTCATCATCAGATTCACCCGATTCGCGCGCATGCGTCTGCTTCTCTTTCTTGTCTGTGTGGAACGATCCGAACCCTTCAGCCGCGGAGAACCGCCATCATTGGCTTTCGCCTCGGCGCACGCACACCGCGCGCCGATTCTCCGGCGTGGTGCGTCCGTCAATCGTGCCTCATACCCGATCACCGGACCACCAAACCGACTCCATTCAACGCACGACCGTTGCACTCTCAGGTGCTTTATCTCCAAGCGGAACCCAAACACGCCCGGTAACCCTCGGCGTTCCGCCTCACGGGCACGGCTGGAAGAAGTTGTTGAAGAAGCAGTTGTAATCGCCCTCGTTCACGCCGTTGTTCGCGGCACCGTTCGTCCCGCCCACATCGAACGGCGGCAGGGCCGTGCCCTGATCGTCGGCAATGTCGCACGGCGCGTTCCCCGGCGCCGGGAGGAAGAACGTGTTGAAGAAGCAGTTGAAGTCGCCCTCGTTCACGCCGTTGGACGGGACGTTGATGTTGCGGTCCTGGTTGATCAGCGGCGTGCCCTGATCGTCGGCGATGTCCGCCGGCTGACACGGGCGTGAATACGCCAGCAGCGTCACGTTGTTCGCGTTGCGGATCAGCCGGAACGCGGAGTTGCCCACCGGGGGGATGAACGTGTTGAAGTTGCCGTTGAGGATGCTCGCGTTGAGGAAGGTGAACTGATCCACCGCCGCGGGCTCGAAGCCGTCGACGAGTTCGACCTCCACGCTGCCGGCGAGGTTGATCGTGCCGCCGACGATGCGGCTGAACTGCCCGGCGTTGCGACCGCCCAGCAGGATCTTGGTTTTGCTCGTGCTGCCCATCGTCAGGGTGTTGGCGATGTTCAACTGACGGAACGCGCCGGACGGGGCGATGGTGCCGTTGTTGACATACGTGCCGTAGAGAATGCCCGAGCCAGACAGCGTGCGCCCGGCACCGAAGGTCACGATACCGGCCGAGAGGTTGAGGTTGGCGCGGTTGACGTCGTTCGCCGTGGCGTTGAGGTGGATGGTGCCCGTGCCGCCGACATTCCCCGCGAGGTTGAAGCGACCGACGCTCTGCGTCGCCCCGCCGTTGGAGTTCAGCGTGATCACCCCGTCGTGGTTGAAGGGCATGGTGCCGATGTTCAGCGAAGCGCCCGCCGGAATGTTCAAAGAACCGAGCAGTTGCAGGTTGTTGAGCGTCACGGACGTACCCACGCTGAACGAACCGCCGTTGATGGCCTCCAGCGAACCGCCGTTGAACGTCGCACCCAGGAGCGAAAGGACGCCGCCGTCGGCGACGGTTCGTCCGGTGCTGGTCTGAGCGATGGTCTGCCCGTTGATCTGGAGCGTTGCGCCGTTGATGGCGGTGATGAGATTCTGGTTGTTCGTCGTCGTGCCAGAACTGAAGAGCTGCAGGATCTTCCCGGGCACGTCGGCCTGAATGATCCCCTGATTTGTCCACTGCCCGTAGATGTTGCCGCTGCCGCGGAGGACACGGTTCGGGCCGTGGATCATCGCGACACCGTTCGCCTGGATGTACGCGGCGTTCAGGTCGGTCCCGGCGGAGTTCAGCACGGTTGTCCCCGTTCCACCGAAGGTCCCCGCCTGATCGAATCGCATGGCGGTGTTGTTCACCCCGCCGCTGGTGTTGATCGTGATCGTGCCGTCGTGATTGAACCCCGCGCCGGTGATGATCAGCGTGCTGGCGTTGGGGATGTTGATCGGCCCGAGGTGCGTCACGCCGTTGTACGTCGTCTGCCCGGTGAGATTGATCGTACCGCCGTTGATCGCCTCGACCGAACCGCCCGTGATGCTCATGCTGCTGAGGTTCACGGTGCCGCCGTCGGCCACCACGCGCCCGGGCCCGGTGCTCTGGTTCAGCGAACCGCCCGAGAAGCCCAGGGTCGCGCCGTTCACGGCCGTGATCAAGTTGCGATTCGTCTGCGCGGCAATCGTGGTGAACTGCATGTTCCGACCGCTCTGGTCAGAACGAACCACCCCTTCGTTGATCCACTGACCATAGATGTAGCCGCTGCCGCGGAGGACGCGGTTGGCCCCGTGCGTGACAGGCGTGCCGTTCGCCTGCACGTACGCGCGGTTGAGGTCGCCCGCGGTGGCGTTGAGCACGGTCTCCCCTGAGCCGCCGAAGGTTCCCCCCGCGTCAAACCGCAGGTAAGTTGAGCTCGCCCCGCCGGTCGGGTTGATGGTGATGACGCCGTTGTGCGTGAAGCCCGCCGTGGGAATGATGATCGCGGCGCTGTTGGCGATACCGAAGTTGCCGAGCACCGACGTTCCATTCAGCGTGATATTGCCGGTCATCGCCAGCGATCCACCGTTGATGAACTCCAGCGAGCCGCCGAGGATCGTGGAGTTGTTGAGGCTGATGATCCCGCCGTCGGCGACGATGCGCCCGGGGCCGATCTGCTGGTTGATCGTGCCGCTGGAGAAGTTCAGCGTGCCGCCGTTGGTCGCGGTGTACAGGTTGCGGTTGTTCTGCGTCGTGGAGCTGACGAACTGCAGCGTTCGTCCCGGAACGTCGGCGTTGATGACACCCTCGTTGATCCACGCGCCGTAGATATTGCCGCTGCCGCGGAGCACGCGCGCCGCGCCGTGCGTCATCGCCGAAGCGCCGTTGGCCTGAATGTACGAGCGGTTCAGGTCGCTGTTGGGCGCGTTCAGGATCGTCTGCCCGATCCCCGCGAAAGCGCCGGTCGCGTCGAACCGCAACGCCGTGGAGCTCGCGCCCCCCGCCGGGTTGATGTTGATCGTCCCGTCGTGAACAAAGTTCCCGCTGGGGATCACCACAAAGACCGACGCGGGGATATCGAACGATCCGAGCACGTTCACGGCATTGAGCGTGATGGTCCCCGCGAAGCTGAACGCGCCGTTGTTGATCCGCTCCAGCGAGCCGCCGTTGATTGTTACGGCGTTCAGTTGCAGCGTGCCCCCGTCGGCGATCATCCGCCCGGGCCCGACGAGCTGGTTCACGACGGTGGAGGCCATCGACAACGTCCCGCCGTTGGTGGCGGTGAGCACGTTGCGGTTGTTCATCGTGGAAGCGCTGACAAAGTTCAGCACCGCGCCGGGGACGTTGGCGTTGATCGTTCCCGTGTTGGTGTAGTTGCCGTAGAGGTTGCCCGTGCCGTTGATCGTCAGCGACGAGCTGATGGCCGAGCCGCTGAGCCCGATGATGTACGCGCGGTTCAGGTCGCCCACCGCGTTGAGGGTGATCGTGCCGCCGCCGCTGAGCGTGACGGTGGGGATCGCCGGCCCGCCCAGGCCCAGATACGTGTTCGAGATTCCGCCCGACGGATTGATCACCATCCGCCCGTCAAGGTTCAATGCGCCGGCGGTGTTGAGCTGGAACGGATTGCCGTTGTTGACGTTGACCGTCGCGTTGGCGTTCGCCACGTTCAGGCTGGCGATCGTGATGGGCGTCTGCACCGTGACGGTGTACGTGCCGGGCAGGTCGATCAACGCCGTCGCGGTGCTCGTGCTCGGAAAGCCGCTGGGGCTCCAGTTCACCGACGAGTTCCACACCCCGCCCGCGGCGTTGCTCCACGCAAACTGCCCCAGCGCGCTGCCGGTGCTCCCCGCAACCGCCAGCAGTCCCGACACAGCAACCACAGCCCCGACGCGCGGCATCTTCATGGCAAATCCTCGTTCTTGTCGTTTGACATCATCACACCCGTCGCGCCCGCAAGGTGGTCTTCTCTCCGGTGGGCTCTCGCTCGCTGCGCGCGGGGATCTTCAGTTCGACTAAGTTTAGTCCCCGTTCCTCGGTGGTCGTTTCCACGCCACCCAATCCCACGCAACTTTTTGTGATTCTCGCGACCAAGGGTTACCCCGCAAACTTGAAGTGCAATCCCCCATTTTCACGCGCCGCAGATCGGTCATCCTCCGACGAGAAAAGTCAAGGCCGACCACGCTTGCGCGCCGGTCGGCCTTGCTCATTCGGTTCGTTGATGAACTGCCGTCCCTCGGTCGGCCGGGGTTATGGACACCCAAGGAACAGGAAGTTGAAGAAGCAGTTGTAATCGCCCTCGTTCACGCCGTTGTTCGCGGCCGTGCTTGAGTAATCGAACGGCGGCAGGGCCGTGCCGTCGTCATAGGCGATATCGCAGGGGCTGCCGATCGCCGCCGGGCCGATCGAGGAGAGATAAAAGAACCCGCTCGCCGAGAAGAAGCAGTTGTAATCGCCCTCGTTCACGCCCGTGTTCACCGCGAGACTCATGCAACTGGTAAACGGCGGCAACGGGAAGCCATCGTCCCACGCGATATCCGCGGGCGAGCAGCGGTTCACCTTGACCATGTAATCCGCCACGTTGCTGGTGGCGACGTTGCACAGCCCGCCGACCTGGCAACGGATCTTCACCGGGTTGCTGTGCGTGCCGAGGGTCAGCCCGGTGATGCTGATGGTGGGCGTGCCGGCGCCGCCGACGGTGAAGCCCATCCCCGTGGAAGGATCGGTGAAGAACCCGTCGAGCAGGGGCACCCAGTTGCTGGTGCCGTCGAGCACCTGCCAGAAGACCGCCGTGGGCTGGTTGATCGGTGAGGTCCAACCAACGCTGAAGGTCTGTGTATCACCCGCACACCCGAGGACGTTCTGCGGGTGCTGAACGATTGTCGGCGTCGGCGCCACAAACACCACCGCCTCGCTGCTCGCACCCGGGCAGCCAAAGTTCACACCCACCACGCACCGGAACCGGAAGTTCACCATCGGCCCGGGGACAATCCCGCTGATATTCAGTGTCGGCGTGTTCGCGCCCGAGACAAAGAACCCGATCACGTTCGGGAAATCCAAGTACGACGGCGACGCGAGGTTCACCCACTGACCCGAGTACGTCTTGAACTGCCACTGATGGCTCGTCCCGCCCGGCGCGCTCACCGTCATCGAGCCGCCACCGCCCGGGCACGTGCTGAAACCCAGCGGCTGCTGCGCAAAGTCGAGCCCACCGCTGACCTGGACGTCCTGCGTGAAGCTCGCCGTCGCGCCCGAGCACGCGTTCGCACCGACGCACACGTACGTCGCACCGTCCTGCGGCTGGATATCCGTGATCGTCAGGTTCGCCGTCCCCTGCCCGCTGATCGTCGAACCCGAGGGCTGCAACCCGTTGCTCAGCAGCGTGTTGCCCTTGTACCACGTGTACGTCAGCGGCAACGTCGAGTTGAACGACGAGCCGATCCCCACCGTCGACCCGATGCACACGAACTGTCCGAAGGAGAACCCGCTGACCGTCGGCGGCGTGTTCACCGTCACCGCACCCGCAACCGTGGTGGTGCTGCCGCAGCCGTTGGTGATGACGCAGTCGTAACTCGCCGCGTCCTGAGGCTGAACGTTGAAGATCGTCAGCTTCTGCCGCTCGGGTGTGGGCTGCTGCATGATGTACTGCGAGCCCCAACCGGTATTGCCCATCGAGATCGGCGTGCCGTTGCGCCGCCATTGGAACGTGTAGGGCCCGAACCCCGTCGACGCTTCCGCGTACGCGCCATAGTCCTGTCCCTGGCAGAGCGTCTGGTTCGTCGGGTTCAGCGTGATCACCGGGACATCCGGGCAGGGCAACCCGGTGATGCGGAACGCCCTGGGCGTGCCGAAGAACGTCCCATCACCCACGATCGTCGATCCGTCGGCGCTGATCCCCCTCACGCTGGCAAAGCCCCAGTTCGCCGTGTTCACGCCCAGCGTCGGGAGCCAGGTGTTGAGATTCCGCCAACCCGCGTTCTGCGACCACAGCGCAGCGTTCCCGCCGATTGCACCTCCCACCACCTTGCCATCTCCGCTCACGGCATACACCGACGCCTGCCCGATATCCACCATCGGCCCCGGGCTGACCCAGCGAAACGCCCGCGTCCCCGAGCCGCCGACGACCACGCTGCCGTTGCTGCTCACCGCGGTTGCGCCCGAGGCGGTCTGCCCCGGCAGCACGCCCAGATCCACCATCGGTCCGGGGCTGACCCAGCGGAAGGCGCGGGTGCCGTTGGTTGAGGTGCTGTTGCCCACAACGACGTTGCCCGAATCGTCCATGCCATAGGCGAACGACGTTGTCCCGCCGGGCAGCACGCCGAGCGAGACGGCACCCACGCCAACCTGCCAGCGAATGGCCCGCTGCGGGAACGCCGAGCTATCCGACTGACCCGCCACGAACGTGCCGGTGCTGTTGATGGCGAACGCCGCCGACGACGTGCCGCCGGAAAGCGGCGCGAGCACGGTGAAGGCGTTGGATTGCCAGCGCCACGCGCGGTTGCCCCCGCCGATGTTGTCGCACCATCCCGCTACGGCGGTGCCGTCATCGCTGATGGCCTGCCCGTAACTCCAGAGATTCGAGCCCGCGGGCAACCCCAGGTTCTGAATCGTGTTGGGCGCGATGAACCGAAACGCCCGCGTGCTCACATCGTTGTACCCGCTCGCCCACGCACCGGTGGAACTCACCCCGGTGGCGTACGTGAACTGACTTCCCGGCGAAGGCGCGATGTCGTTGATCACCGGCACCGCGTTCACACTTGCCGAGGACATCAACACACCCACAGCCGCCAGGGCCATGGTTTTCATTGGCGCGATACGCAAGAACAGACAGCGTGGCATGGTCGAGGCTCCCGAGTTCGAGTCGTTTCAGAACGCCCCCGCCCGTACC
>JACVCS010000142.1 GCA_016741915.1 Phycisphaerales bacterium | reverse complement strand
ATTCCGGACCAGTCAAATATTTCAACGCAGAAAAGCGCGAAGCCGCGCGTTACAATCAGGTCGTCAGTCAATGGGCCGATGCCGTTGTTCGAGCCGTAGTTTGAGCCGAAGCTGAAGGACTCGGGCGTGAAGAGCGAGGCGGCGCCGGATTCGAGGTTGAACTTGAAGAGTTCGATGGCGACGTTATCGATACCCCAGACGGCGGTGCCGTCTTCAGGGAGGCCCTGGGCTTCGATGTCGATGTCCATCGTGGGCCCGCCGTGGTCGATGGTGAAGACGAGTCGGTAGACGGAGTCGTTGCCGACATCGCCGCCGCCGGGCGTGTTGCCGTAACCGAGCGCGCCGACGGTGTAGGCGCCGCTGCCGGGGACGCTGCTGACGCCGAAGGAAACGTCGTAGGGATAGCTCTGGCTGAGGCGGCGGGAGCCGTCGTCGTTGGCGAAGGTGGAGTCGAGCACGACGCGTTTGCCGTCGATGGTGATGACGACCTTGTGGGGGACCTTGGCGCTGCTGCCCTTCCAGTTGCCGATGATGATCAGGTCGAGGGCGATGACGGCGTGGCTGTGGTCGGCGAGTTTGCCGAGCTTGAGCGAGGCTTTCTCACCCGCGAGGGTGCCGAGGAACTTCTCGCCGCTGGGCGCGGTGGAGACTTGGCGGATGGACCACTCGTCTCCGACGGGTTTGGAGAATGAGGCCTGGTACGCCAGGTTGGCGCGGGACGTGCCCGCGAAACCCGCGAGCAAGGCGATCGCCGCGACGGCGGAAGCCGTCTGTATCGCGCCCCGGTTGGGGGCGCTGGTTCCCGGTGACATGGCCGACACTCCTCGATCTCTCGTGTGTGAGATGCTCAGCTGCGAAAGGTCTCCGTGTGAACGGTCAACTGCAGATGTACTGTGCGATACGTGCGTGCGAAAGCCAGCGTCGCGAGAAGTCGCGGGTCGCTGGTGGTGTTCAACGCAAGGTTTATTCCGCGTGCGTGTTATGTGGGCCGATTGGCACGCCGCACGGTCGTTTCCTCTTGCCTTTCTCTACGCACGCGTGGGCGCGTCGGCTGCGAAGCTCGGCAGAAACCCGGTGATTTTCGGGCATGCGAATCTTCTGCGAACGGGCGACAGGCGTGTTTTTCACGTTGAAAACCGTGGTTCGGGCGGTACGCCCTCGATGGTCCGGTGTTCTCGGACCGGTGCGCGGTGCTTTGCGTGCTGCAAAAACACAGAACCGCTGGCTGAAGCCAGCGGCTCTGAAAAATGCACATGCCCGATTGATCGCTTACGGCAGGAAGAAGTTGTTGAAGAAGCAGTTGTAATCGCCCTCGTCGATCACCGCGTTCGGGCCCGCGTCGCCGTTGGATTGCGCGAGGTCGGCGAAGAGGCGCAGCGGTTCATTCGGCGGCAGGAAGAACGAGTTGAAGAAGAGGTTGTAATCGCCCTCGTCGTTGACGCCGTTGGGCCCGCCGTCTCCGTTGGATTGCGCGATGTCCGCGGGGTTCAGGCGAGCGCCGCTGGCGGGAAGGGATGTTGTGCCGCTGACCGTCGCGCTGCTGGGTGAGATGATGTCGGCCGTCAGCAGCACCTCGGCGTTGGGCCCCGATGCGAACGGCGGCGGGGGCAGTGAGAACGGTGCGGGCGTACCGGGCGTGGGCGGGATGGTCTGCGTGATGTTCGTGGGGATCGACAGCGTGCCGGTGACGGTCGGGGGGTTCAGCCCGTTAAGCGTGACGGTGCCGTTGAAGGTGAGCGTCGATTGCGAAACGTTGGGCACGGCGCTGCCCTGAACCAAGATGGTCGTGCTGAGCGTGCAGGGGACTTGCAGCGAGTAGGTGTAGCTGTTCGGGCCGCTGAGGGTGAGTGTGCCCGTCACGACCGTGTCTTGTGAAAGCGCCATGGCCTGCACGGTGGCGTTGCCCAGCGAGACGGGGATGGGGAACCCGAACCAGGTGTAGAGGTAGTTGGGGGCGAAGGTGCGGAAGGTCGCGTAGGTGATGGAGACCGAGACGGGCAGCGCGGGCTGGGGCGAGGCGCCGATGAGGTTGGCGTTCAGGCCCGCGACGGTGATGCGTTGTCCCGGCGCGTTGACGTTGAGGTAGTAGGTCCCGGCGGGCTTGGTGCTGACGGTGGGTGCGGGGTTGCCGGTGCCGCCGGTGCCGCTGACGGGCACGGGGTTGTTGGTCGGGGCGGCGACGATGGAGGAGCCCGGGTTGGTGCGCGTGCCCGTGGGGTTGGTGGTGACGTTGTAGTTGCCGATCATGCTGCCGGTGAAGCGGACGGAGACCGCGACCGAGCCGTTGAGCGAACTGGTGTTCTGGTCAACCGTCATGCGGTAACCCTGGGCGGAAGCCTGCCCGCAGCAGGCAAGCAGCGCGATGACGGCGGCGGACGACGTGATCAAGCCTTGGACGCGACGCATGGTGAGCCTCCTGAAGAAGCGAGCGGTGGCGCAGGACCCGACGGTAGATTGTTCCTCCATCGGCGGCGGCGGTTGCCCGATCGAATCAACGTTGACCCTATCACACGCCGGACCGAAATCAATGAACTTCATGCAAAAGACCCCGCGAGGGCGGGGTCTTGGTGTGCAATCGGGGGTGGAGCGTTCAGATGGTTGGGCTCAGCCGACGCAGGGGAGGAAGAGGAAGTTGAAGAAGCAGTTGTAATCACCCTCGTTCACGCCGTTGTTGCTGCCTGTGGGGTTGCCGAAGGGGGGCTTGGGGGTTCCCTGGTCGTCGGCGATATCGCAGAAGCCGCCGATCGCCGCGGGACCTTGGCCGGACTGCTCGAAGAAGCCCGAGGCGGAGAAGAAGGCGTTGTAGTCGCCCTCGTTCACGCCGTTGTTGGGCACGCCGGGTTGACCGGGGAGCGGGTTGCCCTGATCGTCGGCGATATCAGCCGGGTTGCAGCGTGCCGGCACGGGTGTAGCGATGAGCAGGGCGCTGCCGCCGCCCTGAAGCGTGACGCCGAAGACGACCTGGTTCTGCTTGTTGATGCGCACGTTGCCGATGAAGGGGTTGGTGCCGGGGTTGGGGATGAGCACCTGGTTGTCGTCGGTGGTGATGAACTGCCCGCCGCCGGCGATCTGGAAGCGGCTGGTGCCGTCGCCGACGAAGATGCCGCCCTGATTGAAGAGGTCGATGGCGCGGAAGGCCACCACGCCGGTCTCGCTGATGGAGGGGGTGAAGTTTGTGAAGGAGTTGGAGGAGTACTGCAGCCCGTCGCCCGAGGCGATGAGGGTCGAGGTTGTGCCGTTGCCGCGGAGCAGGTCCGGCACGCTGCCGACGGATCGGCGCGCGTAGAAGGCGACTTCGCCGTTGTCGTTGATGTCGGTGCCGTTGCCCAGCGAGCCGTAGACGAGGTTGCCCGCGACGGTGATGATGGTGGTGAAGCCCGTGGCGGGGGGCGCGTTGTAGCGACGGATCTGCTGCACGCCGCTGTCAACGCGGGCGGCCATCTGCCCCGAGCCGTTGACCGTCGGCGAATAGAGGAACGTCGTCAGCCCGCCGGTCTGGTCGATGTTGGCCTGTGTGCGCGGCCCGCCGGTGGGCAGGTTGTCGATGATGAACTTGGTGGTGGTGCTTGCGGAAGCGCGGTAGCCGATGCGCCCGTCGTCGGTGAGGCGCACGCGGTTGAAGCTGCCGGTGATCCCCTCGGGCCCGCCGGTGGTGAAGGTCTTCACCAGCGTGCCGGTGAGGTCGTAGACCTCGATGGTGCTCAGGAACGTGCGCGTGGTCAGCAGACCGTTGCGCAGATCGATATCGCCCGTGTTGTCCCCGTCAACCGTCGGCGCCAGGAGCGAGCGCGTCCCGGTCGAGGCGTTGTACAGCAGGATGCCGTCGTTGGAGGCGAAGAGGCTCGTGTAGCGGATGGCGGCGTTGCCCGCGTCGTCGATCGTCGGGTCGGCGCTGAGCTGCGAGTTCGTCGGCACGCCCACGGTGTTCGTCCCCGTCCGCGCGATGATCTTGTACGTCCACTGCGTGGGCACGGCCGCCTGCAGCGTCCCCGCCATCAACGCCACCAAACCCGCCGACACCACCGCCGCCCGGTTCAATGACTTGGTCCACGTTTGCATGGATGATCTCCCTGTCCGTTTGTTTGGGTTGCTCAAACACATCCGACACCGACACACACCCTCCCACCCCGGGCATGGTCTGAGAACCTTGCCCCACGTCCCATGAGGATGCCCCACATCAGTCAAAAAGGCAACGATCGGCCCGCGCTTCTCTCGCGTTCTTGTCCAAAAGCCGCGCAATCGTTCCCCCGCGACCACGATTTGCCCCATGTTCTCAGGGAAGTTCCCGATCTTGCCCAGCTTGAACTCCGAACAACTCCCTCCGACATTGCCTCGGGGCAGAGCCAATGATCCGCCCTATGACCACCAAGC
>JACVCS010000141.1 GCA_016741915.1 Phycisphaerales bacterium | reverse complement strand
GGGGGAGGGGGGGGGGAGGGGGGGGGGGGGGGGGAGGAGGGGGGGGGGGGGGGGGGGAGAAAGACCGTTCACAAAGAGGGCGCAGAGGACGCAGAGTTCAGAGGAAGGAGAGGATGAGGTTGGGGGTGTGCGATGTGCCGCGCGGCACAATTGGTGCACGGGTTTTGCACAGGGGAGAGGGGGTTGCGTTTGGGGGTTGGGGCCGTTCCGCGCGCGCAAAGGTGTCCGTTGATTTTGGGAGAAAGAAAGAACCCCCGACGGAGGTCGAGGGTTCTGTGGGATTCGGGTGCGTGCGGTTGGGGTTACTTGGGCTGGTTGTGCTTTGGGGCGTTCTGCAGGGCGGCTTCGAGTTTTTCGATCCGGGCTTGCAGGGATTGAAGGGCTTGGGTGTGCTGTTGGTGTTGTTGCTGTTGCTGCTGGACGGTGGCGATGAGGATGGCGGTGAGGCGGTTGTAGTCGATGCCTTCGATCTGGCCCTCGGTGGTGGTAACGGCTTCTGGCAATACGGCGGCGACTTCTTCGGCGATCAGGCCTATGTCGGGCTTGTTGGCCATGCTGGGGACGGAATCGTTCCAGCGGAACTGCACGGGGCGGAGGTTGAGGATTCGGTTGGGGAGCGAGCTTTCGAGCGGTTCGATGGCGTGTTTGTAACGGGCGCTGGAGGCGTTGGTGAAGCCGAGGCAGCGGAGGGAGCCGTTGACGTCGAGTTTGAAGCCGGCGGTGGGGGTGCGGGTGCCGATGGCGACGTTGCCGCCGTCGGGGTTGATGGTGAGGTAACCGTAGTTTGAGCCGGAGGCGGCGGTGGCTTGGATGATGGCGTATTCGTTAGAAGCGCCGTTGATACCGAGGTAGAGGCTGGTTCGGCCGGTGGTTTGGGTGGAGCCGACGAGGATGCCGCCGCCGGTGGTGGGGGTCACCGTGAGCAATGCTTCGGGCGAGGTGGTGCCGATGCCGAGGCGGCCGTCGGCACTGAGTCGCATGCGTGTGGGGAGGGCGTTGGCGATGGCGCCGGGGACTTTGGTTTTGAAATCGAGGTGGCTGGAGTAGTTTTGATCGATGGCGGTAATGCTGGCGGAGGGGAGGTATGGGCCTGGGTCGTAGCTGGAGATATCGAGGGAGACGGATTGACCGGAGCCGCCGCGGCCGAGGATTTGCAGTGCGGGTGCGGAGGAGATGGTGGAGGTGGAGCGGATCTGGACGCGGTCGGTGGAGGTGACGACGGAGCCGTCGGAGGAGAAGGTCCAGGGTGCGCCGATGACGCCTGAGGCGGGGACGGCGCGGGCCTGAACGGCGAGTTGCAGCGGGCGGAGGTAGACGGCGAACCAGGCTTTGGAGTTCTGGTTGTTTCCGAAGATGGTGGGGCAGCCGGGGGTGGCGGTGTTGGCCATGACGAGGGAGACGACGCCGGAGTTCATGACGATCTCGACGGTGTAGGGCTGTCCTTGTGTGACGGTGACGGATCCGAAGTCAAAGGTGACGATCCCGACGGAGGGGATGAGGTTGACGGCGGCGAGGATTGGGCCTGAGGTGCCCTGTCCGCTGCGCAGGCGGGCGGTCATGGACGGGTCGTTGTAAGCCTGGTATGCGCGGATCTGGAAGCGGGAGAGTTGCCCGGTTTGTGTCGGTGTGATGACCTGAGCGAAGTTTGTGGCGCTGGTGAAGAACTGCGCGAGATCGGCGACGTTGTCTTCTCCGGAACCGATATCGAAGGTTTCGGGGGCGTAGGTCATGGCGACGCCGGCGAGGCTGAGGGCTTGGGGCGTGGGGGAGATGGGGGTGCGTGGGGAGAGGGTTGTGTAGGTTCCTGTGGTGGAGGGTGAGCGGGTTTCGATCTCAAGCCAGAGGCGGCGGCCGTCGGTGAAGGCGTTTGCGGGGATGGGGATGGTGAGGGAGAAGACGCCGCGGTTGACGGGGACGCCGGGGAACTCGGTGGCGGAACCGACGGCGGAGCCCGCGGTGGGGGCGTTGAAGAGGCGGACGCGGAAGTCGGCGGTGGTGGTGAGGGCGACGCCGTTGGTTTCGAGTTTGCCTTGGTAGACGAACTCGTTGGATTGGGCGTTTGCGGCGGGGGTGTGGGTGAGGAGGGCGATGAGGATGAGGGTGCGAACAAGGAAAGTACAGATCCGGTTCATTCGGTGAACTCCGCGTTGGGTGTCTGGTGAGCGATCGACTATTCTGTAACTGGATGAGACGAAAAGCATGTCGAGTGGTGCTCAACTTTGGTAGACAGGGGTTCGTTTGGCTCAACGCGGAGTGAGAGTGGGATGCGGGAAGTGTGGTGGGGGGTTGGGGGCGGAGACGATGTGAGGTTTGATGGGGTGGATGGCGGTTTTGTGGGTTGAGGGGCTTGAGTTTGGGGTTCGCGATGAACGACGAGACAACGAAGAGTGCGCGTGGAGTGATCGAGCCCGATCTGGGTGAGGTTGCGCACGAGGCGGCGGTGGGTGGTGAGGTGACGGATTCGGATTTGGTGGCGGCGGCGGGTGTGGTGGCGCGGGCGAGCCGGTTGGCTTCGACTGGGGATGGTGGAGTTGAAGCGGTGGAGGCGCGGCGGGTGCTTTTGGAAGGTGCGGCGGAGTTGATCGGCGCGGACAACTGGGTGTGGGTGTTTGGGCGGACGGGCTCGACGCGCGAGGATTGGCGTGTGGTGCCGATGAAGATGATCAAGTGCGGGCGGGTGCCGATGCTTCGCGGGGCGTGGCACGCGCTGCGGATGATGGGTGCGTTTGGCAGGCCGCGGGAGACGGTGGGGCTGCACGATCTGGCGTTGGCGGGGCGGCCGTTTGTTCGGAGTGTTCGGCAGGTTTTGCCGGAGGGTGTGTGGGAGCGAGAGACGGGGTTTGTGTCGTATCGGCGACGGGTGGGGATGGATGATTTGCTGTATGCGGTGGTGCCGCGGGCTGAGGAGGGGGTGATGAAGATCAGTTCGGTGATGTTTGGAAGGTCGACGGGGGCGGCGGCGTTTTCGCGTCGGGAGATGAGGCTGGCGGCGATGATGTTCTTCGGTGCGGCGTGGTTTCATCCGTTCCGAATTGGTGGGGCTGAAGAACGGGCGGGGGCGAGCGAGCACGCGGCGGGGTGGGCGAAGCTCAGCGAGAAAGAGCAGCAGCTTGCGGTGCTGCTGGGGAGTGATTTGAAGTACGCGCAGATCGCGGAGATGACGGGGCTGACCGAGAGCACGATCAAGACATACGCGGTGCGGATCTTTCGGGCGCTGGGGGTTGAGAATCGGCACGGGCTGCGCGACCGGATTGCTTTGGCGGGTTTGCGGTTGCCGTGAGTGATCGTGTGTTGGCTGTGCGAGGACGGAGCGCTGAGAAACACACAAGCCCCGGGGCGGCCCGGGGCTTGCTTTTGTGTTTGGTTGTCGAACTCAGGTGCTCTTGGCTTTCGGCTTTGAGCGTTGAGTTCTGAGCTGTGAGCTTTGGCTCATTAGCCCTTCTTCTTGGCGTCGTACTTCACGGAGCAGCCGTAGGGGCGGGTTTCGGATTCGGTGACGTTGCTGCCCTTGAGGATTTCTTCGAGGGCGTTCTTGACGTAGTTCTTCTTGCCGGCCTTGTCGGCGGAGCGGTCGTCGTCGATGGCGCCGGCGTAGGCGAGCTTGCCGTCCTTGGTGATGATGTACATGTGCGGGGTGGTCTTAGCGCCGTAGGCCTGGCCGACTTCGCCGGACTCATCGAGGAGGATGGGGTATTCGATCTTCCAGTCGTTCTTGGCCTTGGCGTTGAGGTCCTTGCCGAAGCCTTCCTTGCCCTTGGCGGAGGAGTTGATGGCGACCCACTTGACGCCCTTGTCCTTGAAGGCCTTGTAGGTGTCGGGCATGGTGGTGGTCTTGCCGTGCTGCTTCACGACGTAGGGGCACTCGGGGTTGAACCACTCGATGACGACGGCCTTGGTGTCCTTGTCGGCGAGGAGGTCGGCGAGCTTGACGGTCTTGCCGTCGGTGTCGGTGAGGGTGAACTCGGGGGCCTTTTCGCCGACCTTGGCGGTGGCGGCGGCCTTTTTCTCGTCTTTCTTGTCCTGTTTCTTGTCGTCTTTCTTCTCGGCGGCGCCGACCTTGGCACCAGCGCCCGGCTCAAGGGCCATGGTGTTGGTGGTGGCGACGAGGGAGAGCATCAGCGCGGAGCAGGAAAGAACGGCCCAGAGAGCGGACTTGCGAACGGTCATGAAAACCTCCTTGTGAACGTGATTGAGGCAAGACTTCGAAACGCCGGGACGCGACGGGCGCTCGGCGTGGGTGGGACAGTCGGACGGCCCTCTCCTCTGTGAACCTTGAGACCTGGCGGTGATGGGTTTGATGCCGATGGGGAGAAGAGGGGTGGGGGGGCGGGGGGGCGGTTACTTGGTGCCGGGCTCTGCGGGTGTCTTCGCTGGAGTTGGCATCGTGGTTTCGATGAGGTAGAAGGTCGGCCCGGCGAGCCGCATGGC
>JACVCS010000140.1 GCA_016741915.1 Phycisphaerales bacterium | reverse complement strand
GCACCTCAATCATCTTCAAATACCCAGCCAGCACCACCACATCAATCCGGTGCGCATCCAGCAGCGCCTTCAACTCCGCCGCCGGGATCACCCCAGGCCGAACGACGAGCGCCCGCTCAACATCCACACCCGCCGCCGCCACCCGAGGATCGCTCAGCGCTTCCCGCCCACGCGTCACCCCCGCGCACACATCCTCAGGCTTGCTCGAAATCACGAGAGCCACCCGAGCATCCAACCCCTCCGACGCAATCACCTTCGCCAGGTTCGCCAGCGTCCGCCCAGACCCCGACAACATCACCGCCAATCGCGCCGGCTCAACCATCCCCAAGCGTAGAGCCCCGCAAACCAGCCCACCAACCACAGCCACACGCCCGGCCCACCCCAAACCCCACACCCACCCACCCCAATCCACCCCATCCACCCCCATCCAAACGCCCCCAAACCCGGGTCATCCCTGATACACTCCGCAACGACCAACCCCCGTCCCCTGTTCCCAGTTCCCTCGATCCCTCGATCCCTTGATCCCCTCCCCCGCCCCGGACACGAACGCATGTTGAACTCCACCCACGTTGAAGGCACCCTCGTCGACGGCGTGCTCGTCGCCCGCCTCAAGTGCGAAAAGCTCGGCGAGTACGAAGCCTCCATCGTCCAGAACGACCTCGCCGCCGCCGCCAAAGGCGTCGCCTGGAAAGTCGCCCTCGACTTCACCGACGTCCAACTCATCTCCTCCGTCGGCCTCGGCCTCATCGTCTCGCTCAACAAAACCGCCAAAAACAACAAGGGCCGCCTCTCCCTCTTCAACCTCAGCGCCAACCTCATCAACCTCTTCAAAATCACCCGCCTCGACTCGGGCCTCCTCATCAAACCCGACCAAGACAGCGCCATCAAAGCCGTCTCGTGAAAACTGTCGCGAGTCGCAAGACTGAAGTCGCGAGTCGCGAGTCCCGAGTTGCAAGTTGTGAGTGCCGCGCAGCCAGCAGGCACGCACACCCACCGCCAATCAACCAACCAATCCTCACTCGCGTCTCGCGTCTCGCGACTACTCCCCCCGTATCGTCGCCGGCGAAGTAAACGCAATCGCCTTCCCCTGCTCGTCCACGCTCACCATCACCAACTGCGCACTCGTCACGTGCACCGTCATCCCCGGCGGATTAAACCGCTCCGCGTGAACCTCCACCTGCACCGTCACGCTCGACCGCCCGCTCTTCACCGTCCGCGCATACGCGTTCACCACGTCCCCAAGCTTCACCGGCTGCTTGAACTCCACCGCGTCCATCGCAACCGTCACCCACCGATGCGGCCCATGCCGCCGCGCCTGCACAAACCCCGCCTGGTCAATGATCGACAAAATCACCCCACCAAAGATCGTCCCGTACTGATTCGTGTCCTTCGGCATCGTCATCACCCGCAGCGCCAGTGAAAACTGCGAGAGATCCCCCGCCGACCCCAAAGCCCCGCCCATCGCCGCATCATTCCCAACCGGTGATTCAGCCATATCGCAGCATAGGCCAACCCGCCCAAGTTCTGTTTGAGGGATCGATTCTTGGTGGCACGGCTCTCCAGAGCCGTGCGCTTCTCGTCTTGATGCACGGCTCTGGAGAGCCGTGCCACCAAAGGCAAATCATCCGTCAAACAAGATCTCGCCCGGCGCTCACCGCCGCCCGCTCCCCGATCTCCCAACCGTCGAAGGCCGCTCCGCCGAAGCCGCCACCCGCCGCTGATGGTCGTAGTACCCCTTGAAGAACACCGCCAGCGCCCCCGCCGCCACCAGCAGCGAGCCAAAGAAAATCGTCATCGCCAACCAGTTCACACGCCCGTCAATCCGCGACGAAAACTCGTCGCCGGGAATGAACTGCACCGTCGCCGTGCGCGCCGGGCTCGTCTGGCCAGGCAACACCGTCTCGTTCGCCCGCCAATCCGCCGGCACGCGGTCTTCCTCGTTCCGATTCTTCTTCAGCTCCGGGTCAAAGAACGAGTACTTCACCAACGTCTCCGACCGCTCCCGGAACCGCCGTGTCGTCTTCCGCTCCACGGGCCCCTCAACAACCCGCGCCTCCACCGTCTGCCCCCACACGACATACTTCATCTCATACCACGTCGCCACCATCGAAACCAGCAAGATCAGCACCGCAGCCGCGAGCACCTTCGCCCGAAAAATCTCCGGATCCCGGCTGTTGTACCCCATCAACCCGTTCAGAACAAACATGCAAAACCCCTCTGAAAAAAACTCGCCCGCACGCACCACGCGCGCACCACCCCTCACCCTCCACACGCTCCGCGGCCCTCCGCCTTGAACTCAAAACCTCATCCCCGCGCAGGCCCCAGCAACTGCTCCGGATTCTGCAGCATCTCCACCAGCTTCGCCAGCATCAACGCCGCCGCCGCACCGTCCACAACCCGGTGATCGCACGCCAAACTCAACGGCAGCAACTTGCCCACCGCAATCCCCCCGTTCCGAACCACCACCCCGTCCCGCGCACGACCAACCGCCAGAATCCCAACCTCCGGATAGTTGATAATCGGCGTCGCAAACCGCCCCGCGTGGCTCCCCACATTGCTGATCGTAAACGTGCTCCCGCTCAGCATCTCCCGCGAAGCGCTGCGGTTCCGCGCACTCTCCGCCACATGCGAAATCGCCCGTCCGATCTCCAGCACACCCAACTTGTCGCAATCCCGCACCACAGGAACCATCAACCCGTTCTCCGTATCCGTCGCGATCCCAAGGTGCACCGCGCGATGCCGCACAATCTCCTCCGCCGCATCGTCCGTCGTCGAGTTGAACTCCTTGAACTCCCCAGCCAGGCACCGACACACCGCCGCCGCAACAAACGGCAGGAAACTCACCTTCTCCCCGCTCGCCGCCGCGAGCTTCTTCCGCAGCCCCTCCAAGGCCGAAACATCCGCCTCGTCCATCACCGTAAAGTGCACCGTCTGCGACACCGACTCACGCAACCGATTCGCAATCGTCCGCCGAACCCCACGGAACGGCACCCGCTGCGTATCCCCACCACCCGCTGCACCAGTCGAACGAGCCTCCGCCCCACGCGCAGCCGGCGCCGCCGGCGCACCCGTCCCCTTCGCCGAAGTCACGGCCGCATAAATCCCCTCATCCCCACCCGCCGACCGACCCGCCGCCACCTTCGCCGCGGGTGCCGCCGGTGCAGACGACCGCGCAATAGCAGCCGCAGCCGGCGCATGCGCCGCCCGACCACCACCACTCCCCGCACCACGAACATCCTTCTCCGTCACCCGCCCACCAATCCCCGTCCCCACGATCGAATCAATATCCACACCCAAATCCCGCGCCAGCCGCCGAACCGCCGGCGTCGCCAATGCCTTCCCATCCGCACGCGTCATCCCGCTCAGCTCACTCCCCACCGCACCCACCACCGTCCCCGCATCCTCCCGCGCCTCTTCATGTTTCCCATGCTTCCCATTGCTCGAGCCAACAGCGGAAGCCGCATTGCTCGCAATCTGCGAACCCATATCGCACCCAGCCCCGCCCGCCGCCGCAGCAGCCGCCGCCGGCTTCGTCTCCACAGCCCCCGCACCCTCTCCACCCGCAAACGTCACCAACGCATTGCCAACCTTCAGAATCTCCCCTTCCTTTCCATGCAGCTTCGCAATCACCCCGTTCCGCGGGCTCGGCACCTCAACCAGCGCCTTATCCGTCTCCATGTCCGCAAGCACATCGTGCTCCTTGACCGTCTGCCCCTCCTGCACCCGCCACTTAATCAACTCCGCCTCATGCACACCCTCGCCAAGGTCAGGAAGGATGAAGTCGTTCGGGTTCGATGAGGTCTTCGCGTGCGACATGGGTGCTTGGTCCTTGCGGGAAAAGAGCCGTCCGCCGCACGCCCATGCGCCGACGAAATCGTCCCTTGTTCAAGCATATCCAACGTCGATGCGTGCGTGGTGAACTTCCACCAAATCCAAACCACCTCCGCACTCCCCGTGCCACCGATCGTCCAACGGACGATCGGTGTCCGCAACTTCCCTCGCACCAGCGCAATGCTCACCTCCTCGGCCGTTTTCTCATTGCTCAGTCCCACACACCGACCCCATCCACAGCCTGAGAACCAACGCACCTTTTACACCACACCCGCTTGACAACCCGCCAAATAGCTGTATATACATCTAAATGCCCGAGCCACTCGCCATCCCCTGCCTCTGCGCCGCCGCTCGCCGCGCCACCCGCGCCATCTCACGCTTCTACGAACTCCGCATGGCCTCCACCGGCCTCACCATCACCCAGTACACCCTCCTCCGCGTCCTCGCCTCCACCGCAGCCCCCATCCCCCAATCCCAGCTCGCCGACATCGTCCTCACCGACAGCACCACCCTCACCCGCGTCCTCGCCCTGATGCTCAAGGCCGACCTCATCCGCACCACCCCAGACAAAGCCGACCGCCGCAGCAAGCCCTGGTCCATCACACCAAAGGGCAAAGCCCTCCTCACCAAAGCCGAGCCCCTCTGGCACAAAGCCCAGTCCGACGCCAAGCGCGCATTGGGCGAAGACCACTTCGACAACCTCCGCCGCAACCTCCTCACCGTCGGCACAGCCCTCGCCAACTAAAC
>JACVCS010000139.1 GCA_016741915.1 Phycisphaerales bacterium | reverse complement strand
TCCCCCCGATGCTCCGCCAGCGGCTCAAAGACATGAAACTCCGCCCCCGGCATCACCCGCATCATCTCCGCCGTCCACCCGCCCACCGCGCCGCCAACGTCATACACCACGCTCGGCACATACCCAAGCGCGCCCAAATCCGCCACAACCTGCCGATCTCCCTCCGCCAATCCTCGTCGCTGCGGCATGGTCCTTCCCTTCCAAATCTCCCGCCTTCCCGATTCCCCCGCCACCCCTCCGTTATCGGGTGTCCACCACCCAGCCTTCACCCTTCATCACCCAACGACCGAAAAAAGCCCCCGCCCACCTCACCCACCCACTCCGCGCCCAACCAAAGTCCCACCCTCCAAATGCCGATAACCATCCGATCGCTTCACGCCTCACGCTCCGCGTGAGGCGTCCTCGCCCGGGTACCCCCACGCTCCGCGTCGGTTTGCCCCGCTGCGTACCCATCGACCCAGATCAAGCCCGCTCCTTCCCGCCCGTTCAACCAACCCAACGACATCACCCATGCCCACCAACCACACCTCCTCATCCTCTCCCGAAGTCTGGTTCGTCATCCCCTCCGCCAGTCCGGAGAAGTGCCGAAAGGTCCTCCCCATCTGGCAGAAAATGGGCTACCGCACCGCCGTGCTGCAAAACTTCGAAAAGGGCGACATCCCCGCCGACCTCACCGTCTGGTCAGACACCTACCCAGGCTGGCCCAGCAGCGTCAACTGGCTCTGCAAAAACCTCCTCCCCACCGATTGCAACCTCATCGTCACGGGAGGCGACGACATGCTCCCCGACCCCAACCACTCCGCCGCTCAACTCGCCGATCAGTTCTTCTCCCGCTTCCCCGATTCCTTCGGAGTCATGCAGCCCCACGCCGACGAATACCTCGCCTCGCGCCGCTACTGCGGCTCCCCCTTCCTCGGCCGCGCCTTCTTCTCCTCCATGTACCAAGGCACCGGCCCCATGTTCCCAAACTACCACCACAACTGGGCCGACAACGAGCTCTTCTGGGTCGCCAAGGCCCACAACGCCCTTTGGCTCCGCAACGACCTCTCCCACTACCACGACCACTTCACCCGCGGCCGCTCAAACGCCCAGCCCGCCTACTGGACCTCCGTCAAACAACGCGACCTCGACGACTGCCTCCTCTACTTCGCCCGCGCCCAAACCGGCTTCGCCGGCTCAACCCCACTCGATACCCCCACCTCCCGCAACCACCCCTTCAACCCCGACCTCATCGACAAGGCCGAAGCCGTCATCCTCGCCAAACAACGCCTCATGGGCATCGCCCTCGATAACCCCTACGCCCAAGCCCTCAGCCAAGCCCTCCACACCTGCCACAAAAACAACCAACACCGCGTCGCGATCTTCGGCCTCGGCGCCCACACCCGCATCGCCGCCCCCGCACTCTTCTCCCCACCGGTTGAAATCTGCTGCATCATCGACGACAACCCCGCCCACCACAACACCCGCGCCTGGAACATCCCCGTCGTCTCACAAGCCAAAGCCCTCGAACTCAACCCCGACGCGGTCATCCTCAGCGCCGCCGCCGTCGAAGACGAACTCTGGCAAAGCAGCGAACCCCTCCGCACCGCCGGCATCCCCGTCATGCGCCTCTACGCAAGCAAACAACCCCAACCGGCGTAACCATCACCCCCCGGGTACCGCCACGCTCCGCGTGGCGGACAAAACCAAGCCCACGCTCCGCGTGGGCCAAGCGCCAAGCAGCCCCCAAAAACACCACGTCTTCCCTCAGAGCCCACCGCTTCAGCGGTGGTTTTGTCCTGTGTGCCAAAACACGAAAACAGGTGTCTTGAACGCGAACGATGAAATAACCACGATCTCGCGTCTAACTCTTCTCCGCAAGAAAGTACACGACACAGCTCTTTTCATCAATGTACAAATCGATTCTCATCCAGGTGGTGCCGTAAATAAACTCGTCACCCGGATTACGCGAAACGTTATGCAAAACACCCGTCTTGCTCGAAACAGAGAGTATCTGATCACCAAAGTCCTTCTCAGGGAGTGCTGCTTCACGCCACTCTCCGCTGTCTCGCAACCGCTTCATCGCGTCGGCTGAAACGGAAAACCTCCCAGCAATCGTCGCTCGTCCGGGCGAAGGAACAACTCCGCCACCAAACCGATACGAGTACCGCCAGCGAGCGTCCGCGGCGTCAGGTGGAATGTTGAGCTGAGACATGAGCTTTGTCATGTCGCTCGATGTTGACACCACCGTTCTCGGCTCAACATTGCCGCCGACGAACCCATAGACAATAAAGTACACAACTGCAAACACGGTGAGAACACCGACTGCAAGCATCCACCGCACTCGGCGCGAGTGTCGTGGGCGCATCGACCGCACGCCCGCGTCTTTGCCGATCGACGTACCGGTCTGATCTACGTCATGTTCCGGCATGCTTGTTCTGTTCGTCACCGAGCTCTCCTCGCAGTACTTCGCCTCAGCGACAGCACTCTTCCGGCACCGCAACCTGCTTCTGCGACCCGCCACCCGCCGGCG
This sequence comes from Phycisphaerales bacterium, assembly GCA_016741915.1. Taxonomy (GTDB): domain Bacteria; phylum Planctomycetota; class Phycisphaerae; order Phycisphaerales; family UBA1924; genus JACVCS01. The sequence goes on along the minus strand of JACVCS010000139.1, from coordinate 2,082 downwards.
GCTCAAAGTCTCTCACAAACACCGTGATTTGTTCGAACTGATCGTCGAGCAGAGACAGCCACCTCGCCTGAGCCAACGGCTGCCTGTCCGGATAGAGCTTCATGGTCAGAGTCTGAGGACTCGTGTGCTCCGAAAACACGGTGATTCGAACCGCGTCGGACCTTTGCTCAAGCTTCTGGACTGTAAAAGAGTAGGTCCCCGTGGGATCATCGCGTCTGCTGTAGTCGTGCCGCAAATACACGCGAGCACTCTTGATCGTGTTGCGATCACCTGCCGAGATCTCGGTATCAATATACATTCTGGCTTTGTCCCCCAGACCGTTTCGTGAATCAACCCAAGTGATGACGGCTGCTCCTTCGTTGGATGGATTCTCGTGAACATCGCGTGATGCGCATCCATGAAGCAAGGTAGGTGCGAGTAACACAAGGAGGAACTGACGAACCGAGCGTTTCATGGGTGTATGTCCTCGTCAAACGGAGAGTCAGAGAAAGAGGCAGAAGCACTCGCTGCAGCAATCAACATCCATCATCTACTTCACCAACCCAACCCCCCTCAAATACTCCACCATATCCCCCGGGATCCCCTTCACCGCCTCGCTCGCAAAGACGCTCCCGTGGTCCGCCTTCTCCACCAGCTTGATGTACCCCGGCCCCTTCAGCGCAATCCCCCGCTCCTTCGCCAGCCGCTGCACATCATCCCGCAGCAGCATCACGGCCTTCTCCAGATAAAAGTTATCTTCATCCCCGCAGATCAGCCGCACGCGCGAGTCCAGCAGCCCGATCATCTTCTCCGGCTCATTCCTCACCCGCTCACCGATATCAAACTTCTTCCACCGCTCCGCCTCCGCGCGGTCGATCGCCCCGGTGTACTGGTCGAACAGTGCCCGCGGGTTCCCCGCCTTTTCGCGCGAGCCCGCCACCGCCTGCCAACTCGCCCACTGCTCGCCGCTGGTCTGGTTCGGGCCCATCACGCGCTCGCCGTTGTTCTCCTGCCGAACGGTCATGAGCTCCTTGCCGCGCCGCCGGTACGAAGGACGTTCCTTCCCCGCCGCGTCGACAAACATGTTCGCATCGGCATAAATATTACATAACTGAAAAGCACGGAAGTCCACCGGGTCCGGGCTCGTGGGCCAGCTCGCCCCGAACGTCTGCGGGTACGTCAGCGCCAGCCACAGCGTGCTCCACCCGCCGCTGGAATGCCCGCGCAGCAGCCTCGCCTCCGCCGCGGGCTTCAGCGCATACTTCTTCTCCAGCGCCGGGATCAACTCCTCCGTCAACGCCCTCCCCCACGGCCCGTTATTCTCCGAGTCCGCAAACAACGTGTGCCCGTTCGGACTCTCCGGATCGAGATAGATCCAGTACACGTTCTTCGAGAGCTCCTTCGCCGCCTCGCCCCCGCCGGCCATCATCCGGTGCCGCAATGCCTCAAAGTGATCGCCCCCAAACCCCGGCACGCAATACACCGCCGCATACTGCCGATCCGCCTGAAACTCCGTCGGCCCAATCACCCCCGCCCGCAACACCACCTCGCGCCCATGAAAGTCGCTGAGCAGCTTCGAGCGAACCTCAAACAGCTCCGGCGCACCGGGCTTCTTCGGTGCCGGGAACGCCCGCTCCTCAATAACATTACTCAATGTTAACGTGAGTGTGGCAGCCTCACCCGCCTTGATCTCAATATAACCAACATCCGAAGTGATATTCCCGGCATCGTGCAGCCACTGGCTGCTCCGCCGATGGACAATCAGCCGAGCCCCAACAAAGTACCCGCCCGCCGGAAGCGCTCCCAAATCCCCCTCGGCCCCGTCCAGCCCAGCCCGCCCCGCCTCCACAACGATCCCGTCCTTCAAGGAAGGAACATCCAACCCGAAGATCGGCTGGCGAACCTCCCAGAACGGCGCGTCGTGCGGCGTTGTGCCCGGCGGCACCTTGGCCTGGTCGCTCAAAAGGGCCACCACCAGCCGGCCGGTGGTTGGCGGGTTGGGCAGGTTTGGGTCGAGCTTGACCGTGACCGAAAGCGACCCGGTCTGGACCGGGGCGGGGGTGATTGTGGTGGGGGGTTGGGGTGGAGTGGGGGGGGGCGGTG
>JACVCS010000138.1 GCA_016741915.1 Phycisphaerales bacterium | reverse complement strand
GTGTGGGGGGGGTGGGGGGGAAGAAGGGGAAGTACAAGTCGAAGAGCAAGCGTGATCGGTTCCGATGGGATGACGAAGCGAACGGCCAAGCGGGCGGCAAGCGGCGCTCGCCGCGGGTGGAGGGGGCTGGATCGGCCAATCCGGGGGGTGATGCGGCGGCGATCTCGCGGCGTGAGAGCCTGCACCGCATGAAGCTCACCGATGCGGACCTCGACGACGAGGGCGTGGCGCGTGATGAGATCGACCGCGCGATGCGCGAGCACGTTTCGAGCAGCGAGGAGCAGCTCGCCGCCGCGGCGGACGACCTTGAGCACGGCGCGGAGGCGCTGATTCAAGATGAGCAGGGCCGATGGGTGAGCGAGTCGGAATTCGCGGAGCGGAACGCGGCCGGTGGGGGTGGTGGTGCGGCTGGTGCGGGCGCGGCGGAGCGTCGCAAGCGGCGCGAAGCGATCGACGGCGAAGGCCAGGGCGGAAACGCTGTGCCGTTGCCTCCCGGCTTCGACGACGCGCTGGCCGCCCAGCACGCGCGGAAGGAACTGGCGGAGCTGACAATCCCCAACTGCCGCGGCCCGGAGACGCACGTCTACGGCAACATGGCGGTGCATTTTTATATGAAGCAGGGGACGGAGTAAAAGGCCAAAGCAGCAAAGGGCAAAGCAGCAAAGCAGCAAAGAAGAGTCGGCTTTGGGTGTGTTTTGTGCTTGAGTGCATACGCGGGCGTTGTGCGGTTTCTTTGCGCGGCCGAGCACGCGCAGAAAAAAGCCCCGGCGGTATGGTTGCCGGGGCTCATTGGCTCTCTGCCTTGCTTTGCTGCTTTGCTGTTTCGCTGCTTTGTTGCTTTGCGAAGCCGCGCTTACGCCGCCAGCCGCGGCGCGTCCGGAGCGTTCGCGATCGTCGCGCTCGTGAATCCGCCCGCGCCGTCGACGCCGAACTGCACGATCACCGCGTCGGAGGGCGTCCCTGCGCGGGTTCCGCGGTAGCCCTGGACGATGTACGAAGCCCCGGTGCCGGCGGCGGAGGCGGGGACGGTGTAGTCGGTGAACGACGCGCGGCGGGATTCGACCGTCGAGCCGCTGGTGCCGCCGATGGGCACGTACGCCGACTGGCCGGGGAGTTTGCGCGACACCGAGAAGAACGCGCCGGAGCTTGCGGCGGAGTTCTCCGCTTCCCAACTGAGGTTCACGCTGCCGTCGGGGTTGAGCGTGACGGTGAAGAGCTGCGGCTTGCCCGGCGCCGGCAGCGGCGCGGGCGCCGCGGGCTCGGGAATCTGAGCATCGGCATACACCGCGGCGGGATTATTCTGCAACTGGGCGTAGGCCTTGATCTGCCGGATGAGGTCGGAGGCTTGGGCGCGCATCGCCGCCACCCGCGAGTTCAGCGTGGTGGTGGCGGCCTTGCTGGCGAGCCGCGCGGTCTGCGCATCGTTATACGCCTGCCGCGCCTGCATGGTGACGTTCGTCAGGGCCGTGACCTGCGTGGCGGTCAAGCCGATCGCCGTCGGCTCGTTCCCCCACGGGGCGAGGTGGCTTTCGCAGAACTGGATTTGCTCAAGTGCATTGACGGGAAGAACGCTCATCGGTGAACTCCTAACGTGAGGAAAAGTTCCCCGGCGAGCGATCATCCACACGGACGCCACCGCCGGATACTGAGGTTCTCGGAAGCATCCGGGCGTCACTTCAGCGTGAAACCTCGAAAGCACGCAAAAATCCGGCTTCAGCGCACTTTCTGCGGGCTTCGGAAGAGTTTTTGCGGCCTACAAAGGAGTTTTTGTGGCCTACAAAATCAATTTTGTGGCCGACAAAGGAGCTTCGAAGGCCGTCGAAGGAGTTTTTGTGGCCGACAAAATCATTTTTGTGGCCGTCGAAGGAGTTTCGAAGGCCGACAAAATTGTTTTTGTGCCCGTCGAAGGAGCTTCGAAGGCCGTTGAAAGAGTTTGTGTGGCCGACACGTGAGGGCCGTCGGCGGGGTCCGCAGCACCAACGATCACCCAAACACGCCGCACCCCCGCCGCCAAGACCCCCAATCCACACCGAACCGGACGGGCGAAGTTCAGAGGATGGCGCAACCAGCCGAAGATACGTTGCCCGGGCCCCTCAGTCACGCCGATCGGATTGGAGTCGATTCATCTCTACGATTGTGGCTTGTCAGGGGTACACTGGGGTATGAGCCAGCCGCACAATGTCTTTATCAGTTGGGCCGGGGAGCACGCACGGAAGATCGCCCTGATTTTGCGAGATTGGTTGCCGGACGTGTGCAAGGACGCCAAGCCGTGGATGTCCGAGAAGGACATCGATAAGGGTGCGGACTGGTCCTCGGCAATCGATCAGACCCTCGCAACGTGCAAAGTCTGCATCGTGATCCTGACTCCGGAAAGCGTGAAGTCGCATTGGGTTCACTTTGAGGCCGGTGCGCTCTACAAAGGTCTAGGTGAAGTAGCTATCTGCACATTCTTATGTGGTGCACCAACGCCAATAAAGTATCCGTTGGCGAAGTTTCAACGCACGGACTTCAACAAGGATTCGGTAGAGCAGTTGACGATCACGGTAAGCGAGAGGCTTGGGACAGAAGTAGACAAAGCCCGCCAGCATCGTGCAATCGGAAAATACTGGCCAGACCTTGAAAAGCAGATTAATAATGTCCTGTTGACTATGGCAGAGCAAACTCCCGTAACACCGAAATCCGAAGAGCGTTTACTACTTGAGGAAATTCTTGAGAACACGCGATCGATTGCAAAAAAATCCATTCGAACAGATGAGGATCAGGTTGAGCTCGAAAAATCACGAGGCCCGACATCGGGTATCTGGGACAGCATCAATATCAACGAAGTATTGGCGAGAATCAACTCGAGCACTCACGGATTTATGGCCGATTTCATCGACAAACAAGCGTCGTTTGTAATACCACGATCAGTATTTGAGCAAGGCAAGCTCAACTGTACGATTGATGAATTGCAGCTTAAAGTATTGAGGTGGGCAAAAATGCGACAAGCTCCGCCGTTGGGCAGCCATACCTTAAAGATAAGTGATGAATTGGTTATCGACATTGAAGTAAAACGGTATCGGCGTGGTAACCGTCTTCGTTGCGAAGTCAAATCTATATCTAGATCGTAGCTATTGTGCCCAGTTCTGTGGATGTCGTATTTGCTGCAAGATGCGAAAGAGAACAAGAATGTGTCCGAAATGCTTTTGGATTCGTGCTGCCGGTCATTGTTGTTTATTCCTCGGCCCTCGGCCCTCAACCCTCGGCCCTTCCCCCCTCTGTCTTCCTCTGCGTCCTCTGCGATCTCTGCGGTGATTCTTCGGTCTTCCCCGCAGACTTACCGAGTGCCCGGAGCGGGGTCCAGCTGAGGAGGAGAAACAAGTCGGGGGGACATGATCGCCATCATCGCGAAGCTTGTGCCGAAGTTGGCCGTGCGGGGGAAGACGCGGTCGTTCCAGGAGCCGTCTTCGCTTCGGACGCTGAAGAGCAGGGCGTTCGTGCTTTTTCGCAGGCGGGCTTTGTCGTTTTCGTCGGTGATGAGTTCCGTCGCCATCGCGGCGTAGCGGTGGGCGTACATGAAGTAATACGGGGCGACGCCGTACGGGCCGATGTGCGTGCCGGTCTGCATCCGGCGTTTGTCGAGCTCGTCCCAGTGCGTGATGAAGGCTTCGACCGCGGCCTTGAGGTGCTTTTCGCTTGAGGCGGGTTTTTTCTCGCCGGTGGCGGTGGTGATCGTGGCGCGGGCGATGGTCAGCGCGGACTCGACGACGCACATCCGGCCCATCGCGCCGGGGAGTTCTCTTTGTGAGCTGCGGCGCGGGTTGGCAACGCCGCTGTAGAGGATCGATGAGCCCACGCCGTCGTCCGTAGTCTGCGCACGCGAGGCGATCAGGAAGGCGCACGCCTTGTCGATGGTCTCTTGGTTGACTTTGTAGCCCTGCGCACGCGCCTGCACGAGCGTGATGAGCGTGCTGGCGGTCATGAAGCTCGACGGGGCGGCCTTGGTCTGCCTGCCGTCGGGGCGGGCGTAGTTCCAGCCGCCGGAGACGGGGATTTGCGTCTCTTCAATCGCGCGAAGATAGTGCGTCATCGCCGCGTCGACCTCGGCGGCTTGGTCCTTGGGCACGGCGTTGGATCGTTGCAAGGTCAGCAGGAAATCCAGAGCGAAGGTGTACCCCCAGCCGCGGACGTCATACCCGGCGTCGTAGTCCTCGATGCTCATCAAGGGGTGCGAGCGCTGAGCGCACACGAACGCGCAGGCCCGCGCCACGGCGGCCTGACGCTTCTCGTCTTGGTCATACCCGGGTGCAAGCACGAGCGCGGTGGCGGTGATCCCCGTGCCGCCGACGCGATAGCCGATGGGGATTTGGCCGTTGACGCGATAGACGCCCTCGTACGGCCACTCGCACGCCGGCTTGCCGGGCTCGAAACGCTCTTGCATCGACAGCAGCAGCTCAACGCCCTTCACCACGGCGGCGTCGAGGTCTTTTTGCGCGACGTCGGGGAGCGGGTCGGCCTTCGTCGGCCTGGGCATGGCTTTGCGTGGGGCTGGCGGTTCGGTTGGCCGAGTGCGCGCGGGGGGGGGGGGGGGGTGTCTCTTTTACACATTTTGCGAGGGCAGGAGACGAGGC
>JACVCS010000137.1 GCA_016741915.1 Phycisphaerales bacterium | reverse complement strand
CCCCCCCTCACGCTTCCACCACCCATCACCCGCTCGGCCGTCACCCGCACCACCGCCTCGCGGTGCTCATTCCCCGCCGCACCCCCCGCCGCGTCGAGGGCGTTCCGCAGCAGGTTCACGAAGACCTGCGTCAAGCGGTCCGGGTCGCACAGAACTGAAAGATCCGTCGCCACCTCGCACTCAAACCGCGCCCGCTTCGCCTCGCGGTCGAGCCGAACCAGCGTCCACGCCTCCTCCACGATCACCCGCACCGAGGCGATCTGACTCCGCGGCGGCCGCACGCGGGCAAAGTCCAAGAGACTCTCGCTCAGCCGCTCCAAGCGAGCAACCACCCGCACGAGCAACTCGCTCTCAGACTTCGTGAGTCCGCCTCCGCGCCCTTCCCCGCCGCCCTCGCCGCGCTGGATCTTCTCCGCCAGCCCCTTCGCCACCGCCAGCGGCGTGTTCATCTCGTGCGCCAGGCCCGCGCTCAGGACGCCCAGACTCGCCAGCCGATCCGCATCGGCGAGGTTTTTCTGGGCGGTTTCGAGCAGCACGTTCTTCCGCTGCAGATCGCTCGCCGCCTGCTCAAGCCTCCGCATCGCTTCCGCGAGGTCCGCCTCGTGCTTGCGCAGCGCGAGGATGACGGAGTTGCGCGAGCGGATGATCTCACCGAGTTCGTCGGCGGGGATGTGCTCCGCCGGGACGAGCTCTTCGTTGCGATCGCCGCGCTGGGCCGCCTCGTCGGCGTGCAGGATCCTGCGGATCGGTCCGTAGACATGGCGCGGCAGGATGAAGGCTTCGAGCGCCGCGGCGATGAGGGCGTAGACCACCAGCAGCGCCGCGGTGGCGACCAAGTAGAGTCTTGTCACCGCCGCCCGCGCTTCCTCCAGCCGGGCGGAAGCGACGAAGGCGGTCCCGTCGCTCTCGTCGATGAGCAACGCCGCGTTCTCACCCGCGTCGAGCTTGAAGTTCACAAACTCCCCCGGCTGCCGCCGAGCCTCATCCAGCAAGATCGCGTTCAGCCCCAGCCGCTCTCCTTGTCCGACCTTCAGCGAAACGCCCGAGGGCATCGCAAGCTGCAACTCGCCCATCAGCCGCGCGACATCATCCACACTCCGAGGCCCAGGCCCCTCCGACTGCAACCGCGCCCGCACCAGCCCGATCGCCAGCCGCGTCTCGTGCAACTCCGCCTCTTCCACCACGCGGTTGATCGCCGGCCGCAGCAGCCCAAGCAAAACGCCCGCGAGGACCAGCGAGAAGACCGTGTGCAGGACGATGAGCTTCTTGCGGACGCGCATCCCCGCCAGCAGGTTCCCCGGCCTGTCCAGCAAAACCTTCGCACGCTGTGCCGCAAAGCCCGAGGCCATGAATCCATCGTAGATGCCCACTTTCCGCCGCTTTGCCCCATACCCTCCGCAATGACCAGTTCAGGCGAAGGCTCCTCATCTTCCAACTCCAACCCCCCCGACCGTCGCGGCCCGGCGGGTCGGCCCTACAAAGGCCCCAAGTCCGCCAAGCCCCGCCGAGGCAAGGGCCCACGCCCCCCCGAGGGTTCCGCCCGTTCAGGCCCAGGCTCTCGCCCCGGCTCACGCTCAGGCGGTGGTCGCCGCTCGGGCCCGCCGGGCAAGAAGCTCCCGCCCCGTCCCACAGGCCCCGCCGCCGACCATCTCGCGGTGCACCCGGCCCGTGACGCCGTCTGCCGCTACGTCATTCATCAGGTTGGCAAGTTCCCGAACCTGGGTCTTGCGGATCTTCGGCTGCCGCCGGGGCTCGATTCGCGCGACGCCGCCCTCGCCCACGCGATCTACGACGCCGTCGTTGCCCGCTGGCTGACCCTTGAGCACCTGCTGCGTGCCAAGAGCGATAAACCTTGGGAGCAGATGGACAAGCTCGTCCGCGCCACGTTGCTTGTCGCCGCTGCTCAGGTTTTGTTCCTTGACCGTGTGCCCGCGTACGCGGTGCTTGATCACATCGTGCAGTGGACGAAGATCAACAGCACGGGCGGCGCGGGGCGTTTCGTCAACGCCGTGATGCGCCGCATCGCCGAGCTCCTCCCCGAGACCGGCCCCGAAGGCGCTCGCGTCGAACTCACGCACGCCCAAGACCAGATCCCCCTCTCCGACGGCAGCGCCCTGCACCTGGCGCAGCCGCTGCTCCCCGAGGACCCGCGCGAGCGTCTGCGCATCGCCACCAGCCATGCCGCCGATTTGTTCTTTGCGTGGTCGCACCTGAGCGATGAGGCCATCCGCGCGCGGGCGCTGCACTCATTGGCCATCCCGCCGGTGGTGATGAACACCCGCCACGCCTCGCCGCAGAGTTTGCAGCGTTTCGACATGATCCAGCCGCACAGCGTCCCGGGGCACCACGTCTTCGTCGGGCCCGCCGCCGCCATCGCCTCGATGATGGCCGCCGACAAGGGCCTGTGGGTGCAGGACGCCGCAAGCTCGCACGCGGTGCGATTGCTCGACGAGCATCTGAAGAAGCAGGGCATCAACCCCAAAGACCTGGGGATGGTCGTGGACCTCTGCGCCGGTCAGGGGACAAAGACGCGGCAACTCCGCGCAACGCTGCCGGGGGTCGAGATCGTCGCCACCGACACCGACGAGCGCCGCCTGATCACCCTGGCGGAGACCTTCGCGGGCGACGACCGCGTGAAGGTCATGCCCATCGACAAGTTGAAGCGCTACTGCGCCGCGAAGGCCGGCGTCGTCCTTCTCGACGTCCCCTGTTCCAACACGGGTGTCCTCGCCCGCCGACCGGAGGCGAAGTACCGCTATTCCAGCAAGTCGATGCAGGAACTCATCACGCTCCAGCGCGACATTATCGACCAAGGAATGGCGCTGCTGCGTCCAACGCCCGGCTCGGTCCTGCTCTACTCAACCTGCTCGCTCGAACCGCAGGAGAACGACGACCAGGTCGGCTGGGCCCGCGCGAAGTGGAACCTGAATCTCGCGTTCACGCAGCAGACCGAGCCCAAGGGCCAGCCGGGGCAGGGCCCGAGCCTCTACCACGACGGCTCCTTCGCCGCCGGCTTGGTCCGATGAGATGAATCGTTCAATGCTGTCCGTTCAAACGCATGTATGACGTGCGTTGAGGGAATCCCGAGTGCGGGTAAACCCGATACGGCATTCAATGTTGCGCCGGGCATGGCCAACTTTGCGCGCAAAGTTCTGTCCATTTCACAGAAACTCATGAACGCCCCTTCCATCGCCCGACCTTCATGATGTAGACTGGTATCATTCGTCAAGGATCGTTCTGATCCGAACAGTGGGGTGCATCATGGCCGAGAGTTCGGGAAAAACAGCGGGGAAGGTGTGCGTTCATTGCGGCGTGAACTGCGAGGGTCGACCGCGCGTCAAGGACGCCGACGGGCGCTACGCCTGCAAAGCGTGCTTCGATCGCCTCGCCGCCGCGGGTCCATCAACCCAGGCGGCGAGCGCACCGGCGGTGAAGGTCGTCGCCAACGCCAAAGCCCCCGCAAACGCCGGCCCGGGCCGCGGCACGCCCGGCCCCTCGGTCGCGCAGATCGACGACGACGCGATGGACCTCTCCTCGCTCGTCAGCGCCGAGAAGCAGGCCAGCGAGAACGTGCACTACGCCGAGATGCAGCGGTGCCCGCACTGCAACGCTCTCGCCCCCGCCGGGTCAAGGATCTGCACCGGGTGCGGCTTTGATAACCAGACCGGTGCGGTGGCCGCGAAAACCAAGATCATCAAGCAGCCCAGCGAGAAGATCCCCTCGCGCCTGCGCAACAAGGGCAAAGGGCCGCAACGCCTGGCGGGCGACGCGAATGTCGGGAAGTGGATCAGCCTCGCCGCGGGTGTTCTGGCGATCGTGCTGATCTTTCTCATGCAGGGCAACAAAGAAGCCTGCTACACCATGATCGCCCTCGGGATGATCTACGGCTTGACGTGGTCGCTCGTCAGCATCGTCAAACCGTTCTCCGAAGACGACACCTTCTGGGGTGTGATCAACCTCTTGACCTGCGTCATCGGTTTCACCGCCCCTATGACGCTCTTCTACGTTCTGTGCCGATCGTCGAGCGGCTTTCTGCGCTGGGGCCTGGTGACGCAGATCCTGATGGTCTTCGGGCTCTTGACCGCGTGGAGCAAGATCCTCGGCGAGTGAAGCGCCCGAGGCGAACTCAACTTCCCAGCTTCTTCTTGAGCATCTCCTGCGTCTGCGGCGTGTTCAGCACGTCGGCGGAGAGGTCCGCGGCGCGGAGGAGGACCGCTTCGTCGAGCGAGCCGTCGAGCTGATTCAGCAGGTGCTTGGTGGCCTTCAGGGCGTTGAGCGAGCCGGTGGCGAGGCGGGTGATCATGGCTTCGCTTTGCGCGGCAAGCTCGGCTTGGGTGGGGCAGAGGTGGGTGACGATCCCGGCTTGGTGGGCCTCGAGCCCGGAGATGAGCCCGCCCATGAGCAGGATGCGCCGTGCGGGGCCGGGGCCGACCTTGCGGACGAGCCAGGGCGCGACGACGGCGGGGCAGACGCCCAGATCGACCTCGGGGAAGCCCATTTTGTTGTCGCTGAAGGTGATGGCGAGATCGCAGACGGTGACGAGCCCGCAGCCGCCGCCGATGGCCGGGCCGTTGACGACGCCGAGGACAACGGAGGGGAGGGTGCGGAGTTTGAAGGTCAGCGAGGCGAGCGATCGGAGGAGGTTGCGCGAGCCCTCGGGGTTGCCGAGGACTTGTTTCAGGTCCATGCCGGCGCAGAAGGCCTTGCCCTCCCCAGTCAGGACGACGACGGTTGGGCGCTGCGATTCGGGCAGGGCGTGGAGGCGATCAACATCCGCGTGGAGGGCGTTGAGCAGATCGAGCGAGAGGGCGTTGCGGGCCTCGGGGCGGCTGATGGTCAAACGGGCGATGGAGTCGGTGATGGTGAGCATGGGTTTTTTTGAACGTGAACGTGAACGTGAACGTGAAACAAGGCGGACGATGTGTTCGGTCGGGAGTGGGGTGGGGG
>JACVCS010000048.1 GCA_016741915.1 Phycisphaerales bacterium | reverse complement strand
GTGGGGGGGTGGGGGAGAAGACTTTTCACAAAGAGGACGCAGAGGACGCCGAGCGAAGACGAGGAAGACGGAGCCGGCGCGATCGTTTTCGCGTGAAGCTGGGCAAACTTGCGAACCTCCGATGAGGGGAAGCCCGACCCCGTTCGCCACTTTTCTGTGCTCACAGCGAGATTTTCTCGGCCGTTGACCTTGCTCATTCGCCGGGCCGTTGTACGTTCTCCCCGTCGTGTTCACGCCGGTGCGTGCTTTGCCCTCTCCGCGAAGCCCGTCGGCCTTTTCACCGTGGAGGATCCCATGCGCTTGTCGTCCGTTCTTCCCGCGGCCATCGCCGCCGCTCTTTCGTCCGTCGCACTCGCCCAGTCCACCTACACCCCGCTGGCCTTCGGGCCCCTGGGTTCCGCCCCCGCGGGCACCTTCTACACCGCCACGCTCGACATCTCGGGCGACGGCACCTTCGTCCTCGCCACGCTGAACAACGGCAGCCAGCGCTACCTCACCCCCGCCGGCACGCTGACCCTCAGCGGCACCGGCTTCGCCAACGCCCTCTCCAACGACGGGCAGACCGTCCTCGGCGGTCAGTCCGGCAGCAACCCGCAGCGCTGGCAGTACGCCGACCGCGCCGCGAACAACATCGCCAGCGAGAACATCACCTGGCCCGGCGGGCCCGTCGCCTTCGGCCCCGCCTACGGCTCGAACAACGACGCCTCGGTCTCCGCCCTGCTCAGCCCCGGCGTCAGCGTCGTGGGCCCCTTCGGACGCATCACCGCCCAGTCCGCCTTTCAGGCCGTGAACATCAACGCCAGCGCCGGCGCCTACCGCGGCATGGCCGCCAACGTCCCCGTCATGGGCATCCTCGGCAGCATCCCCGGCAACCCCACCAACGCCTACCGCTGGAACTATTCCACCGGCGCGCTCACCCCGCTGACGATGCCCGGCTCATCGACCTCGCTGAGCATCAGCACCGGCGCATCGAACCTCTCGGGCGACGCGGGCGTCATCGTCGGCGGCGCCACCACCGGCCCGCTCACGCTTCCGTACTGGTGGGACGCCGCGGGCACGCCGAACGCGATTCCCCTGCTCCCCGGCGCGGTGACGATGAACGCCATCACCACGAACGTCACCGGCACGCTCATCGGCGGCGGCGGCTTCGTCGCCCCGGGCGTCGCCCACGGCTACATCTACTCCATCGCCGACAACCGCCTCTACGACATGCACAACGTCTTCTCCGCCGCGGGGATCCTCCCTGCGGGCTGGACGCTCACCAACGTGCAGCACATCAGCGATGACGGCTCGCGCATCTTCGCGCAGGTCATCGACAACACCGGCGCGGGCCGGGCGGTGCTGCTGAGCGGGACGTACTCGATCCCCACGCCGGGTGCGCTGGGCGTGCTGGGGCTGGCGGGCGTTTTGGCGTCGCGCCGGCGGCGGGCGTGAGCTGAAGGCGACATGGCACATAGCACAGGGCCACATGGCACAGCCGGAGGTCTCGGTGCGCGCGTGACGGCGAGATTCTCGGACGTGGCCGATTGGGTGGTGTTTGTGCTCGCCTGAACTCCTCAGACGGCCGGAAAAACTCTTTCGACGGCCTTCAAAGCTCCTTCGACGGCCTTCAAAGCTCCTTAGACGGCCGTAAAAACTCCTTCGTCGGCCGTCTAAACTCCTTCGACGGCCGTAAAAACTCCTCAGTCGGCCTTCGAAGCTCCTTAGACGGCCTTCTAAACTCCTTCGACGGGCACAAAAACTCCTCCGAAGCCGCACAGAACCGCAAAAACGCGGATCCGCACCTTCTCGGACGCACCACAAACGCCGCAGACGTGCCTTTATGTGCCCTGTGGCCCTGTGCCATGTGCCATGTCTCACCGGCCATGAGCCATGTGCCCCGCCCCCGCGGGGGGGCGTCTCCCCAAGAACCGCCGCAACCCCTTCTCGTCCCCTTCGTACCGGGCCGTGCGAACGTACGTTCGGCCTCCCCAACGCACCGGCGCACCCGTCTCCAGATCGCGGGCGGCCTTGAGCAGGATCCCCACCACCGCGAAGGCCCCCGGGTAATGCAGCAGCCCCACGTACTGCGGCGTCTTGCCCCAATGGCACCCGATCGCCATCACGGTCTGCATGAGCACCAAACTCGCGCCGCCGATGATCGCCGCCGCGAGGGCGAGCGGGTGTGTTCCGCCGTGCTGCGACAGCGCCACGAGCCCGACAACCACCGACGCCAGCGCCGCCGTGGGCAGGGCGATGTCGGTCAAGAACAACTGGATCGCGTAACTCCGCAGCCGTCGCGGCCGGCGATGGGCCAGCTCTGCGAAGATCCTCCGCCAGCCCAGTTCAAACTGCGCGTACGACTCGTACATCCGGCACCAGAGCATCCCCGTCGCCGGGATGAACGCCGCGTCGAACCCTTCCCAGCGAACACGCTTGGCGAGGGCGATGTCCTCGAGCAGTTCGTCGCGGATGTGCTCCGTCCCGTGCCCGCCGAAGGACCAGTAGGCCTTCGACGTGAACATCATGAACTGCCCGTTCGCCACCGCCCGCCGCGAACTCTTGTCCCCCGCGCGGTTCACACGCCGCGGCGGGAACTGCCGCATGAGCTCGTACCCCGCCACCGGCTGCACAAGCTTCTCGAACCACTTCTCGCACGTCAGCGAGCTCATGAGGCTGAGCAGCCCAAGGTTTCTTGACCGCACCAACGCCGCGCACGCCCGGATACACCCGGGGTCGAACTCCGTATCCGCGTCGGCGAAGGCGATCAGGTCGGTCCCTTGGGCAAACTTCGCACCCTTCACCGCCGACCACACCGCATTGACCTTCCCCGCCCAGTCGCTGGGGCAGTGCGTGATTTCAAAGATCTCAAACCGCGCGTCGCCTTGCAGGACCTCTTCCAGGACCCGCTTCGTGCCGTCGGTGCAGCGGTCGAGGGCGAAGACCACCCGCAGGTTCGGATAGTCCTGCTTCACAAGCGAGCGGGCGACGGTGGCGATGGAGGCTTCTTCGTTATACGCCGGGATGATCAGGCAGACGGAGGGGAAGCTGCTGGCGTCGATGCTGATGTTGTCGAGCTTCGCCTCGGGCAGATCGAGCCCAGAGCGCGCGGTGGGTAGGTTCCGCACCATCCACAGCACCTCAAAGAGCACCGCCGACCAGAACGCCGCCCCCAGCAGGCTCAACAGCCCCAGCCCGCTCAGGATGACGATCATCGTCGTGCCCATTGCAGCATCACAACCCACCCGCCGGTCCAATCCGCGGCGATGGTACGCTCACCCCATGCCCCGCAAAGCGCCCAAACGCCGCCGATCCGCCGACACGCTGCCCACCGACTCCACCACGCATCGCGCCTCCAGCCCCTCCAGCCCCCCCAGCGCCCAACCCCTCAAACCGCACGACCGCTCGGCGGTCTACGCCTTCTCGCGCGACGCCCTCCGCCGCCTTGATCGCCTCGCGGTGGAAGAGTTCTCCCTCCCCACCTGCGTGCTGATGGAGAACGCCGCCGCCCAACTTTTCTCATGCGTCCTTGCCTCTCGCGGCGACGATACACAACAGCACACTCCGCCCCCCGGCGTGCTCATCCTCAGCGGCCCGGGGAACAACGGCGGCGACGGCCTCGCCCTCGCTCGCCTCCTCGACAACGCCTCCATCCCCACCGCCATCCTCCTCTCCGCTCCTCCGACTCCGCCTTCTCGTTTCGCCCCCGACACACGCACGCAGCTCAACGTCGTCCGCGCCATGGGCCTGCGACTGGCCGTCGCGAACGAAGAAGAACCCCAAAGCACCTTCGATCAACTCTTCCGCGAGCTCGGCACACCAACCTCCCCGCCGATCATCGTCGACTGCCTCCTGGGCACCGGGCTCAACCGCCCCATCGAAAGCAACAGCCTCCTCGCCACGCTCATCGCCCGCATCAACCACGCCCGCACGCTGGGCGCAACCGTCATCGCCGCCGACGTCCCCTCGGGCCTCGACGCCGATACGGGCAAGCCGCTCGGCCCCGCCAGCGCCCCCGCCGTCCGCGCCCACACCACCGTCAGCTTCGTCGGCATGAAGCTCGGCTACACCGCCAGCGCCGCCCGCGAATACCTCGGCGAGATCATGATCGCCGACATCGGCGCACCCCGCCGCCTCATCGCCCGCCTCGGCACGCCCCTGAGCAACAAAGCCCTCTTCTCCACCAGCCCCCTCCCCGCAAGCACGCCCCTCAAGCGCGCCCGAACCCCCGATTGACACAACCCCCCAGCCCGCAGACGATCAACCGTCGGCCGCAATCGCCTCACCTCGCCCAGCCGACCGCAAAAAGGGGAAGAACTCATGCCCGTGCGAATGGAGCTCTCACGAATCCTGATCCGTGAGCTCTCCGATTACCGCCTCATCGAGCTCCGCGAAGTCGCCCCCACCTCACCCGAAATCGCCGACCTCACCGACACCGCGGGAGGCAAAGACCCCGCCGCCGTCGCCAAGCCCACCTACTCCCAGGTCGAGGGCGGCCGCTCCTTCCCCATCGTCATCGGCCTAAGCGAAGCCCAGGCCATCGAACGCGGCCTCAAGGGCATCGTCATCAAACGCCCCCAGACCCACGACCTGCTCGCCAACGTCATCACCGCCCTCAACGGCACCCTCGAATCCATCTGCATCAACGACCTCGCCGAGCACACCTTCTTCGCCCAGCTCAACATCCGTACCGCCGACGGCAAGCTCGTCCAGGTCGACAGCCGCCCCAGCGACGCCATCGCCCTGGGCATCGGCAAAAACGTCCCCATCCTCGTCGAAGAACACGTCCTCGACGCCGCCCAACGCGACGACGACACCGACCCCACCGAAGAAACCGACGAACGCGACAACCCGCCGGAGTAAGCCCGGCCCGTCGTCATGACCAACCCAACCGATCAACCCGCCCCCGACCTTCGAGCGCAGATCCACCAGGCCATCAACCAGATCCACGCGGCCTTCAAAGACGTCGATCGTACCAACGGCATCTCCTGGCGCGAAGCCGACATCATCGACGACCACGGCGACGAATACCAACTTGCCGCCGCCCGCGCCCGCGATAACGAGAAGTCCTGGACCGACCTGCTCGACCCGCAACGCTGGCCGCCCACCGATGGCCCACGCTCGGGCTGGGCCTTCCTCGATCCCATCGGCTTCCGCTACTACCTCCCCGTCGCGATGATCCGACACCTGCGAAGGCAACGCCCGGGCACCTACGACCTCGTTTGGATCCTCAACCGATCCGACAAGCACGCCCGCACACAGATGTCCCTCTTCACCCCACCTCAATGGGCGGCCACGCTGGCCTTCACGCTCATCTGCGCCCGAATCGCCCAGTCCGAATCCTCACCCGACACCGACTCCTCCGAAGCCATCGAATGGCTCGAAGCCCACGAATCACTTTCGCGCATCGCCCCGCGCTAAGCGTTCCTCTGACATCTCCATCAACGCCACCTGCTTCATCAGCGCCTGCGCCCCCGCGCACGCCGCCGCCATCCAACCCGCGCGCCCGTCCAGCAGCGCCCGCTTCAGCACCAACTGCTTGAAGAACGCCGCCGGCGGCGAGACCATCAGCCGAATCGGTGTCAGCGGGTTCGTCCGGTACCCTTCACGAATCATCCCCTCCGCCTGGATCTGCGCGTACCGCACCTGCTTGCCGAGCTGCTCAAGGAACGTCTCGAACGAATCGTGCCGCAGCGTGCCGGCGAGCTTGCGTGTGCCGCCGCGCCCGGGTTGAACGCTCAGCACGTCGTGCGGGTCGATCCCGCCCCAACTCGCCGCCCCGCGCCGCACAACCCGGCAGCGCCACTCGGGCTGCCACGCGTAGTTCAGCGCCACGCCCTTGTAATAGACCTTGCGGTTGACCATGAACCCGCCGACGTTCTGGTCGCTTCCCGCCTGATCAATCGCCCGGCTGATCGCCGCCGCCAGATCAGGCCGCACCGATTCGTCCGAATCAATGCACAGCACCCACGCGCCCGCGCACGCTTCCAGCGCCATCTGCTTGGTCTTCACATGCCCAAGCCACGCCGAGCGAATCACCTTCGCCCCCGCGGCTTCGAGCATCTCGATCGTCCGGTCCGTCGAGCCCGAGTCCACCGCGACGATCTCGTCGCACAGGCCCCTGATCGACTCGATCGTCGCGCTGATCGAGCGTTCGTTGTTCTTGCACACAATCGCCGCCGAGAGGCGGATGCCCGTCGCGCCGCCGCTCATGGCTTGCGCTCACCGGGCGCGGGCTTGACATCAGATCTCGGCTTCGCGTCCGATCCCGGCTTCGCGTCCGGCCCAGGCGTCTGCTCTTTCGTAGCCCCGGGCAAGTCCTTCACGTTGAACGCGTCGTACTTGACCAAATCCTCCACGTCCTTGGGCCCAAGCTCGCTGGCCTTCCACGCCGCGTCGTACAAGCCCGCCAGCATCTCCGCCCCGTCGTTCAGCCGCTCCGCGATGAACCGCTTGCCCCGCTCCTGCTTCAACTCCCCCGTCCGCTCCAGCTCATACAACCGCTCCACCGTCTCGTGCGACCGCTTGATGTGCGCGATGATCTCCGGCCAGGGATTATTCACATCCGCAATCTCCCGCGCCTTGCACGCCCGCATCCCCTTCACCGAATCAAAGTTCAGCCCGTGCAGCGCCAGCACGCCCCCGTCGATGTACGCGTGGAACGTGTTCGCCGTGGTGTAGTTGTTCGGATTCGCCCCCACCCAGCCGTTGAAGTGCTTGGTGGTGTGCAGGGGCTGGGCCGCGTCGCCCACAAAGTGCGACAAAATCCCCATCTCCACCATGATGTTCGCCTTCGTCATCGCCAGTTGGTGCGCCCGCGCCGGATCGTTCAGCGCCGTGAGCTGCCGGTACGTCTTGAACGCACTCACCAGCTTCGCGTGATGCTCCGCCATCGCGTGCGGCAGAAACCCGGGCCACTCCTTCTGCCCCGTCGGGTCCAGCCTTTCGTTATACGGCGGCCTCTCCTCACGCTTCCCCAAATCCCCCGTCGCCGCCGGGCGATCGCCGTCCTTATGCACCGCCCGCGCCACCGCCATGTCCCGCACGTACCGGTACCGCAGCGGGCTGATGGTGTCGATCGTCAGCCCGAACTCGTCGAGATCCTCGATATCCAGAAAGTGGTCCATCGCGTTCTCGTGCACGAGCACGCCGATGCGCACCCCGCGCCAGCGGTCGGGCTCGCCCGCCTGCCAACCGATGGACAGGAAGTCCTCTTTCTGCTTGATGAACGCCGGCGCGTCCTTGCTCGTCATCGCGTCGATCGCCAGCCAAGTGATGGCGCGGTGCCCCGTGGCGTCCCACGCCGCCGCAGCTTGCTCAAACACGCCCGTCGCCGCCGCCGCCAGAAGCGACAGCACGCTCACCACCACGCCGCGTGACCGAAGACACACCCTGCGTTTCATCCGGGGACTCCTCGTGTCCGAATCAATTTCACCCCACCCGCTCGGCCTTGGGCTCGCGCGTCATCAACTGCCCGATCGCCTCGATCGGGTCCAGCCCGCCGAAGAGCACCGCGTTGACCGCCTGCGTGATGGGCATATCCACGCGGTACTTCCGCGCTAGGTCCATCACCGACTTGGTCGTCGCTACGCCCTCCACCACGCTGTTGACCGTCGCGAGATACTCATCGAGCTTCCGCCCGCGCCCGAGCGCTTCGCCCAGCGAGCGGTTGCGCCCCTCGGGGCTGAAGCAACTCGTCGCCAGGTCCCCCGCGCCCGCCACGCCGAAGAACGTGTCCTGGCTGGCGCCCATCGCCGTGCCTAGGCGGGCGATCTCCGCCAGCCCGCGCGCAAGCAACGCGCTCTTGGCGTTGCACCCCGCCTGCAACCCGTCGAGGATCCCCGCCGCGATGGCGATGACGTTCTTCATCGCCCCCGCCAGTTCAACCCCGATCAGGTCGTGCGTGGTGTAGATCCGCATCCACCGCGTCGCAAACAACTGCTGCACCCGCAGGCGGAACGCCTCGTCATCACCCGCCGCGATCATCGTCGCCGGCAGGCACCGCGCCAGCTCCGCCGCGATCGTCGGCCCGCTCAGCGCCGCCATCGCCCGAGGCCTGCCGTCCGGGTTATCCCGTAAAACCTCCGCGATGATCTGCGTCGGCCTCAACAGCGTCCCGTTCTCGATCCCCTTCGCTACCGAAATCACCCCCGCACCCCGCGGGATCATCGGGCCTAATCGCTCCCACACGCTCCGGCAGTACTGCACCGGGATCGCCGAGACGATAATCTCCGCATCCCGCACCGCGTCCGCGTCGCGCATCGCCACCCGCACCGTGTCGTCGAGCTTCACTTCCGACAGCCGCTCGCTCCGCCGGCTCTGCGCCACCCGCCCCGCCTCCTCCGCCGAGTGCCCCCACATCGTCACCCGCGGGCGCATCAAGAGCGACTTGCTCTGCCGATCCGCGTCGGTCAGCATCGCCGCACACACCAGCCCCATCTGCCCAAGCCCCAGAATCGTCACGTTCGGACGATCACCGCCCGCGCCACCCCCAACCGCCGATCCCGGCGGCCCGTTCCTCGCGCTGTGATTCTGTCCGTCGCCCATCACGCTCCACACACAACCAATCCGCCGCCGCCCCCCCTCCGCGGCATGCGAAGTCTAGCGAACACCCCGCGCCCCGTCCGTGTACCCTCCACTCCATGCCCGCTCGGGTCCACATCCTCGCCCAACCCCCGCAACCCCCCTCCACCAGCGCCGAAACCCTGCGCCCGCTCTTCGATGCCCTCCAAGCAACCACGTCACACCGCCCGCCCACCATCCTCAAACGCGACGAGAACACCCTCGTCGCCCTCCTGAACGCCAGCCCCTCGCCGATCATCCTCAAACTCCACACGCCCGCCTCCCCCCTCGACCACCTCAAGGCCCTCTTCCGTCAATCCCGCCTCTGGCGGCAATACCGAAACGCCCGCTGGCTGGTCGACCACCGCCTGCCCACCGCCCAACCCCTGGCCATGCTTTCGCTCCGCGATCACCCGCACCTCCCTGCGGGCACCTACCTCGCCATGCAGGCCCTCGATGGCCAAACCCTGCTCGATCATCTGGCCCAGATCGCCCGCCTCCCGGCCATCACCGTGGGCGACGCCGTGCGCGCGCAGCCCGCCCTCGCCGACGCCGCCGGCGCCCTCGTGGCCAACCTTTTGCGCGCACAACCGCCCAAAGCCCGCCCGCGCTACAACCGCGACCACAAACCCTCCAACCTCATCGTCACCGCCATTTCTCCCGACCGCGCCGAACTGGCCATCATCGACACCGTCGCCATCGACCCGCACCCCGCCCTCTCGCACCCCACCCTCCCCCTCCGCCGAATGCTCTTCGCCCTGATCGTCGAGCCCTTAGGCTGCGGCGTCCTCCCCCGGCGTGCCCTGCTCATGCGCGGGCTCTACGCCTACCTGCGGCGTGAATGGGCCATTGACCCGGCTTTTCCCTCCATGAGCCAGCCCCCTCGCGACCAGCCCCCCGTGGCCCTCTCGGGCCTGACCTTTGACCAGTGGGCCCGCGATTCCGTCCGATCCCTTTGGCCCGCCATCCTCCAAACCCTCCAAGCCCACGGCGACCCCCGCCCCCGCATCAACCCCCTCCAGAATCCCTAGGGCCACGCCCTTGGTTTACCCCTTCAACCAATCCAGAAAACCGCCCGCGGCGCATCTGGTTTGGTTGTCGTTTCTCGCTTCTTCGTTCATTTCCGCTGCAGATCCGGAACTTCCCGCACCGCGCCCCATCCAACCATTTGCCCCGCCCTTCACCACCATGCGCAGCACCTGGCTGACCAACCTGCCCGACCCGGCCTTGTGGGGCATCTCCGCCCTGCTGGCCTTGGGCACGCTCGCGCTGGTCTGGTGGGCTTTTTTCTCTGACCGTTCACGGGGCCGGGCGCGGTGCCCGCGCTGCTGGTATGACCTGGGTTCATTCCTGATCGAGCACGACGCGAGCCAACCCTTCACCCCGCGCCCGTGCCCGGAGTGTGGGCGGAAAATCCGCACGCGCCGCGACCTGCACCGCACACGCCGGCGATGGCTCTTCGCCGTTCCGGTTCTCACCCTGGCGCTCGGCAGCGCCCTCTTCGCCCTCACCCCCTACGCCAAGCGTGACGGCTGGCTTGCCATCATCCCCACCCGCACGCTTATCATCGCCCAGTCGTTCCTCCCCGACGCCTGGGCCGACGACGTTCGCATCACCCTGCTCGATCGTTTGGAAACCATCGAGCTCAGCGATTCGCAGCGCCGCGATATCGTCGCGCTGAACCTCTCAGGCTACCTCCAACTCCCCGAGGCCTGGCCCGCCGACATCCCCCTGAACGTCCTCATCACCCCCGGCTACGTCGGCGGCATCTCCGCCCCCAACCAGATCGAGCTCAGCACCACCCTCCGCCTGATCAACACATCCTTCACCAACCGATCCGTCCGCAGCGCCTCGCCCTTCGAGAGCGCCGACACCTTCAGCCTCTACCCGGGCAAGGCCCTGCCCGACTGGGCCAAAGGATCAGTAGCACCGGGATCGAAGGTACCCATCGAGATCAAAGCCGTGGGACGTGTGATTCCCTTCAACGCGCCGAGCCCACGGAAGACCGCCGGCTCCTCGTCGTGGTCGGTGCAGCTCACCCGCCCCGTGCGCGTGGTCGCCTCCATCGACGACCTGCTCACGCCCGTCACGGGCACCGACGCCGACATGATGGCCCTCTCCATGATCCGCCCGCGCATCGTCCGCTCGCACTTCAGTTCATCCGTCGGCGTCCTCGTCGGCCAGGGTGCGCGCCCCGACGCCATGCGCACCACCGCCATCGGCTTCAAACTCGAAATCCTGCACAATGACGAAGTTCTCGCCAGCCTCCGCACGCACATTCCACGCTCCATCGACTTCAACCCCGTGCAGCTTGAAGCAACCGCCGCGAACATCAAACGCATCTTCAGCGCCCACGAAGACGACCCTGACTGGACCGTCCGCATCACCAGCGATCCGGAGATGGCCCTGCGCATGCTGAGCGAGCGCACGCGATACTGGAAGGGCACCGTGGTCATCCCGCTGAAGCACCTCTTCAACCCGCCCAAGAGCCCGGTCACAGGCCCCGACCCGCTGGACAACCTCCCCACGCCCGAGCCCGACGTGCCGATCGAGGATCTGATCCCGAAGTCCTAAACTGCTTGCACGATGAGCACGGCACGTTACAGCAACAACCCAAAGAGCCTCTTCGCAAAGATCTTCTTGGTCATCGCCGGACCGTTGGCTGTTGTTTGCATGAGCGGCAGTGTTGGCTTTGTCCAATTGGTCATTTCCAAGAGCCGCAACGGTGCTTTCTTCTCCGGGCTGTGGGCGGGCATCTGTCTGATGTTGGCATTGTTGTTTCTGCTGAATGTGCGAAGAGGCCGACCGGCGGATATGCCGCGATTCAACTTTGTCTTGACCTGGGCGATGATTCTCGCCTTCGTTCTCAGCGCGATCCAGATCTGGTTCCTGATGACGCTGCACGTGGAACGGCCGTGATCGTCGCTCAGCGCCAATCCAGCACGATCTTGCCCATCTGCTCGCCGTTGCTCAGCCGCTTGAACGCCTCCCCGGCGTGCGCCGCGGGGTAGACCTTGTCCACCACGGGCTTCAGCGCACCCGCGTTGAAGAGGGCCGTGATGCTCGCGAAATCGTCGTTGCTGCCCATGGTGCTGCCGACGATGCGGAGCTGGTTCCAGAAGATGCGTGCAAGGTCGGTCACCGCGTCGGGCCCGCTGGTGCACCCCGGGGTGACGTACGCCCCGCCCCGCGCCAGGGCCTTGATGCACTTGAGATGCGTGGCCTTGCCCGAAGAGTCTACCGCCATGTCCACGCCGCGACCGCCGGTGAGTTGCCGAACGGTGCGTGACCAATCCTCACCCGTGTCCAGCACGCACGCGTCGGCCCCCAGCGTCTTCGCCTGATCGAGTTTCCATTGGTGCCGACTGGTGACGACGGTGCGTGCGCCGAAGTGCTTGCAGATCTGCAGCGCCGCGTTCGCCACGCCGCCGCCGATGCCGGTGATGAGCACCGCCTGCCCGGGGCGGAGCTGGCCCTTGGTGACGATCATGCTGTACGCGGTGAGGAACGTCAGCCCGAAGGCCGCCGCCACCACCGGGTCGGCGTCGTCTTTTAAAGCCCGCACGTTGCTCAATGGCGCCAAAAACGCCGCCCGGTTGGTCCCCTCGGTGTGCTCGCCGATCATCGAGACATCGTGCAGCACGGGCTCGGGCCCGTCCCCCGGCTTGTACGTCGGCTCGACCACTACGGCCGCGTTAAGGACGACCTTCTTGTTCAGCCACGACGCGTCAACACCGGGTCCGACGGCTTCGACGATGCCGCAGGCGTCCGACCCGCTGGTGCGCGGGTACGTGAGCTTCAACCCGGGGACGCCCTTACACACCCACAGGTCCAGGTGGTTCAGCGCGGAACACAGCGTGCGCACGCGGACCTGCCCCGCACCGGGTACGCCGGGGTCCGGGTAATCGGCGACGAAGCGGACGGCGGAGGCGAGTTCAAGCCCTTGCGCGGTGATCACAATCGCATTCATGGTCGAGGATAGCCAGCGTGGTGCGACCGATGCCGAAAAGTCAGCCAGTCAGGAGCGAGCTTCTAGAATATGCAATTGTGAAGTTCAGATTATCTGGGTTCTATATCGAAATTTATCGATATGCTCCGGTTGACATGGTGTGTAACCATGACAAACACAAGGAGCATGATGATGAAGTTGCTTTGGAGACGTGCCTCGTGTCTCGTCGTCCTTGCGTTGGTGCATCTGGGGACCTTTGCCCCGTGTGCACTGGCGCAAGCGGGGGCAAGCATCACCGGCGGAGCTTCCACCACCCCGAACGGAAGCGCCTCGCAGCTCGGCGGCGGAGTGCAGGCCGAACCGCCCGTCCGCCCAGTGCTGCCTCAGGCCAAGGAGCCGGGCTGGGACCTTCGCGACACCGTTAACATCAAAGAAACACGCCTGTTCGCCAAACTGTGGTGGGATTACCGCGATACAGGCCTGATGAGCGAACAGCTCAAGGCCTTCCGCTTCACCAACCCGATGCCCAGCGGCCTCACGGCCTTCTACCAGACCGATCAACTCTTCGAGAGGGTCTTCGCCCACCGCCTCTTCGATAAAGCCGAGAAGCTCTACACGCTCGACGATCTGCTCGGCGACGACGCCGACGTCGCCAAGCTCTACCGCACCTACTCAATCACCGGCGAGCTGACACTCACCAGCCAGTACGACCCCACGGCCTTCGAGAACTACAGCAAACTCGTCAACTCCGCAGGTCAGTGCAGCAGCCCAGTGGATTTCGTGGGCGAATCAAGCACCAGCCAGTCGGCAACATCGCTCAAAACCACCGGCCTGGTCTACGTCGGTGTGAGCTGCCCCGACCCTGTCGTTGGCACCCTCCCCACGGGTGACGAGATCACCGCCACCATCAAGCGGAACCTCCCCGGACCCGTGACCGTTCCCGGCGACCCGTTCTACTGGCCCGACGGCAAAGTACCCTGCGGCACCAACCCCGACGGCACCGTGAAGTACTGCGATTCCCCCGGCCACCCCGGGTTCGATTGCGACGACTTCGCGCGGGCCTGGCTCGCCTGGCTCAAGAAGCAGCTCAAGCCGTTCTATCCCGATGCCGAGTACTACTTCCTCTCTGTGTACTGGATTGGTCCCGACGGAAAGCCACACGCACACGCCGTGTGCCTCATCCTCATCGACGGCAACTGGTACATCGTCGATCCCCAGTCAGGCGAAATCTACGGACCCATCGAGAAGCGCTCTTGGTACGATCCCCGAAGGGAGGATTTCGGGCCTTCACTCGAAGACCTTCTGAAGAAGTGGTACGGAACGCCGAACCCGAAGGACATCGATTGGAAACGGCGTCCGCCAGATTGGATCAACCCCAACGACGTGCAGCCGTGGTACACCGACCCGGATGTGAAAGAGTGGTTCAAGCGCCACATGCCCCCGGGCACCAACCCCGATGACTTCATCTGGGTCTAAAGTCAATCGAAGCTTGATTCAACGCCACTCCGCCCGGGAGGCATCTCGGGCGGAGTATTCCGAAGCCCGATTTCATCGAGAGGCACGATCATGGGTCAGTACGCTCTGCTGTCGCTGTGTGTCGTCAGTATGCTCGCGCACGCAACCCGTGGGCAGGAACTCGTGAAGAACCCCAACACCCTCTCGTCGCTGACCGATCAGAACCGCGACGGGCTCTCGCAACCGACGCTTCGAGCGTTGAGCGACTTTGAGACCTTCGGCGTGGCGGTCTCGGCGCCGCATTTTCCGGTCGCGATGCGCACCGAGCTTGAGCGTGAGGTTCAGCGCTTGCACGCCGCGAAGACCAACGCCGCGATCACGGGCCGATGCGTGTACTCGGTGCAGTCGTGGGCTCTTCAGCGCAGCGAACCGCCTTTCCCGCAATCGGTCGTCGTCAAGCCCGAGGCCCGCAAGCCGCTGCCCGTGGTGCTCTTGCCCGACCCGAAGGCCCTGCGGAACTGGCTCCAAACCCAGCAAGCCGCGCAGGAACGTGAGCCCTACATCACCTCCGACGCGAACAACGCGCGGGCGCACCTGCTCCGGATCCCATCGATCTCGGTTGTCTATTTCGCTCCGCCCGCCGCCGCGAGCACGACCCAGTGTGGCCCCGTCCCGCTCTCGCACCTCACCAAGCCCGACGAGGCCGACAAAGTCTCCTCCTCCCTCGGCCTCTCGCTCGGGAAAATCTTCGGACAGGAACCCGCCATCACCAACATCATCTGGCCCTGCGTTGGCAAGGCGGCCTCCGAAACGTCGCTCGTCTCGTGCCACGCCGTGACCGACCGTGTCTGGCTGCTGCCGAAAGGGCAAAGGCTCTTGACCGACGGCGAGATGGTCTTCCCGCTCTGGGATGCCGTCGGCGGCAAGCGTGACACCACGCCGACACGGTACACCGCGCGCGTGAAGTGCGAGGCCGTCCCCGAGCGACTCAACGGCGAGAGCATGCTCATCGTTCCGGTTCCGCGTCCGCGCTCGGCAAGCTTCAAGGGCGTCTGGGCCCAGGAACGCCTCTGCGTACTCGAACGCATGCTCACCGAGGCCACGCCGATCTGGGTCATTCGCCTCGCCCCCGGCTCGCAGCCGTTCCGTGAGGACTACATCGTCGAACCGCTCACCCCGGGGCAACCGGTCCAAGATCCGCTGGCGGTGTGCGTCTTCTCAGGCGCTGCCGACGAACAGCTCGTCGGCTTGATGCGGTGGCTCGTGCAACCGATGAAAGAACCGTCGGACAAGTCGAACGCTTCCCAAAGCCCCGCCGTGGAAACGCCCGCGACCAAGCCCGCTCCCTGATTCCCCGGACCCCACCGTCCGCCCATCGCTCGTCACATCAGTCGGCCCGCCATCGAACGCGCCGGGAGAACGTTCGCGCAGCGACAACCTCGCCACCCGACCAAGACGAGTCGGCGATACAGCCATCGGTGAAAAGACACCCGAGCGAACTTCGATTCAGTTCTGACCAGCCAGGGGCAGGCCCGCGACGTGCTTGAGCTTCCGGCGGCGATCGATGATGCGCCGGCTCTTGCCCGCACGGTCACGCAGGTAGTACAGCTTCGCACGGTTCGCCTGACCGCGACGGACAACCTCGTACTGCGCGATCTTCGGCGAGTTGATCGGGAAGATGCGCTCCACGCCCATCTCCTCAACGATGCGACGGACCGTCAGCATCTCGTTGATCCCACGCCCCGCACGCGCGATCAGCACGCCCGTGAAGACCTGGATGCGCTCCTTGTTCCCTTCAACGATCCGGCAGTGCACCGAAACGGTGTCGCCGATCTCCATACGGGGAACATCGGTCTTCAGGGCGCTGGCGTTGATCTTCTCGAGGGTCGCTTGAATCGACATGGCAGTTTCCTTGCTTTCCGGGGGGAGCAGGGATGCTAGACCCACCCCAGCCCCGATTCCACCGCCGCCAACCCTTCCCACCCCCATCCACACCCCCTTTCACCCACGATCCCCCCGTGAATCCTTGCATGTACGGATTCTGAATGGTATTCTCCGTCCAGTCGATCCCGTCGCGCTGACTCCCGATCGAACCGTTGAGGTCCCGCATGTGGTTGCTGATCTTCCTGATCGCCGTTGCCGTCACGGTCGCTTTCATCCTGCTGACCGTCCACCTGCTCGGGCGCGCCCTGCCGCCGGAGCACGCCGCTCACGGCGAGATCGTTCTCTCCGCCGATGAATCCCGGGTCTATGACATCCTTGCCGACGTTGCGAACTACCCCGCTTGGTCGCCCGTGACCGCGGTGCGGCCGCTGAAGCCCGACGAGCAGGGTCGGGAGCGGTGGACGATGCGCCAAGACCGGCATGCCTTCGAGATCACCATCCTTGATCGCACGCCCACCACCCGCCTCGTGCATCAACTCCGCGACGAACGCAACGTCTTCGGCGGCACCTGGACCATCTCCCTCTCCACCCGCACAAGCACCCCCCCACACACACAGACCCGCGTCACCATCACCGAGCAAGGCTGGATCCGCGTCCCCATCTTCCGCTTCATCATGGCCAAGCTCCTCGACCCCTCCGCCAACCTCCGCGCCCACCTGGACGCCCTCGCCAAGCACCTCGGTCAGCAGGCCACCAGTCGGCGGATTGACGCGGTGTAAAGCCTCTGCCCGCCGCATACGGTTGCGTCTATGCCCTTCGCCCCTATCCCTGAGATCCTCGACGAACTGCGTGCCGGGCGAATGGTCGTACTGACCGACGACGAGAACCGCGAGAACGAGGGGGACCTGATCCTTCCCGCGCAGTTCGTCACCCCCGAGGCCATCACCTTCATGCTCAGCAAGGCCCTGGGCTACCTCTGCCTAAGTCTGACCGAAGACGACTGCGACCGCCTCGACCTTCACCCGCAGTCCGCCGTCAACAACACCGTCCGCGGCACCGCCTTCACCGTCTCCATCGACCTCCACCCCAAGCACGGCGGCACCACCGGCGTCAGCGCCCGCGAACGCGCACGCTGCATCCAGATCGCCATCGATCCGAAAAGCACACCCTCCGACTTCGTCCGCCCCGGGCACATCAACCCCCTCCGCTCTCGCAACGGCGGCGTCCTCGTCCGTACCGGTCAGACCGAAGGCTCCGTCGATCTCTGCCGCCTTGCGGGGCTGTACCCCGCCGCCGCCATCATCGAGATCATGAAGCCCGACGGCGAGATGGCCCGTCTGCCCGACTTAGAGGTCTTCTGCAAGCAGCACAATATGAAGATGTGCTCGGTTGCGCAGATCATCGAGCACCGCTTGACGGAACAGCCGCTGGTCCGCCGGGCCGAGCCCTTCGCGGGGCAATCCATCCGCACGCCCTTCGGCGAGTTTGATTTGTTTGTCTTCGAGAGTTTGGTCGACGCGCTGCCGCATGTGGCGTTGACGATGGGCGGGCTGGGCAAGCCCGACGCGCGGGGCGAGGTGCCGGTGGTTGAATCCCCCGTACTGACGCGTATGCACCGCCGGAGTTTGCTGGGCGATGTCTTCCTGGACCTGAGCACGAGCAAGTTCGGCTCACCCGCCGCGACGGGGCAACTGCTGCACGCCAGCATGCAGCGGATCGCGCAGGAAGGCCGGGGCGTGGTGGTCTACCTGCGTCAGGAAGGCCCGGACGGCGCGATGGATCTCGAAACGCGCCTGCAGCGCATCCGCCGGGGCGCGTTGGATACGGGCAGCGACACTCCCGACCTGACCCACGCCGCGGGCCTCAGCGCCTCGGCCCGAACGATCGTCCGCGACTTCGGCATCGGCGGGCAGATCCTCCGCGACTTGGGCGTGCGTCAGCTCCGCCTGCTGACGAACTCGACCACCGATCTGCCCGGTCTCGAAGGCTTCGGCCTGTCGATCCACGGGCGCGAGCCGATCCGGCTTTGACGGCCCCGAGCTCGAAAAGCAATGATATTGTGGTGATATGCGCCGATTGTGCATTCAAAATGGGTAATCGTGGACACTTGAGCCCAGCGATGGGGCAGTTGGTATTTGATCGGGTTTCCCATAGGTTTGAGAATGTGCCCACGTGACCTCTTGACGGGCCGACCAAACGAAGTTAGAACATTGCATCATCATCGGGGCTTATCGGAGCTCGGTGCTTCAGGCCCGGGTGATGCAATCCCACCTTTGGAGGTTCCGGTTATGAGCAAGCAGATCAAGTCGGTTGCGATGTTGATGGTCGGCTGTGTCCTGGGCGCGACGCTGGCGACGCAGATTGCCATGGGTCCGAACGACAACAAGAACACGCCGCCTGCGGGTGCGGCCGGCGCGGCGCCGCAGGGCGGGCCCGACTTCTCGAAGATGACCTGCCCGATGACCGGGGAGCCCATGATGGACGTCATGGGTCAGATGATGAAGGACGGCGCGCCGGGCGAGATGCACAAGCACCTGGCCTACTTCGCCGGCAACTGGGACTGTACCGTCGCCCATTACATGCCCGGGATCAAAGAGCCCATGATGGGCAAGGCGACCTTCAGCGCCAAGGCCGCCCACGGCGGTCGCTTCATCATCGGTGAGTTCACCGGCGACTTCATGGGCGAGACCTTCACCGGCACCTCGATCATGGGCTACGACAACGTCGAGCAGCGCATCCAGAACATCTGGATGGACTCCTGGACCAGCGGCATCTACATGTCCACGGGCGAAATGGCGAAGGACGGCAAGAGCATGACCTCCGCCGGGATCATGCGGATGAACTCCCCCAAGGCCGGGAAGATCTCGATGATCCAGCGCGAGGTCGTCAAGGTCATCTCTCCCGACAAGTACGTCATGGAGATGTACCACTCCGGCGGCCCCAGCGGAGAATCGGTGAAGGGCATGGAAATCACCTACTCGCGCCGGAAGTAAACCCGATCACGACTTGATCGGAACGAGCCATCCATACAGGCCGGTGCCCTTCTCAACGGGCCCGGCCTGTTTTTGTTTCCGGTTGCGGATGGAAGGCTGGTGGCGAATCGGGAATTTCCGGGGACGATGCCGGGAACCCGGGCGCGGTGCATCTGGTGCGGGCAGGTCGGCCTTCTGCCGATCCGGTCGGTCGGTCTGCGCCCGCAACGGACACGGAATGTTGCGGCGTCGCGGATCAATCGGCCGATCGCTTGGGTGTTCACGCTGATCTGGTTCGGTCCCGCACACAGGAGTGCTTGAGCATGCCCGTCCCGTTCCTTCGTACGCGTCGCGCGGTGATGAAAACCTGGACCTCGCTGGTGCTGGCGGTGGTGTGCGTGGGCGGGGCGTTGGGCGCCGCCGCCCGTGCGACCGAACCGGCGAAGAATGACGCCCCGGCCGCCCGCGCGAAACCTGCGGCGACCAGCAAAGCGGAGAAGCCCTTGAAGATCCTGATCCTGGGCGGCACCGGTTTCCTCGGGCCGCAGCTCACCGACGCTGCCGAGGCCCGCGGGCACGAGGTCACCACCTTCAACCGCGGCGTGACCGAAAAGAAGAAAGTCGGGTACCTCCCCGAGGTCACCAAAAAGCTCTACGGCAACCGCGACCCGAAGCTCCGCGCCGACGGCACCCCGGCCGACCAGCCCGGCGATGACGAGACCAACCCGCCCGGGCTCTCACAACTCAAGGGCAAGACCTTCGACGCGGTGATCGATACCTCCGGCTATTTCCCGCGCATCGTCAAAGCGAGCGCCGAGTTGCTCGCGCCCAGCGTCAAGCAGTACGTCTTCATCAGCACCATCTCCGTCTATGACAATCGCGAGGGGGACATCACCGACGAGAGCGCCCCGCTGGGCAAGATGGAGGACCCGACGATCGAGGACATGGGCGCGCAGATGCAGTACTACGGCCCGCTTAAGGCCCTGTGCGAGAAAGCCGCCGAGGCCGCCATGCCCGGACGCGTGCTGACCATCCGCCCCGGGTTCATCGTCGGGCCCGACGACAGCACCGACCGCTTCACCTACTGGCCCTGGCGCGCGGCGCAGGGAGGCGAGATGCTCGTCCCCGGCTCGCCCGACGACCCCGTGCAGTTCATCGACGTGCGCGACCTTTCCGAATGGACGATCCGCTGCATCGAGAACAACACGGTTGGGATCTTCAACGCGACGGGGACCGAGAAGCCCCATCGCTGGGGCGACGTGGTCGAGGCGTGCATCGCGGCCTCGCCCAACAAGCCCACGCCGATCTGGGTGAGCACCGAGTGGATGCTGTCTCAGCAGGACCCCCGTCTGCAATGCCCGATCTGGGTCCCTCCGGTTGGGGAGTACAAGAACTTCCACCGCACGAACGTGAGCAGAGCGGTGAAGGCGGGGCTGACGTTCCGCCCCGTGAGCGAGACGGTCCGCGCGACGATGGAGTGGCTGCCCCGCGAGATGAAGCGTCGAGCCGACCAGACGGTGAAGATCAAGGCCGACGCGAAGGCCGCGGGCAAGCCCGAGCCCAAGATGGCCGACCCGACGAAGCTCCGCGCGGGGCTTGATCCAAAGGTCGAAGCGGACGCGATCAAGCGTTGGAAGAGCGATCAGCAGAAGCCGGCCGAGAAGCCCGCGGACAAGCCCGCGGACAAGTCGGGCGCTGAGCCGACGAAGAAGTAACCGCGATCACGCCTCACGCCGAAGAGCGAGCAAGGTCACGTCGTCGGCGCGGTGCAGCGAGCCCGGCATCGAGTCGAGCATCTCATTGAACTCGTGCAGCGCGTCGTGCAGCGTGTCGCTGTGGCTGGTGAAGCACCGCTCCAGCGCCCGCGCCATCAGCACCGCCTTGTCGACGTGCGGAGACATCCCCGATGAATGTTCGGTGGCGTGCGCCAGCGCGTCCTCCGCGCCGTCGGTGTACATCACCAGCGACTGCCTGGGCTTCAGCGCGATGGTGCGCTGCACAAACTCCGCTTCGTCAAAGACCCCCAGCACCGGCCCGTCGAGCTCGAAGGTCTCCGCTGATTTCCCGGGCGTCAGCAGCATCGGGTGCGGGTGACCCGCGGCGGCGATGGTGAGCGTTGCCGATCGCGCGTCGATCACGCCGCAGACGGCCGAGGCGAGGCGCATCGCCTCGCTGGGGTGCTCGATCATCTGGCGGTTGAGCCTCATGAGTGCTTCCCGCGGCTCAACCAGGCGATAGCCCTCTTCGCTGACGTGCTTGAGGATGAGTTCGTGCGCCAGGATCATGGTGGCCATCGCGGCCCGCACGCCGTGCCCCATTGCGTCGGCGAGCATGAACCCCAGGTGATGCTCATCCAGCCGCCAGACGCGGTAGACATCGCCCGAAACGTGCCACAAGGGGCGAAAGACCGCGGCGCTGGTGACGATCCCCTGATGGGGCATGGTGGTGGGGAGCAGGTCGCGCTGCATCTTCGCGGCCGTGTGCAGCTCATCGTCGACACGGCGGATCCACGCCTTCGCGGAGTGCTGCGCCCGGGTGGCGAGCTCGATCTCCACGTTCATCCGCTTCATCGGCTCGCTCAGCGCCAGCAGGCCGCTGAAGATCCCCGCGAGCATGGCGATGGGCGAGCGGTCGGTGACACACACCACCCCGTCGCCCGCAAGGCGTGCGAAGGCCGAGGTGTCGGCTTCTTCGGCCCCTTCGGCGTTCGATTGTGCCACCGAATCCAAACGAACGATCAGCGTTGCGCGGGCGGATTCACGCAGCATCGCCACCGCACGGAACAGTTCTCCGCGATCGGTCCGCGACGAGATCATCAACACCGCGGCGGCGGCGTTGTCGATCCGCTGACGCGTATCAGACCGCACCGGCAGATCGCTCAAGAGACACCACACAGGCGAAACTCCCGCGGGCGTCTCGTGCGTGAGCGCTTCGACAAAGCCGCGGGCCCGATCGTCGCCAACGCTCGGGCAGCACGCGAAGATCACGCTGAGGTTCTTCGTGCTCAGCCCGAGGGCGGCGTGCGTGCGCAACGCGTCCACGCGCGCCGTCGGCGTGGGCTTCGGGCCTCGTTGTGGTCGGTTGAGCGTCAAGGCGTGCTTCGCGGCGTGAGGGATTCAGTGTGGGCTCAAAGTCGGATTCGTTGACGGGTCGTTCGGGCGCTCGGATGGCAATCGGCGCAGAGGCTCAGCGCACCGATGCCCGCGGCTGAGAGAAAGATCGACCCGAACGTGCGGCGCGTTGACCGATCTTGGTCAACACGCCGCCGGTTGACTCATCGCGGGTCGAGCCCGCAGCGCCGATCGCGTCCGAGAACGAAGACGCCGACGCGCGGTCTGAAACGGTGCTTCGTTTCTCGCAGCCAAAAATGAAGAACCCCCCGATTTTCATCGGGGGGTCCTGTACGCCGCGGGCGGCCGCGGCGGGTCTCTCCCTCCAGGAGGTGCCTGGGGTTGCGCCGTGCTGTGCCCCCGGCGCGCTGCATGCACGTTCACGCACAACAATCCAACGGCCTTGCATCAGTCCGCCAGGGCGCTGACGGCCGGCAGCACCGCGGGTTTCAGTTCCAGCGTCGTATCGATCCGCATGTTGGATTGGCTGCGGTGACGCTCGGTGAAGAACAGTTTGAGTTCGTACTCGTTGCCGTCGACGAGGTGGGTCAGCCGGTCGAGGTCGATCGTCTGGCTCACGGCGCTGTGCACGCCGCCCAGGTCGATCACGAGCTTGCCGCCGATGTACACATACACGTCGTCGTCACCGGTGAAGGTAAAGATCTGCCCCGCGTTCTTGCGGTAGGTGAACTTGGTGGTCAGTTCGTAGGAGAAGTGGAAGTTCTTGGTCTCGTTGCGAGAGTTGCCGAAGAGCTGACCGTTGATGGGGAAGAACCCGCCGCGAGAGGAGTATGTCGAGTCGGACTTGTCGTCGAAGGTGTAGATGTTGGTCCCCGACTGGCGCTTCAGCGTGATGGGCAGGGTGGCCGAGCTGTTCACGCTGGGCACGTCGCGGTACCACTGCGCCACGGTGGCGGTGCTCGTGGCGGCGCCGCCGTCCTGCGTTTCCATCGCGGGGGTCGTATCACCCGTGCGCGACTGGATGTACGTCTTGTTCACGGGCATGATGTTCCGCCCCTGCGCGTCGCGGCGCTGGGTCGTGACCTTCTTGCCGCCGCTGACATACACCGGCTTGCCGCTGGAGTCCAGATCGTCCGCCATCATGCCCACGTAGTGCCCGAAGCCGCGGGTGGGCTGGCGCTCGAAGTCCGAGTGCCCGTTGGTCTCGGTGCGCTCGCGGAAGTCGCGCACGATGCCCGTGAGCTGGAGCGTCGAGGGCAGGTTGGCGTAGGTATCCGCCCGCTGAGCCGACCGCGACGCGTCGCTGGTGCTGGTCAGCGTCAGGGTCCCGGCGCAGACCGCCAGGGCCGCGGCGATCAGGCTGTACCGGCGCGTGCGTTGTGAGGAGAGGGTGGTTCGGTTCGGACGGTTGGCGCTCATGTTGTTCACTCCGTTTCGATTGTGCGTTCGTGATGCGTGCACGTTCACTGTGCAATTCCCGCGCCGAGCCGCCAAGGCGTGAAAAGACGAAAACCCCCCGCCGAGTGCGGTTTATGCCGCGCCTGCGGGCCCGTGTGAATCTGTGCGGGCGACTTTCATTGATTTGGGCTTGCCAGCGAGGCCCACCCTCTTCCAATCAATCCACCTCGCCAGCCCTCACCCGCCCGCACCACCTTCGACCGGGCCCCGTTCCGCCCCACCACGCCACATCCAGATCCAGCCGCCCGCCCTTCCCCCGCGCCTGATGGTTTGTTGTCGCGTTCTTTGGTGTATCGCGCCCCCGTCGGCCGAAATATCCTCCGCGGCGCGCCGGGCATTTTCGTTCGCCCGGCACGTCCAGCCCGACCCCTCTTCTCCCCGTTCGCCCCCAGACGCACAACCCCTCACCCAGACCCCGTGCCACGCACGGGCGGAGAGCATCAGCAATGGACCGTTTCGAGATCCGCGGCGGAAACCGGCTTGCCGGTCGTCTCACCATCAAAGGTTCCAAAAACGCCGCCCTGCCCATGATGGCCGCCGGCCTGCTCACCGATCAGCCCTTCGTCCTCAGGGATATTCCCGATCTCGCGGACATCAACAACATGGTCCGCCTGCTGGGCGAACTGGGGTGCCAGGTTTCGCGTCAATCCGCCGACGATATCGAATCCCCCGGCGGGGTCTTCACCCTGCGTGCCGTCGACGAGTCGATCTCGCACGCTCGCTACGACATCGTCCGCACCATGCGCGCCAGCATCTGCGTCCTCGGGCCCATGCTCGCCCGCCGCGGATACGCCCGCGTTTCTCTCCCCGGCGGCTGCTCCATCGGTGAGCGCCCAGTCGATATCCACCTCCGCGGTCTCTCGGCCCTCGGCGCCGATATCACCCTCGACCAGGGCGACATCATCGCCCGCGTTCCGAAAGTCCACGGCAAGCCCGGCCGCCTGAAGGGCACCCGCGTCTTCCTCGGTGGTCCCTTCGGCTCCACCGTCCTGGGCACCGCGAACGTCATGTCCGCCGCGACACTCGCCGAGGGCACGACGGTCATCGAATGCGCCGCCTGCGAGCCCGAGATCGTCGATCTGGCGAACCTGCTGAACGCGATGGGCGCGAAGATCACCGGGCAGGGCTCCCCCCGCATCACCATCGAGGGTGTGAAGGAACTCGGCGCGGTCGACCACCGCATCATCGCCGACCGCATCGAAGCCGGCACCTACATGTGCGCCGCCGCGATCACCGCGGGGGATATCACCCTGGACAACTGCCCCGTCGATGCGCTGATGGCCCACATGGACCGTCTGCACCACATGGGTGTGACGATGCAGTGGGACGCGAAGGCCGACCCCATGCGGGCCTCGTGCCGGATCACCGCCACCCGCGGTCTGAAGCCCATCGAAGTCACCACCCAGCCCCACCCCGGGTTCCCCACCGACCTGCAGGCCCAGCTCATGGCCGTGCTGTGCCTGGCGGAAGGCAACAGCGTCATCACCGAGCGGATCTTCACCGAGCGGTTCCTGCACGTGGCGGAGCTTTCGCGCATGGGCGCGCAGCTTTACCGTCAGGGCAGCACCGTCATCGTCTCGGGCGTGCGCAAGCTCACCCCCGCGCCGGTGA
The DNA here is from genome assembly GCA_016741915.1 of Phycisphaerales bacterium. Classification (GTDB taxonomy): domain Bacteria; phylum Planctomycetota; class Phycisphaerae; order Phycisphaerales; family UBA1924; genus JACVCS01. The sequence continues at coordinate 3,237 of JACVCS010000048.1, read as the reverse complement.
TGGCCAGCGACCTTCGCGCCAGCGCCTCGCTGATCCTCGCGGGGCTCGCCGCCGAGGGCCCCGGGCCCACCGTCATCAACCGCGTCTACCACCTCGACCGCGGCTACGAAAAGATGGAACTCCGCCTGCAGTCCCTCGGCGCAGAGGTCCAGCGGATCAGCGAACGCGACGAGGCGACCCTCGCCCCGGGCGTCGCCTGATCCCCAACCCTTTCGGGGCTTCGTCCACGAACGAACCAACCCACGCAGAACCCACGGCCACCGCGGCAATCACCCGCCGGTGGCTGTGTACGTTCGACCTCGAGCCTTCCACCTCTTCCCCTCTTCCATGCCTTCCCTCCCTTCGTTGAAACCTTCCCCGCTTCGTTGACCCATACGCTCAAGACATGACCTGTTCCGCCTGCGAGCGCATCGAACGCATCCGCCTTGGCACCAATCCTTCGTTCATTGCTGAACTGCGTGAGACGTACGCCGTGCTGCACGATCACCAGCCCTACCGAGGCTGGGTTGTGCTGCTGCTGAAGGACCACCACGAGCACTTCGGTCAGCTCCCGCCCGATCGGCAGGCGAACATCGCCCGCGACCTGGGCGACGCGGCCCGCGCGATCCGTTCGGTGACCAACTGTCCGCGCATCAACTATGAGTGTCTGGGGAACGTCCTGGCGCACGTCCACTGGCACGTGATCCCGCGGTACCTTTCGCCGACCGATCCGGACCCGAAGAAGGCGGTGTGGGTGCAGCCCGATTCGTTCCTGAACGCGCAGCTGGAATCCAAGACCCGCGACGAGATTGTGGAAAAACTCCGTGCCGGTTGGCGAGTTTGACCACGTTTGCGCGCCCGTGGGTGCCCACGGTCGCGGTGGTCCACACCCGGCACACACACGCCTCTCCGCTTGACCATCCTCAAATCACCCGAACACCGGGCGCGGGGTTTTCCGGTACACTCCCGCTCGCTCACGTCCGTTCCTGTCGGGGTCGAAACGCATGCACCAACCGCGTCGAAAACAGCCGATCGTGCTCGCTCTGGGGCTCCTTGCCGGGTCGCTGGTCTCCCCGTGGATCGCCAGCGCTCACGCCCAGCCCGATGACACCCGCCGGATCGAGCGCCAGCTCCGCACCGCCGAGGGTAACGAGGATTACCGCCTCCGCACCGATACCAACCTCTCGCTGCAGGAACGCACGCAGCTCGACGTCGGCGGCTCGCTCTCCTTCACCGGTCTGTGGATCAACGACTCCAGCGACAACTCCACGCGCCTGCTCCAGCCCGAGGTCGTCCTCTACGCCCGCGCGTCGATCGACGGGGCCCATCAGTTCTTCGCCCGCGCCCGCTTCGTCTACCGCACCTTCAGCGACCGCGACTCCTTCGACGGCCGGGGCGACCGCTGGATCGAGCCCTTCCCGGACCGCTACTGGTACGAGTTCGACGCCCGCAAGGCCCTCGCGGCTTATCAGGGCGAACGCGTCGATTGGAACCTCAACTTCCGAATTGGTCGTCAGTTCATCAACTGGGGCTCGGGCATCGCGCTCTCCGAGACGCTCTACGCCGTGACACCGACGATTGAGTTTGATCGGCGCTGGCGCATCGAGGGCCTCGCGGGGATCACCCCGGACCACACCGCGGACTTCGATACCTCGCGCTGGGATTACGACGAGCGCACCCGCCGGGCGTTCTTTGGTGGGCGGCTGGTCTACACCTTCGAGGGCGGCAGCGAGATCTACGCCTACGGCTTGTCGATGGTGGACTACTACAACGAGAACCGCCTGCGCCCGCCGCTGACGCCGCTGGGTCGCACGGAGTTCAAGTACGACTCGTGGTACGTGGGCCTCGGCGCGTCGGGGTCGATCGGGATCAACTGGACGTACGACCTTGAGGGGATTTATCAGAACGGCAAGTCGTGGTCCGACCCGTTGCGCGGCGTGCAGCGCCGCGAGGACATCAGCGCCGCCGCGGGCAAGGCCAACCTTGCGTACCTCTTCCGCGATGAGGGCCTCTCACGCGTCGAGGGTGAAGTCCTCTTCGCCACGGGCGACAGCGACCGCAACTCCGCCTCGTCAACCTCCGGCGGCAATCTCCGCGGCACCAGCGACCACCAGTTCAACGCCCTCGGCTACGCCAACACCGGTCTGGCCTTCGCGCCCTCGCTGAGCAACCTCGTCACCCTCCGCCTCGGCGGCTCGACCTTCCCCTTCCGCACCAGCGAGACCTTCGAAGGCCTGCAGGTCGGCATCGACGGGCTCATCTTCACCAAGTTCAATCGCCAGGGCCCCATCGACGGGCTCTCCACCGATCGGCGCTTCCTGGGTGGTGAGATCGACGTCTTCGCCAACTGGCGATTGACCAGCGACCTGTCCATGACCGCCCGCTACGGCATCTTCCTACCCTCCGCCGGCACGGCGGGTGGAAAGAACGCCCGCCACTTCGTCCTCGTGGGGGTGACCCTTGGCTTCTAAACACGTTCAACCCATGATGCTCACGACCCGTGCGTCGATCCGGACTTCTCGCGTGCTCGTCTGCGCCGCGGCGCTCACGGGCCTTGCGCTGCTTTCGGGAATCACCGGCTGCTCGCGCACCGTGGTGAAAGACCCGCTGGAGACGAACTACCCCGTCACCGACGACGCGGCGGAGTTGGCCTTCTGGCACTCGCTGCCCTCTCGGTCGGCCGTGAGTAACGATGAGGGGCTGCACGGGCTGCTGCTGCTGGCGGATGGCGTCGACGAGGCGGGCTCGTACGAGGCCCGCGTGCAGAAAGCCAAAGACCGCGGCTGGATCAGCGCTGGTTTCGACGAAGACAAAGACCTCGCCATGCGTCGCGGCGTGCTGGCGCGCTGCGTCGTGGTCATCTGCAAGATCAAGGGCGGCGTGATGCTCCAGGCCCTTGGGCCGACCGAACGCTACAGCACGCGCGAACTCGGCGCGATGGGCGTGATCCCGCAGGGCAGCAGCGAGAACCAATCGATCACCGGGCTGGAGTACATGTCGGTGATCGCCGCGGCTCAGGACCAGCTCAACATGAGCGAGCGGAAACGGCAGCGCGAGGGCGACGTGCCGGAGCAGCCGAGCGCGAAGCCGACGGAACCGACGAGCCCTGCGCAGCCGAGTCAGCCGACACAACCGACCTCGACGAGCGAACCGGCACCAGCACCGGCAACGCCGCCTGCTCCGGCAACGTCGCCGGCGACGGAGCCCGCGCGGATGACACCGGTCGGTTGAGTCGTGCAGAGTTCGTGGGGGTGGGGG
>JACVCS010000001.1:2290-104042 GCA_016741915.1 Phycisphaerales bacterium | reverse complement strand
GGGGGTGGGTGAGTGGGGGGGACGGATCGAACCATGATCTTTCGTTTGGCGGACAGGTTGCGAGCGAAGACGAAACGCCCGGCGGCGTTTCAGTTCCGCGCGCTCGTGGCGAGTGCGACGATGTCCGCGTTGGTCGGCGGCGGGATGGCCCGGGCGGCGGGTGCGCCGGGGGATGAGGTTGCCAAGCCTGCCGAGGTGAAAGACGGATCGGCGGATTCGTCGTCGTCAACCAAGATGAAAACGGCGACGAAGCTGCCGCCCGGGCGCGTGGTGGTGAAGCTCCGGCATGACTCGGCGACGATGGAAGGGGAACTCGTCAGTTTCACGCCGGGCGGGTTGCATGTTCGGTTGTTGTCGCGCGACGCGACGCCCGGGCATGAGGTGGTGATCTCGCTGGACCGCATCCGCGAGGTGGAGGGGATTGACGAAGCGCGGCTGGCGCTGATCGGGCCTGTCATGGACGGGCTGTGGCGCGGGCGGTCGCGGCTGGAGCGCGAGGATTACGAGTTTGCGGAGAAGGCGTTGATGCCGATCTTTGACGCCCTGTCTGAGCGCGGGGGGCTGACGGGCCCGAGCGGGAGCGTGCTTGCGGAGGGTGTGCTGCGGATTCGGCTGAACAAAGGATGGACGGGCGCGGCGCTGCAGCCTTGGCTGCTGTGGCGGGTGGCGCAGGAAGCGGGCGGGCGGCTGGGTTTGGAGCCCGGGCCCAACAGCGGGGTTGGTGCGGTGCCGACGCAGCGGGCGGGGTACGCCGAGTGGATCGGGGGCGAGGTGGCGCGCGGTGTGCTGTTGGATCGGTACACGGGGCTGTGCGTGCAACTGCCGCCGATGTTCGCGGGGAGTCAGTCGGAGCGGGCGCTCACGGCGGCGCTGAAGAGCCCGGTGTGGGGGCAGATGAGTTCGACCAGCGGCAGCACCTCGCGGATGGCGGCGTTGTATCAGGCGGCGATCGAAGGGGAGATTGCGCTCAGCCGGGGGCAGGAGTTTCCGCTCAGCAAGAGTCTGGTGGAGAAATCGGACGATCCGGGTGTGCAGTTGGTTGCGGAGATCGTGCAATCGCGGCTGGGAGATGGGGTGCAACGGGCCGAAGCGCGGGTGATGCTGGAGGGGCGATTGACGCGGGCGTTTGCAAGGCGAGCCGGTGATGGTGAGGGGCCTTCGCTGGCGATGCCCGCTTGGCAGGAGGCGTGGATCCGTGCGGCGATCGGGCGGTCGCTGTTGCGTGAGGAGAGTCCGCGGATCAAGCGGCAGGGGCTGGTGTCGATGCTGCACGTGCCGGCGCGGATGGGGGAGAGCCAGCCTTGGCTTGCGGCGCTGGTCCTGCGCGACGCGGCGGAGGCGATGAAAACAAGCGGGGATGTGAACGGCGCGAAGCGGTTGCTGCAGGATCTCGCCTCGCGGCTGGGTGACTATGCGGACGATGAATCGCAGGCGAGCCTGGCGGGCTCGCCGGGGAGTGGCGTGGGGGCAGTGAAGGGTGAAGAGAAGTTGGGTGGATCGGGGACGCCCGAACTGCCGCGGACGAACGGGGAGCCAAAGCCGTAGGTGCGCTTCCGCGCGTGCGGGTAGCGGTTGTGGAGGCGGTGAAAAGAAGACGGATCACGGACGGAGTTGAACCGGGCTGATGTTGAGTGGGTGGAGAAGGAAGGAAGTTCGATGCTGATGACGAATGTGCTGATTGGCGGCGTGATGAACCAGGGGTTGACGTTTCTGGCGATGATGCAGGACGGCGAAGCGGGCGGCGGCGCGGCGGCCGCACCGGCGAAGAAGTCGATGTCGATTCTGGACTACATCGCCTCGGGCGGCGCGCTGAGCTATGTGCTCGTGCTGCTGTCGGTTCTGGCGGTGGCGATGATCATCTGGAACCTGATTGAGTTGCGACCGACGAGGCTCGCGCCGCCCGAGTTGATGGAGCAACTGAAGAAACTGCTGGCGGCGCGGCAGGTTGAGGCGGCGATTGAGATCTGCAAGCGGCGTGAGAACGACTCGTTCATCGCGCGGGTGATGAGCAACGGATTGTCGCGGACGCTCAAGAGCCCGTTCGGTTTCCTGGAAGTGCGGGCGAAGTTGGAAGAGGCGGCCGCGCGAGAGGTGGAGGTTTTGGACAGGCCGACGAACGTGATCGGCATGCTGGCGGCGGTTGGCCCGATGCTGGGTCTGCTGGGAACCGTGATCGGTCTGATCGGCGCGTTCGGGGTTTTGAGCGGATTGGAAGGCGCGGCGCGGAGCAACGAGCTTTCGCGGTTCATGTCGTACGCGCTGGTGTGCACGGCCGAGGGTCTGGTGCTGGCGATCCCGTGCACGTTCTTGTACGCGATTTTCCGTCGGCGGACGACGCGGCTGGTGGCGATCATCGGCGCAGAAGCTGAGTCGCTGGTGGCGGGGCTGCAGGTTGCCGGCGCGCCGGCGATAGCGAGCAAACCCGCGGGGGCGGCTGCGATGACGCCGGCGATGCCCGGGGCGGTTGCTCCAGCGGCGGCGGCGGCGCGGCCGGTTGGTGTGGTACCGACACCGACGGCGGTGGGGAACGGTGGTGCCGCGGGCGGTGCGGCGCGGACCGGATGATTATTTCAACGAGCGCGGTTGCGGCGGCGGAACTGATCGATGGTGCGGTTGGTCGGATGAGCATCGCATGAACTTCAAGCGGACGACGGACCATCACGAGATTGACTTTGACCTCACGGCGATGATCGACGTGGTCTTTCTACTCATCATTTTCTTCACGTTCTCAACGGTCTTCGCAAAGACGGTTGCCAGCCCGGTGGACCTGCCCAAGGAGAGCGGCGAGCAGAGCGCCGCGGCCGCGGCTGCGCAGACGACGCTGATTGTGGATGTGTCGAAGGACGGCGCGCTGAGTGTCTCGGGAATGGGCACGCTGCGGACGGATGAACTGCTGGGAACGATCGCGACGATCCGCAGCAAGGCCGCGGCGGCGGGGCGGAGCGTGGAGATGGATGTGACGATCCGCGCTGATCGGGCGTGCGCGGCCCGGCATGTGAACCAGTTGGTGGGGAACCTGGCGCGGGCGGGGATCCGCAAGTGGAAACTGGCAACCAGCGGCGAGGGCGGTAGCGGTAGCGGTGAAGGCTCGGGCGGCAACGGCGGACAAGGGGGTGCGAGGTGAAGTTCGGACGCGCGAATGACGGCGAGTACATCATGCGGCTGCCGCTGGTGGCGCTGATCGATGTGGTGCTGTTTTTGCTGCTGTACTTTCTGATCGCCGGGACGCTGGCGAGTCCGGAGAGTTCGCTCTCAGCAACGACAACACCTGATCGAAAAGGTGGCGGGCGTGGCAACGCGCTGACGGCGCAGGTGCTGAAGGTTGAGCCGGCGATGGGGGGGGCGGGCGGGGGGAGCGGCGCACGGTTTGTCATCGGTGCGCGGGTCTCGACGGACCGCGCGGGCCTGCGTGAGGTGCTTTCGAGCCTGCCCAAGGACGCGGGGATCGTGATCAAAGTTTCCGACGATGTGGCGATCGCGGCGGCGGCGACGGCGCTTCAGGTTGCGCGGGATGTGGGCTTCTCAAAGGTGAGCTATGTCGCGGGGAACTGAGCGTGCAACTCGTTGGGGCGGGGTGAGCGGCGCGGGAACGAGCCGCGGGATCTGGCCGCGTGCGCGGGCAGGTGCGGCGATCGTGTTGGTGTGTGCGGCGGGGTTGGCGATTGTGCCCGAGCCTGCGGCGTGGGGCGTGATGATGGCTCCCGCGACGGACAGCACCGCTTCAGCGGAGAGTGCGCAGCTCGAGCAGTATCTCGAATCGCGCGGGCTCTCGGCCTTGCTCGCAGAGCACCTGCAACAGCGTCTGTCGCGGGCTTTGCCCGAGGATCGCGGGGTGATCCTTGAGCGGCTCGGGAAGCTGTACGTCGATCTGCTCTCGAGCGCAACGACCGAGAAGGAACGCAGCGACTGGCAGGAGCGCGCGCGGGAACTCATCAAGCTCTTCCCGGACGTGCAGACGTCGGACCTGCGGCTGAACTTGCTCCGCGCCGACTATGCGCAGGCGGAGGAACTCAGCGAGAAGTGGCGGTTGGCGCTCGCGGGTGAAGATCAGCGTGCGGACGCCGAGCGGAAGATGCGGGCGCTGAGGGCGGATCTGGAGAAGCTCTCGCAGGAGGTTGGTCGGCGGCTGGAGACGCTGGAGCGGTCCGACGGTTCGGGGCGCGATCCGGCGAAGCTGCAGGAGGACATCTTCGTCGCGCGGCGGCTGCGGGCGATGTCGCAGTACTACGCCGGTTGGGCGGCGTATTACCACGGGATGCTGCTGACGAGCGGCGGGGGCGGATCGACCGGGGGCGCGGGCGACACCGCGGCGCTGGACGCGGTTCGTTCGTTCTCGGTTGTGCTCGGACGGACGGGGAGCAAGGACGAGCTATCGCCCGAGAGAATGGCGAAACGCTCCTTCAAGCACGAAGAGAGCGCCCGCGCGGCGCTGGGGCTTTCGCTCTCGCTGGCTTTGCAGGGGCGCACGGAAGAGGCCTTGCGTTGGTTGGAGGCGGTGGAGAACGAGGAAGAGTTGAGCCCGACTGTGCGCGAGTCGCTCTTGTCACGACGCGCGGTGGTGCTCGCGGGTGCGGGGCGATGGCGCGACCTTGCCGGTGCGGTGGATCGGGCGAGGAAAGTGACGGGAGAACACGGGACAGAGAAAGGCGAGAAGAACGGCGCTGTGCAGCCGCTGACGACCTTTACCGCTCGGCTCATCGCGGTGCTGGCGCTGCGGGCGCAGCCCGACCAATCCGATGCGCGGGTGGTGGCGATCCTCGCGCAGACGGCATTGGGCGACCTGGTTTCTCGGCAGGAAATCGCCCACGTTCTCGACCTTGCGAAGCAGTTCGGCACCGCGCCCCTGGGTGATCAGGGGTTCATCGTTCACTACGTTCGCGGCGTTCAGGCGTACGAAAACGCCATCGCGGCGCACAAAGCCAGCGGCGCCGATACCGAAGAACCCGCGAGCGATCCGGCGCTGATCAACGCGTATTCCAAGGCGGCGGAACTGCTCGATCTCGCGCCGCGGCAGAGCGACGCTGCAACGTTCGCGGCGGCGGGGGTTCGGGCCGCGGCGCTGTCGGGTCGAGCGCTCTTTCATGCCGGTCGGTTCGGTGAGGCGGCGGATCGGTTCGTCGCGGCGAGCAAACTGGCGGAGGGCATCAAAGACTTTGGCCTTGCGGAAGAGCACCTGTGGCTGGCGATCGTGGCGTTGGATCGCGGGGCACGGGCTCTCACGGTTGATGCGGCTGGGCTGGGCGCTCGGGCCGACGAACTGACGGCGCTTTTCCTGAAGAGTTATCCGCGGAGCAATCGCTCGGCGGGGCTGGTGCTTCGACGCAGCGAATCGACCTCGGTCAGCGATGAACAGGCCGTCGCGGTGCTGCTGACGGTGCCGAAAGACGATCCGGTCTACGAGGCATCGCGGCGGCAGATCGTGCGGCTGATGTACCGGCAGTTCCGCAGCGCCGGCAGCAGCGAGCGTCCGTACGCGGCGTCCCGGCTGGCTCCGATTGCGGAAGAAGTGATCGCGCTCGAGAAACGCTTGGCGTTGGGCAAGGATGCGAAAGCCGCCAGTGATGCGACGCAACGTTTGATCACGGTCACCAGGCAGTTGCTTGATGCGTTGTTGAGCGTGCCGACGCCCGACGTTGCGCGTGCGAAGGCGGTTCTGAATGACCTGAAGGCGGTGGTGGACTTCAACTCCGCCGCGTTGCAGGGCGTCGAGGATGAACTGGCGTATCGGCGGATGCAGATCGCGCTGGCGTCGGGGGATGTTGGCGAGGCGGAATCGCTGGCGGAGAAGCTCAACGCGTGGACGGGCTCGGGGGCAGAAGCGAAGGCGAGCCGGTTTGCATCCGCGGCTCAGCGTGCGTTGTACCTTCGAGCCGCGGAGCGCTATAGGGCCTTGCCCGCGCGAGATTGGTCAGCGCCGGCGCCGCCGGCACGCGTCGAGCTTGCGCGGCAGGCGCTGAAGTATGGTCAGCGCGTGCTGGAGCAGTTCGGCGCTTTGCCCGATGCGAACGACCCGGCGGTGGCGACGCTCATGGGCGTGGTGGCGGCGGCGGCGCTCGATGTCGCCAGCGAGAACCCCAACGACGAGATGCTCAAACTTGCGGTCAAACTCGACACGCTGGTCACTACGGCGCAGCCGACCAACGCCGAGGCGCTGCGGCGGCTGGCGCTCTCGGCGGAACTGACCGGCGATCGGCAGAAGGCGCTGGATCTCTGGCGCACGCTTTCCAGCGGGTACGAGGCGGGTTCGCCGGCGTTCTTTGAAGCGAAGTACAACACGATCCGCTTGCTCGAGATGGCCAGTCGATTGGCCGCGGCGAAGGCGATGGCGCAGCACGCGGTTTTGTACCCGGAATATGGCCCGGAGCCGTGGGGATCGAAGTTGAAGCAGTTGCACGAAAAACTCCGCGACGTGGATCTCCAGCCCGCGGGCAACAACGGTGGTGGCGGTGCGCCGGTGAAAGAGGGTGTTTACTAACGCCGTGATCGGGCAGGGTTCGGATCGGAAGACGTGATCGACATGAACGTTCAGTGAGAAGGCGGGCGACGCGCAGACATGAGCAGCGATCTTGATCGGGTGGTCATCCAGATGTTCTTGGGCGAAGCCGTCGCGGCGGCGTGGTCGTCCGAGCGCCCGGAACTGCTGCTCGGACTGCGCGAGGGCGCAGCGCTCCCGGATGCGGCCGTGCTTGCGGCGCTGCAGCAGAAGCAGTCGGAGATCATGCTGCACCCTTTAGCGACGAGCCCACAGGGCGAGCATTTCAAACGGTTGCTCTCGGGCGCGGCGTCGAAGATGATGCTGCGGAACAGCAGCACGCCGCAGCGGCTACCGACGATCGGTCAGTCCGTGGCAAGCGGTACTGCGGCGAGCGCCGGATCAGCAGCGCGGGTCGATCCTCCGGTTCCACCGCAAGTCCGCGTCGATCCGACATCGCTCTATGGCGTGGCGCGGGCTTCTCCGCCCAGTCCCTTGGGTTTGCCACAAGGCTTGATTTCCAATCCGAGCCCGCCCGCGCAAGCCGCTCAAACACGTGGAGCGAAGAACCCGGCATCGGTGACTCGCGTGGCGGCCGCTGCGACGAATCCTCCGGTCATGCTCACCCCGGGTCAGGCGGTCTTTGTCCGCGAAGCGCGGATGGTGCTGCTGCAAGGCGGTGGGCTGAACCCGGCGACGATGACGCAGATCACGGCTCTGGCGGGCTCTCGGGGTATCGATGCTCAGGCCGTCCCGATGCTTGTGCAGTTGGCTCTGGGCGTATCGGTCGGTGAAACCGTTGTGCCCGCAACGGCCGGGCCTGTTCAGGGCGGATCGCAAGTGCCCGCGCAGGACGCGCCCGAGCTCAGCCCGGACGAGCGCCGAATCGTGCAGACTGATCCGACGATGCGGGTGCTGGCGTGGCTGATCGGCGGCGGCGTGGTCGTGGTCCTGTTCCTCGGGTCGTTGATCTGGCTGCTGGCGAACGTCACCACCGGCTCGGGGTCGGGCGCGGCGGGCAGCGGTGGCGGCGCGCCCGCGCAGACAGCCGGTGCCGCGGCTTCGGGCAGCGGTGCAACGTCCGCCGATGGTTCGGGCGGTGGTGGTCAGAGCGCTCCGGCGCGGGCGTTACCCGAGTTGACCTTGACGCCGCCTTCACCTGATCAACCGGTCGACGGTGCGGACCTGATCAAGCGATTGACCGCGGCGGCGGCGAGAATGAACGACAAGCCGGGCGAGGCGATCAAGGCCTTCCGCCTGGCGCTCGGCGGCGGCTCGGGCGTGATCGCTTCGTGGGACAAACTCAACGCTTCACAGCGCGTGGCGATTGGCGAAGCGATCGTCGACGTGGTCTACCGCGCGTCGGGTGATGCCAAGAGGCTCGAAGAGGTGCTCGGTGCGTTCATGCCCGCGGCTTCGATCTCGAAGGACGCCGCACCGCTCGACGCGGATCAGGTCAGGCCCGTTGGGTTTGCATCGGGCGTGCTGTGGCGCTTGTCGCGAGAGAGGGAACTGCCGCCGGAGGCTTTGAAGGCGGTGGGTGCCAAGCTCGGCGCGCTGTGGGGCGGTTCGCGTCCTGCGGGTGCGCCGGGGTTTGCGACGGGCGCTGCGTCGGCGCTCTCGATGATGCCGATGCGGATCATCGCGCCGGGGTTTGAGCCGAAGCCGCAGACGATGGCGGTGCGGAGCGCGGTGCTGAACTGGGTGCAGGTGGTGCGGAACGTCTTCAGCGAGGAGCCCGGAAAGGCCGAGGGTTTCATCGCCGAGGTGCTCGACACGCTGATGAGACAGGCGCCCGAGCCGGAGGATCACCGCCCGAGCTTCGACGCCATCACGCTTATCGCCGCGTCGATGAAATGGGAGAACGGCGACCAGGCGCGCTCGCGGCTGGTGGTCTGGCTCGCCGACCCGGCAGTCTCGAACGCGAAGCTCAACCTCGTCACCGGTACGCTTGTGCAGACGATCAAGCTCGACGGGCTCGACACCACGCTTGTGCTTTCCACCAACGCAACGCCCGATCAGCGTGCGGGTGTGCGCGAGGGGTATGTCACGGCGTGGAACCTCAGCCAATCCGTCGGCGCGGGCACGAACGTGCAGGCGTGGACCGACGCGTCGACGATCGCGCTCGGCTCGCCCAACGGCGATACGGGCGACGATCTCGCCTTCGCCGTGCTCGCGGCGCAGTTCAATCAGGCGGCGGTCTTCCGCACCGTCGGCAAGACCGATCTCGCCTCATTGACGCTGCAGAGCCTGCAAACGCCCACGCCGATCAAGCTTGGCGCGACCGGAAACCCGGAGGTCGTTGCCCTCATCGCGCGCGACGGCAGCGAGGACTCGTGGGCGTCGCGGTTCCTGACGGGTGATCGCTCGTTGCCCGTGCGGCTGACGCGGATCAAAGAGATCGAAGACCGCGCCGGTGGCATCACACAGCTCGACGCGGACGTGCTGGCCGAGACCGCCTTCAGCGGCTCGCCCCCCGAGCTCAGCAACGCGGCGCTCAAGGCCCTCACCAAGCTCGGGTCATCCCCGCTCATCACGCACGCGATGCTCAAGGCCTTCACCAAAGCGTCACGCCGTGAAGCGATCGGACGTGCGGTTGAACAGGTGACGTTCCGCACCATCCCGCCCGTCTACAGCGACCGCTGGTCGTTCACCATTCGAAAAGCGCTCGTCGAGCGGCTGCTGGAACAGATCGCCGGGGTGACGTGGGCCTCGCGGGAAGACGATGCGGCCGTGCGCTTGGCCGAGGCGTACGCGTCGATGGCGCAGGGGCAGGGCGTTGCCGCTCCCGCTTCGGAGCAGGCCTCGGATCTGCTGCTGCTGAGTTCACAGCAGTACGTGGCGGCGTTGCGTGCCCACGCGGGGACGCTGATGGCCTCGCAGCGGCTGGGCCTTTCACTCGATCAGATCGAACGCCGTGGTGAGTCGCGCCGCCTGGTGGCCTTCGGGCCGATCCAGCGGTTCGCCGCGGAGCAAACGATCGTGATGGAACTGCTGGCCTTCATCGTCGCGGCGGAGCGCCCGGAGCTCGCCGACAAGGCCGCAGAAGAGATCCGCAGTGTCACCCTCGCACGGCAGAACGCCCGCGATGTCTTTCAGCAGGTCCGGTTGGTGGAGCAGTCCATGGTGCGATTGTGGCTCATGCGGTTCGGCATCCCCAGCGCGGCGGAGGTGAAGTGATGCAGGTGCGCGCGTTCACAGCGGTCTCGCTCGTCTCGACCCTCGTGGCGACCGTCACACTCATCGGTGCGTGGTCGCTCGGCAGCGAACTCGCTCGCGCTGCGGGCACAACGAATGCACGGACGAGTTTCCGTGCGCCGGGCGACGCCGGGCCCGCACCCGCAAATCCCAATCTGCCGCAACCGACGCCGCGGCAGGTCGAGAGACCGCCGACCGATGCGCAGATGCAAAGCACGCTGAACGATCTGGCGGTTCGCGACCTCGCGAAGCGGTTGAGTGCGCTTTCACCCTCGAAGCCGATGGAGTACTTCCTGCTCGGTGAAGAGGTCGCCTCCGAAGCGCGCACACGCAGCGACCGCAAGCTGGCGCGCGAGCTCTTCGTTCTGGCAATGCACCTGGATCAGCAGGCCGGTTCGCCGGAATCGATCACCCCGAGTGCTCTGCTGTCGCTCGCTTCGCTCTCGCCGAGTGATCGCGAAAGGCACTACCTCAACGCCGCCGCCCGCGTGGCGCAGACAGGACCGCGATCGGCGGCCGCTCAACCCGCGAAGCGTCGATTGGCGATCTTGCAGCCGACGGATCAGACCGGTTTCGATCTGGCAACCGCGCTCGGGTTGTCGCGCGTGGGCGAGGGGCGCCGCTCGGACATTCTGCTCGACAGGCCCGAGGTGGCCGCACTTCTCGTGGCGTATGAACCCGTGATCAACTCCGACGGCGAGATCAACGCGCTGCAGACCATCCGCTCGTGGAACCAGACGTGGGCGACATGCCCCGAGTGCCGGAATCGTCGGACGATCACGCGAAGCGACGGCCCCGGCACGCCCGCACGCGTGCGCCTCTGCCGAACCTGCAACGGCCAGCCCGGTCCGGACCTGACGCTGAACCAACTGCTCGGCCAGTTGCGTGCAGAATCGGTCCTGCTCCGCGGCGTGCACCGCTTCTGGTCGTCGCAGGCGCTGGTGGACGAAGGACAGCCGCTGCGCGACCCGACACCCGAGGCGGTTGCGGAATCGCTGCAGGTGGATGTGAGCCGGGCGTACTTCCGCGACGGGGCGTGGGTTGAGAAGCCGTGATTGTGCAGAAGTGATGGACGGCCGGGAACTTTCCCTCGGTTCGTGCGTTCAACATCCGCATGAGCCCGAGCGAAGAGTTTGGCGACGGCGCACTGTCGGTGAAACCACGATCGCGATGGCGGTGGTTTGAGCCCGGGATTACGCGTCGATTGCTGTTGTGCGCGGTCGTGTCGGTGATCGTGCAGGTATTCGTTGTGGTGTTGGGGGTGTGGGCGGTTCCGACGATTCATCTGTGTGCCCCGGACGATCGAGAGTGCGAGGATCCGAGGGGCGCGGTGTGGTGGTGGGATCGATCGGCATTTCTTGACGTGTATTGGTGGAACGCCATTCGATCAGGACCACTCCTAAAGGAACCGTTTCGATGGTCAAAGTTCAACTATCCATCAACATCGAATGTGACCGCTGAATGTCCCGCGCGGGTTGGTAACGGCGACGGTCTCGGCGTGTTGATGCAGTTTGGCTGGCCCTTGCGGTGTATGGAGGGCGAAATCCGCCACGGCGTCAGCGGCGATTGGGCGTGTGTCTCCGCTTTGGAAATCAAGCGCGGGGAATGGGGTAATCTCAAGGGCACGTGGATTGTGCCATTGAGGGTCAAACTCCCGGAACTGCTCTTCAACATCGCGGCAGTCGCACTTGCGTGCATGCTGCTCAGAAGGCCCGCGGCGTGGGTGCTCTCGCGGATCGTCAAACCACTGAACCCTCGCTCGAACGCCATGACGCGGCGGGTGCTCATCGAGCCGTGGACCAATCGGCGACACTTCGCCACCGCAGCGATCTGCCTGCTCATCGGCGCGCTGGTTGCGTGGATCGTGGCGATGTCATCGGCGCTGTCACCTCCAAGCATGGAATCCGGCATCCGAACCCCGGGGTTCGCCTGTGGCCGTTCACTCACCGGCTTTGACTATCCATCCGATGCGAACTCTCAGGATGGCATCCCGGAGGCGATCGAGCTGAACTGGAGAGGACAAGACTCGTTCGTTGCACGATTCTCGTTGCATAGACTGATCTTGCCTGTTGTGTACACCAGCTACATCATCCGTGAACGCACGTTCGGCTGGCCCGTGCGGTGTTTCTCGATGCTCGAGATTCATCAGACCGATTACATCGACAGCGGTGATCCAAACGTGCCGGACCACGAGAGGCCCAGCTTTCGCCTCGTCGGCGGTGCGATCCTCGGGAATCAACCACTCCTCGATGACTACTCGGTTTACGACTTTCGCTATCCCAAACTCGCGCCCGTGATCGTTTGGCAGCCGAAGGGCCTGTACCCGCTCATTCACTGCGCGCTGATCTACGCAGCGCCGTTGTATTTCGGGATTCTGCTCGCGCGACGGTGGCTCGCGTACCGTGCCGCGCGGGGGGTGTGCACAGCCTGCCGATATCCAAAGGTGAAAGGTGCGGCTCGATGCCCCGAGTGTGGGCTGAACTATCCGCGAGAGAACGCAATGCCGGAAGGCTAACCTTGGCATCAATCGGATATCGCTTCGCCGACACTGCGCGTCGCGATTGTCCGGTTCTTCGTCAATGAAAGGCCTGTGCATGTCCGCTGCGAACACTCCGTCGACTGCAAACCCCGCTCCGACAACTCCGAACGCCGCCGCGCCGGCACCAGCGCCGGACGGACCCAAGCCCGTGATTCCCTTCGAGGACTTCGCGAAGGTCGACCTTCGCGTGGCGAAGATTCTGCACGCCGAGAATCACCCCAAGGCCGATCGGTTGTTCAAGCTGCAGCTCGACGACGGCTCGGGAACGCCCCGGCAGATCTGTGCGGGGATCCGCGATTACTACAAGGCCGAGGACCTGGTCGGGCGTCTGATCATCATCGTGGCGAACCTCGCTCCGCGCGTCATCCGCGGCGAGGAATCCCGCGGGATGCTCCTCGCGGCGAGCGATCTGCCCAAGGACGCCGCGGCGGCGGATCCGAACGCCGTCCGCAAGGTCATCATCCTCAAGCCCGAAGCCGATATCGCGCCCGGTTCGATCGTTTCGTGATTGCGCATCGCCTCACAGCAGTCAATCCACCGAGGACCAACCGATCGCAGCGATCTCGGCCCGATGATTCATCAATATGAAAAGAGCACGGCTTGCAACGGCCGTGCTCTTTGTCTGTTTCGAGATTGCGGACACGTCGATCACCGCGGCTGGACCGGCGGCGGCGGCGGAGCGTTCTCACCCGGTCCGCCCCGCGGCCCGCCCGGCCCCGGCAGACCGTTCGGCCCCGGGCCCGCGCCATCACGGCGCATCGGCGGACGGCCGCCCTTGCCGCCCGGCGGCTGCGTGGCTTCGCGGATGATCGCTTCCGTCCGCTCGTTGATGACCTTCTCCCGCATCTCCGTGCGCTTCACGGCCTCTTGCTTCATGCGTTCGACGCGTTTCTCCAGTTCGCGGAGCTGCATTTCGTCGAGCTTCTGCCGCGTGTCCCACAACTCGCCCATCACCACGCGCAGCTCACCCTTGATCGTGTCGAGCTTGGCCTGGTCGGCGTTGTTCTTCGCCGCCTCGGCGTACTCCTTGCGAAGCTTGAGCATCTTGAACAAGCCGATGATCTCGGTCTTGCGGAGCTGGTAGCTCTCGGGGTCTCGGTCACGAAGTTCGCGCATGCCGCGCATCTTGTCGCCGATGAACCGCAGGAACTGATCGGCACTTTCGGGTGATTGCTCGCGGGCACTTTCGATCTGCTTGGCAAGGTCGGGGTTGTGCTCGCGGATCTCCGCCAGTACGCGGTCGCGGTCTTCCTGCGTGAACGCACGCGGGCCGCGCCCTTCACGTCCCTCGCGCCCTTCACGCATCTCGCCCTCAGGCCCGCGCGGGCCCGGGCCGTCGCGATCGTCTTGCATGTCGGGCCCTTCGCCCGCGCCGGGTCCGCGGCGGACGTTGCCCATGAGGCCAGGGCCCAGGATTCCGCTCTGGCGGAGGGCTTCCATGAAGCCCTGAGCGTTCTCCGCTCGTGATTGAGCGAGTTCTCGCCGAACGGTTGCTACGTCGGCCCCGTTGTCCAGCGCGGTGATCGCCTTGTCGATCCGCGGCATCATCTCCTTCAGGTGCGTACGCACAAGATCGAGCGCGGCACGGACAACCTTCGGGTCGTTGCTCATCGCCTGACGCATCGGACCCTCGCCCGGCGCGTTGCCCTGCGGGCCTTGAGCGTTCGGCCCGCCCATACGCGGGCGGCGATTGTCGTTGCTGTCCTGACCGCCGCGGCGGCGCTCGGGACGCTGCTGATCGCCCGGCCCGGGGCGGTTGTTGTCATCCGGCCCGCCCATCGGTGGCGGGGGGGGCTCGTGCATCGGCGGTTCGTCCGGTGTGCCCGGCTGAAGGGCCAGGCCCGCACCGGTGAATGCGAGCGAAAGCCCGCAGAACGCCGCGAGAAGGTGTGCTCGTTTCAAGATCTGCATGGGCGTGTTCCCCGTGAGAGTCGATTCAGTGGTCGGTTCGGATCGTTCGAGCGCACACATCGTTCAATCAGTAAAGGTACGGTCATTGTGTCGGCGGTTGGTCATTACATCGAGCCGGTTCCGCCGCCGATGCCCCCGGAGACTTCGGGAACCGAGAGCGGATCGCCCTTGATCGATTCAAAGAGAGAATCGGCGTCGGTATTCAGGCTCGCCAGTTCGCTGGAGGAATCGTCAAGCCACGCCACCGCGGAGAGCATCGAAGCAATCTCGCTCGCGGCGGCGTTCTCGGTCGAGGCGACGGCTTGGTTGGATTGTTCGCTACCGCTGGCGACGCTGGTTCCGCCCGAGCCCGGGGTATTGGTTGTGCTGCGATTGGCGTAGTTCATCCACGCCAGCGCGCCGAGGCCGCAGGTAATGGCGATCATCGCGGCGGCGGCGTACCGCCGCGGCATCGTCACGCGGTGCATCTGGTGACGCGCCACCTTCGCCTCGAACTCGGTCAGACGAAGCGCTGGCGAATCGCCCTGCGATGAGGCGCGGGCCTCCTGTGCACCGGCGCGGGCGATGCGGTCGAG
The DNA here is from genome assembly GCA_016741915.1 of Phycisphaerales bacterium. GTDB lineage: Bacteria > Planctomycetota > Phycisphaerae > Phycisphaerales > UBA1924 > JACVCS01. The sequence goes on along the minus strand of JACVCS010000001.1, from coordinate 89,347 downwards.
CGCCTGGGGCGAAAGGCCCTGCGCGTCTCGGGCCGCGAGCGTCTCCAGCAGACCGTTGACCTGGCGCAGCTCGGCATCGATCAGGTGGTCGTCGGTGTGCCGCGGGTTGTTCGGAGTGGGGGGGGTGGAGTTCATAGGTCGTCCTTGCGTGAATCTCTGTCGGCGGCGTTTTCTTCCAGCAGCAGCTTGAGTTTCTTCAGGGCCCGATGGTGCCGGGCGAGGAGTGTGCCGAGCGGTTCGCTGAGGAGTTCGGCGATCTGTGCGAAGCTCAGCCCGCCGTGGTGTCGCATCTCGATGATCTCGCGGTCGCTGTCGGAGAGCTTGGAGAGGGCTGAGCGAAGTGTGCGGAGCTGTCGGTCGTTATCCTCGTTGGTGGTCGGTTCGTGCTGCTGGTCGCGTGTGCTTGGTACGTTGGAGAGGTGTTCAGGATCGGTCGGTTCGGCGTGTCGTCGTTGTCTGCGGATCTCGTCGCGGACGCGGTTCATCGCGATCCGCATCAGCCAGCTCTCGAATCGCCCCTGTTCGCTGTAGCCGCTGGCCTCGGCTTTCAGCTTGCTCGCCAGCGTGACAAAGACCGACTGGGTGATCTCCTCGGCAAGATCGGGTCGGCCCACGCGCGAGCGGGCGAGGGCGAAGATCCGACGGGCGTAGAGCCCGACCAGGTTGGTCCAGGCCTGCCCGTCACCGAGAGCCGCCGCGGCAAGAATCGCCGCGAGATCGGCGGCCGGACCGTCGGAACCGAATGTCGACGGCACGCCCGCTGATGGCGTCAGGGCGTTTCCCAGTTGAGGGGAAGACGGAGGGGGTGGAGAGGAAGGTGCGGTCATCGTCCTGACGCTCGAAAAGCACAACGAACAGGCTGGGGGCGTATTGCAAGCAGTGACGTGGTCGATCGGCGGTTTGCCAACCGTCCGACTTTGGCAAGGAAGACTATCGGGCCCGGGCGGTGACCACCGAGCCCAAAAGGTTCATAAATGAACGATTTGGGTGCTTTGGGTTGTTTCCCAGCAACAGAAACGCACACGATGAGGTACCCCTGGCCATGCTGGTGTAAACCCTGGAGTGAACGAATCGCCTTGAACACTTGTCCGCGTGCGGGCAAATCAGGAGGGCTATGTTTGGGTATGGGCATGGTTGTGTACAGCGTGACGGCGGTTTTGCCATCGGCGGAGATCGCGGGTCAGTACGCCCGGTGGCTCGTCGAGGGGCATGTTCAGGCGGTTATCCAGGGGGGTGCCCGAACAGCGAACGTCACGGCGTGGGATGGGGAGGGGGCGGTTTGGAAGGTCGAGGCGGTGTACGAGTTTGAAGACCGGGGGGCGCTTGATCGGTACATGCGGGAGTTTGCGCCCGGGTTGAGGGCTGAGGGATTGGCGAGGTGGGGCGGGGTTGAGGGAATCCGGTTTGAACGGCGTGTGGGCGACCGGGTTGTGGTTTGATGTCGGCGGCGGTTGCGGGCCGGATGCGGAACATCCGATAGAACAGGGCTGAGTCCACGAGGATTGGGGTGCGTGGGTTTGGGGTGGTGGTGGTCGATCGCGTCACTTAGGATGATGCGGCGGAGATGGTGCGGAGATGATGTCGCGGGGTTTGTGAGGTTGGTGCCTGAACACGGAAGGGAACGCATGAGCGCGATTGCATCGAACACGTCGGCCTCGACCAGCGGCGGGAACAACGGCAACGGTGCGGGGCATGGGGCCGGTGTGAGGACCGTGGGCAGTGAGCTGCACAGCAGCGCCGTGGTCGATCAGGCGATCAAAGCCATCGTCGGTGAGGTGAAGGCGAAGTCGGCGAAGATTACGGGCGAGCGCGGGCCGCTGGACCCGGCGCTGAAGGTGAGCTTCGAGGAAGCGATGAAACGGGCGGCGGAGGTCCGCGGGCGCGGGCTGCTCTATCCGTACCTGGGCTCGGGCATCGGCAACGGCGCGCTCGTTGAACTCATGGACGGCTCGGTGAAGTGGGACATGATCGCCGGCATCGGCGTGCACTTCTTCGGACACTCCGACCCCGGGATGATCGAGGCGGGCCTGCGCGGGGCGATGGGTGACACCGTCAACCACGGCAACCTGCAGGCGAACTTCGAGGTCTATCAGTTCGGCGAGAAACTGCTGAAGCTCGCGCAGCGCAAGAGCAAGCTGGCGCACGTCTATCCCAGCACCAGCGGCGCGATGGCGAACGAGAACGCGGTGAAGGTGTGCTATCAGAAGCACGCGCCGGCGAGCCGGGTGATCGCGTTCAAGGACTGCTTCATGGGGCGGAGCGTGACGATGAGCCAGATCGGCGACGCGGCGGCGTACCGCGTGGGGATCCCGCTGAGCACGCAGGTGGATTACATGCCGTTCTACGACCCGGTGATGGCGGAGCGGATGGGGCAGAAGCGGTACATCGACATGTGCGTCAGCCACCTGACGCAGTACATCGAGCGCTACCCCAAGCAGCACGCGTGCTTCATCTTCGAGCTGGTGCAGGGCGAGGGCGGGTTCAACGTCGGCACGCGCGACTACTTCAAGGCCCTGATGGACGTGTGCAAGGCGAACAACATCGCGGTGTGGGACGATGAGATCCAGTCCTTCGGGCGGACCGAGCAGATGTTCGCCTACGAGCACTTCGATCTGGGCGATTACGTTGATGTCTTCTGCGTGGGCAAGATGACGCAGGTGTGCGCCACGATGTTCACGAAAGAATACAACCCCGGGCCCGGGCTGCTCAGCGGCACGTTCGTCAGCGGCGGGGCGCAGTTCCAGACCGGCACGCAGGTGCTCGATCGGCTTGAGAAGGGCAACTGGTACGGCGGCGAGGGCGTCTTTGCCAAGCACCACCGGCTCTTCCGCGAGCAGGTGCACGCGCTGGCGAAGAAGTATCCGCAGTGGTTCCCCAGCGTGAGCGAGAAGTACGGGCAACTGGGTGAACTGGCGAACGGGTTGGGCGGCATGATGCGGTTCACGCCGTTTGGTGGTGAGAAGGCGAAGATCGAGAAGGCGGCGAAGGCGATGTTTGAAGAAGGTGTGATCGTGTTCTATTGCGGGCACGGGCCGTACCACCTGCGGATGTTGCCGCCGTTGCCGGTGTTTGACGAGAAGGATTGGCCGCGGGTCTTTGCGTGTGTGGAGCGGGGGTTGGCGAAGGCGGCGCAGTGAGTGAGTGAATGCGTGCGTGAGCGAATCGGGTGCGGGGGTGTGACGGAGTGAGCATGCGCGGATCGGCGGGCAGATCGGCAGGCGGAACTCGGACGTTGGTCTCGGCGGCGCTGCTGTGCGTGCTGGCGGGGGTGGCGGTCGCGCTCACTGGCTGCGGGATGACGATCTATAAGCCCGCGCGGAACGCTGGGGCGCTTGGGATCGACGGGGTGGTGGGCACGTCCGACGGCTCGGGTGAGGCGGGCGGTGAAGCGGGCGCGAGCGCCGAGCTTTCGGCATTGAAAGACGAAGTGTGGATGAAGCCCGAGGCGTGGCCCGCGCGGTGGGCGGTGTGGAGCGGGCTGCGGCGTTCGACGCTGGCGGGCTCGAATGTGCGGCCGATGGGGATTGTCACGACGGTGCGCGGGCCTGTGCGGGCGATGCGGGCGGGGCCCGAGACGCAGCAGAAGATCGAGCAGGAGCAGACGTCGGACGTTGCCCAGTTGATGTACCGCAGGCGTGTGCGGGTGGCTGAGGGTGTGGTGCGGTTTGAGGGCGAGGGGCGCGGGTCGTTTGTGTACCTTTCGCGTGATGAGCGTGAGGAAGGTGGGGGCGAGCCACCGATCAAGGCGGCGATGTACATCAAGTTCATCAGCGGGCGCGAGGTGCCCATGAGCCGGTCGCTGGCGGAGCCGGGCTCTGGGGTTCGGCGCTTGGGCGGCGGCGGCGAGCGCGGGGGCAATGACGAGCAGGACTCGCAGGATCAAGCGACGCGGCTGGTGCAGATTCAACGGACGTGGTTTGCGTACTACGACCCGACGCCGAGCGTGAACGGATCGAGCGCTGAGAAGCCCAAGGGCGTTGCGGTGTTGATGCCGGGGATGTTTGGGACGCCGGACAATGTGATCTTGCCGCTGATCAGGGAGATGCAGGGGCGTGGGTGGGGCGTGCTGCGGATGCTGGCGCACCCGTCGCGGTTTACTGAGCGGGTGGTCTTTGAGATCAACAAGGGCGACGACCTTGACCAGAAGGGCGCGTTGATCGCGGACATCCTGACGGATCGGGCGGCGGAGTGCGCGTACAGCGTGCACGCCGCGCTGTTGTACCTTCGGCAGGAGAAGCCCGGCACGGCGGGGTTGCCCACGACGCTGATCGGCATGAGCGGCGGGGCGATGGTGCTCCCCACGGTGATGGCGCGCGACCCGGGGCAGTTTCAGAGCGCGGTGGTGATCGCGGGCGGTGTGGATTTTCTTCGCGTGGCGCTGGAGAGCAACTACACGGGGTGGATCGACGCGGTGAAGGTGAAGATCGCTGATGAGATCGACACGCCCGAGCTTCGGGCGGCGTTGGTGAAGGCGTATCAGAAGGCTGCGCCGCTGGATACGACGAACACGGCGCGGGTGCTTCGTGTGGTGCCGACGTTGATGGTGCACGGGACGACGGACCGTGCGGTGCCGGCGCACTTGGGGGACGAGTCGTGGGAGCTTGCGGGTCGTCCGGAGCGGTGGGTGTTTGAAGTGGGGCACGAACTGCTGTTTTTCAGTCTGCCGTGGCAGATCGAGCGGATGGCGGATTGGATCGAGCAGCACACGCCGAGGCCGCGGGCGAAGGGCGGGAGCGCGGCGGTTGAGGGTGCGAAAAACTCGGCAAATGAAGGGCGAGTGCGGGCGCTGGCGGGTGGCGGATGAACCTGCTGGTGAGTCCGTATCACGTGACATCGCGCGAGCTGCCCATGATGGCCGGTGCGCTGCTGGGTTCGCGGTTGGTGACGTACTTGCCGACACCGGCGCGGGCGGATCGCGCTGGTGTGCGGGCGGCGCTGCACGCGTCGCCAAGGTATCTGCGGCTGCTGGAGTCGTGGCGATGGGCGGCGCCGCTGTTTCGTGAGGGTGTGGTGGCGTCGCTCGATGAGCGGGCGGTAGGGGAGGACGACGGCGACGCGGCGGCACGCGTGCGAGCGGCGGCGGAACGCATGGAAGGTGAAGAGGCGGTCAGCGAGCTCAGACCCTATTGCCACGCGGATGTGTATAAGGACGAGGCGAGTTACCTGGAGGGCGTTTCGGGCGATGTGCTCAAGGGCGGGCCTGATCCGGGCGTGAGCGTGCCGATGGCTTCGGGCTTGGATGCGTTCGCGCGGGCGCACGGGCTGATAGCCTTACGCAGCGGCGAGGTGGGGTTTGTGCGCACGCCCGGCGCGCCGTCGCGGAGGAGCGGAGCGCCCGGCGCGTCGGTGGTGATGACCTCGTCGCTCGCTCAGCGTGCGGAGAGTGCGCTGGGGCGGACGGTTTTCAGCGTTGCGACGCCGGTGATGATCGAGAGCAGCGCGATGACGATCCTTGAACTGCGTGAGGAGCTGTCGCAGGATCTTGACGCATTGCGAGGCGCCGTGGACGATGCGGTGAAGATGGATCGGCAGGAGAATGCCGGTGCGAGGGTGGCCGTGGGAGTGCACGGCGGCAAGAGCGATAGCGCGATGATCAGCGGGCCCGTGCGGCAGGCGGCGTCGGAATACGCGCGGGCTTTCGCGATCGCGACCAAGGGGATGGACGGGCGCGATGATGATTCGGGAAGGCGGATGGTGGTGGGGCAGGCGATGATTGTGTGCAGGGCGCTGCCTGCGGATGCGGCGTTCATCTCGTCGGTGGCGGCGATCCGTCAGGCGAAGGCGCGGTTCGCGGGCGCGGGTGTGGGCAGCGGCGGCTCTGGGAATGGCGCACGCGGCGCGGGCGGCGATGGGGTCGGCGTGCGTGAGAACGCAGCGAAGCGTGGCGAAACGCTCTACACGCTGTGGATCTCGGCGTTCAACGCGCGGGCGACACCGACGGGTGGTTGATCAACGAACGGCCGAGCGAACGAAGGGAGTACGGGAATGAACGCGAGGTTGAATGAACGGGCAAGCGTGAACGGCGTGTTGAAGGCGACGGGCACGCTGAGGACGGCGGTGTGTCGGCTTTTCTCGCGCGGCGTAGTCGGGATGGTCGCGGCGGCGGGTGTGTGGTTCGGTGGGCTGGGTGTTGAGCGGGCTTGGGCGCTGGTTGAGCCGCAGAAAGATACGAAGCAGGCAACACCAAACGCGAGAAGTGTCGCGGCGGATGATCTCGGTTCGCTGCGCGAGTCGAAGGATGTGCAGGAACTGTGGTACGTGTTGCTGCTGGACGGGCAACGCGCGGGGTACATGATCTCTCGGCAGGGCACGACGAAGGAAGGGATCATCTCGCAGGGGCGGCTGCTGATGCAGATCAAGCGCGGCGCGACGAGCCTTTCGCTGAGTTACGCCAGCGAGTTTGTCGAAACGCCGGAGGGCAAGCCCGTGCGGATGAGCACGACGCAGAGCATCGGCGCGGGGGTGATTCAGACGGATCGGATCTTCACACCCGAGGGCAAGGTGAAGGTGGTGATCACCGCGGGCGGGCAGCAGAGCGAGTCGCTGGTCGACGCGCCGGAGGGGCAGTGGTTCACGCCGGCGGCCGGGGAACGCGAGATGAAGGCGCAGGCGAAAGCGGGGAAGAAGGAGATCACGCTGCGGATGGTCGATCCTTCCAGCGGCGATGAACCGATCGGGATCACGCGCAAACTCATCGGCCCCGCGGTGGTGGAAGTCTTCGGGCGCGATGTGCCGGCGATGAAGTACGCGATGAAGGTCGACCGGTTTGCCGACGTGGAGGTCACGGAATATCTGACGGAGGACTTCCGCAGTGTTCGCAGTGAGATCAACCTGGGCGGCATGAAGATGGAGCAGGTGCTTGCGGATAAGGACCTGGCGCTTTCGAAGCTGAATGCGCCGGAACTGATGGTTTCCACGCTTGTCAGGCCCGACAAGGCCATCCCCAACGCACGCACGTCGACACGCGCGGTGTACGAGCTTTCCATCGACGGCGGAAAGGTCGACGTCGAACAGGGTGCGGGTCAGACGGTCGAGCGGCTCAGCGAGAGCCGGATCCGGGTCGTGGTCGAGCCCGCGGCAAGTGCGGCGGTGAAGCTCAGCACGGCGCAGCGGGGTGAACTTCTTCGGGCTTCGACGATGCTGAACCACGAGGATCCGATGATCCGCGAGATGCTCGTGAAGTACGACGACCCGAAGCTGCCCGTGATGGAGCGGATCGAGCGGCTCCGCGGCGCGGTACACACGCACATCAGCGCGAAGGATTTTTCGGTTGGGCTCGCTACCGCGTCGGAGACCGTGCGGACGGGGAAGGGCGACTGCACCGAGCACGGCGTGCTGCTGGCGGCGCTCCTGCGCGGCGCGGGGATTCCCGCGCGCGTTGCGAGTGGGTTGATTTATGTGCCGCAGCTAGAGAGCGCGCAGAACGTCTTTGGCTACCACATGTGGGCGCAGGCGCTGATCACCTGGCCCGATGGTGAAGAACGCTGGGTGAATCTCGACGCGACATTCCCCGAGAAAGCCCCTTTCGACGCGACGCACATCATCATCGAAACCTCCGCGATGAACGGCACGGGTATTGAGAATCAGCTCGTCCGCATGGCGCCGATGCTGGGTCAACTGAAGATCCGCGTTGTGGAGGTTCGCTGAGATGACTCAGCCCGACGCGACGAGCGGCGAGTTTGCCGTATTGCCCGAACGCTCTGAACGCGGGCACAAGGGAACCTTTGGGACCGTTGTGGTGGTCGGCGGTACGGCCTTCGGGACGGGCGGCTCACTTATGGTCGGCGCGCCGGCACTGACGGGCACGGCGGCCTTGCGCGCAGGGGCTGGATTGGCGAAGCTCGTACTCCCCGCGGTGATCGCGCCCGCGGCGGTGGCGATCGCGCCGAGTTGCACGGCCTTGACCTTCGCGTGCGACCAACGCGGCGCGTACGAGCCCAGCGACGCGGTCGCGGTGCTGGATCGAGCGATCGAGGGCGGTGCGGTGCTGGCGATCGGGCCCGGGCTGGGGATGGGGGATGGGCCGACGGCGCTGGTGATGCGTGCCATCACGCAGCACGAATCGCACGCGGTGCTGGACGCGGACGCGTTGAATGTGCTCTCGGTGATTCCGGAGTTTCATCAGGACTTTCAAGTCAGCGCGGTGCTCACGCCGCACGTTGGGGAATGCCGCACGCTGATGAAGGCGTTGCGTATCGAGGTGGATTTGACGGGCACGCAAGGCCTTTGTTCGGCCGCAACGGCGCTGGCGCAGCGCCTCGGGTGCGTGGTGGTCCTGAAGAGTGCTACGACGGTGGTGGCAGACGCGATCCGCTGCTGGGTGCACGACGAGCCGAACCCGGTGCTGGGCACTGCGGGGACGGGCGATGTGCTCACGGGGACCATCGCTGGGCTGATCGCACAGTTCGTCCCGCCCAGCAGTGTGAGTGCGCTCGCGGGGATCAAACGGGCTCAGGGCGAAGGGCGGCACACGCTCAGCCTCTTCGATGCGGCGCGCCTCGGCGTCATCGCGCACGCGCGGGCGGCAAAGTTCTGGCGGGAGCGCCACAACAACGCCAGCGGCGGCATGCTCGCGATGGAGCTCGCTGGCCTAATCCCCGAAGCCCTCCAGAGCATGCGGGGCTGATTTCGGCTTGTGTCACTATCGACCGTTTGCAGCGATTAACCCAGCGCCTTGCGACCCATCGGCATGTCGAAGCGGTCGCGCGTGGTGCAGTAGCCGCCGCCGCCCATGCGCCCGATGGCGTCGAGGATGCTTGGGTCGACGTGCTTGCGGTCGTTGACGAGACCATCAGCCGCGTGGATGTGCAGCACTTCGGCGAGCACGATGTTGCCGCCCGCGGGTTGTCCCGGGTTGGTGCGGATGACCGAGAGCGTTCGGCACTCAAAGCTGATCGGTGATTCCGCCACGCGCGGGGGCTTCACCTTCACGGATGCCGCCCGAGTCAGGTGGGCGAGATCGAACTCGCTCTCGCCGTAGGGCAAGGGCTCGGCGCACGCGGCCATGCGCTGCGCCAGCGCGTGCGGGACGATGTTGATCACCAGTTCGCCCTGCCCGCCCTCGCTGACGGGCTTGCAGTTACGCAGCGTGTCCTTCTCGCGCCCGTCGGGTGTGTTCGCGGGGCAGAAGAGCAGCGTCATCGGATTCGACCCGACGCCGGCGAAGAAGGAGAACGGCGCCAGGTTCGTCACGCTGGGATCGTTCGGTGAGCAAGTACTCACAAACGCGATGGGGCGGGGCACCACAGCGCCGATGAGCAGTTTGTAGCGGTCTTCAATGCTCAGCGTGGTCGGATCGATCTGCATGTGGTGAGCATACCTGCCAAGTGCGACGCCGGAATCGATCGCGGGCTACATTTCATGGTCATGGCGTGTAGAAACCGACGATTCTGTGTCGGTGCGTGCTCAGTGGGGTGGATGGGTGCGGTGTTGGTGCGTGAACTGTGAAAGAACTCGTAGCGGGGAGATCGTGTTGAGGCGAGTGGCGGATTCATGGATGTCAGTCGTGCGGACCTGTGCGAAGAACGCCGGATGTTTGCACTTTCGTAGCGTTCTCTTCGGCGCGGTCATGGCGAGCATTGTGTCGACGCTCGGCGCGTGTTCGTCGGTAACGCCCGCGAACCCTTTGCGGGCCGAGCTCGGGGCGGATCCCGGCGAACGCACTGTACTTCCCAACTGGCCCGCGCGCGATGCGGAGTGGGCTCAGGCGATTGCTCCGACGGTTCGTTCGCAAGCGACGGTGGTCAGACGCACGGTGGTGCGCGAGGAGGAACGGCTGGTGCCGTTTGTGATGTCCTCCCCGCGAACGGTCCTTTCACGGACCGTCACCGATCAGGGCGTGCTCTTTGAAGTCGACGCGGGCGAGCCGAGTTCAAAGCTCGATATCGTGCGGCAGCCTGTGGGCGCGATGGTCTTCGCGTCGCGAAGAACCGGTGACGCCGACGTTGGCGGTGTCGTGCCATCACCCAAAGGCGGGCCCGAGATCGCCGGGATCTATCTGCAACTGCTCGCGGCGCTGAACGATCAGCCGAGCGAGACGAAGGGGATCGTCGTTCATCTGCAAGGGCTGGCGGGCGTGCAGTACGAGCAGCCGGTCGTTGACGCGGTACGGCGCGACGGGTATGTGTGCATCGCGACCGAGTTCCCCTGGGCGAACTGGAAGCCCGTGACCATCGAGCTCGGCACGGAGAAGGACGTCTTCGACGCGGCGAACGCGCTGGCTGAGATGAGCGACCAGACGCTCGCGGAAGCGGCGTACGCGGTTGAGGCGGCGGTTGAGCATCTGTGGCGCACGCGCCCGGAACTGAAGGACAAACCCGTTGTGCTCATGGGCTTCAGCGCCGGGTCGCTGGCACTCCCGACGGTCGCCGCTCGGCTCGGTGAGCGCGTGCGTGGTGCTGTCCTGGTCGGCAGCGGCGCGAATATCGCACACATCATTCAGACCAGCCAACTGACCGACGGCGGCGTCCGCCTGATGGCCTTCGGCAAACGCTGTGAGGGCGCCATGGCCGGGCTGATCAGCGGCGAGTACATCCGCCGCAGCACGCTCGATCCGTTCCACACCGCCGCGAGCATGCGCCGCGTGCCCACGCTCATGCTGCTCGGCGCCAGCGACGACATCGTCCCCACCACGCTTGGCGAAGAGCTGTACCACCGTCTGGGCGAGCCTGAGAAGTGGGTCTTCGCCGGCGGGCATCGGCGGCTGTTCGTGCAGCTTGACGCACGGGCCGAGCGCATCGCGCGATGGGTCGCGGAGAACGTGCGATCAAGCACGCAGGCCGCGGCGGATGATGCCGCGAAAGGCACGGATAAGTCGAAATCGAGCGGCGGTGGGAACGGTGCCGGTCGGGGCGGAAGTTTGCTCAGCCCGAAGTGATCAGGCGCAGTTACTCGTCAACGTTCAGCCCGCGCGGGCGCGTGCTGGAGATCAACCGGATCTGCGGCGTCGCGCCGTCGGCGGTCATTGATCGCCGCTCAACCCAGCGTTGAGTCGTGTCGTCGTAGACACTCACGGTCCATTCGCCGGTATCGGCGTCGAACTTTGCGTAGTTCGTGCCCATGGGCTGGATCGTCAGATCCATCGTGGCACGGGTCAATCGCGGGCCGACGTCGTACTCAAGGGTGAACCGGGCGTCGAGCACGCCGTCGATCAGCGGCCGCTCGATGCGGTTCGTCGAGCCGTTGACGGTGCGGTCAACGACGAGCCAGAGTGTGAAGGGCCCGCGTTGGCCGATCGTTTCGCCGTTGATCGTGACCGACTCACTGGCGCGTCGCTGGATCCGTGTGACCTCACGAATGTTGTTGGCAAGGTCCTGGAAGCTGACGAACTCGATGGAGTTGGAGGTCAGCGGGTTCTGCGTGCGGTTGAAGATGTCGGTGGGGACGGGCCCGAACTCTGATCCCGTGCGGATCATCTGCATGATGCGGTGGGCCGTGACGCGCGCCACGACGTGCGCGCTGGCCGAATCGCTGATGACGTTGTAGCGTTTGAACATGACGTCGAGCGCCACCAGGCTCGCGGTCAGCAGCGTCCCGCTGATGGTCAGCGCCACGAGCATTTCGATGATGCTGAACCCACGGCGGCGCGGGCGAGTGCGTGAAGTGCCGGCATGTCGGGCGATTGTGCTGGGGGTGTTCACAGTTTCTTCCCCTCCTTGTACGTGCCGGGCACGGCGATAGCGCTCAGCGGCAGCATGATCCCGTCGGGCATGGGCAGGTTGGGGTTCCACTTCAGACGCACGCGTCCGAAGCCGTAGAACGGCACGGCGGTTGCGCCCGCGGCGATCTGGGCCGCGGTGGGTGTTTGTGTCGGGGGCAGATCGGGCAGGCCGTCGCCGTTAAGGTCCCAGCCGACGATGCGCTTGCCATTGACAATCGGCAAGGTGTTCGGATCGAGCGATTCCTGGTCACCTTCGGAACTGCCGAAGTAGCCCAGCGAGACGTTGAAGTTCGAGGGGTTGCCCACGGGCTGGCCGTACTGCACGAGCGGGCCCTCGCCGTAGACGGGCTTGAAGGTCATCAGCAGCGAGCCGTCGATGCTCGTATTGCCGCGGGCGTCGAAGGTGCCCGCGACGATGGTGCCCTTGAGTTGGATGTTCTGCCCCGCAGGCCCGTTGGCGTACGCGTCGGTGGGGGAGTTGAACTGCCCGATGTCGATCGAGTAGTTCGGGGTCATCATCGAGCTCTTGGCGATCTCGCCCATGTCGGCGCTGTCGGGGTTCACCGAAGGGTCGCTCGGCGCGTTGGGGTTCACGTCCGTGAAGCGTGTCGAGCCGGTGAACTGCATCTTGTTGCGAACGTGCGTGAAGGCCTGCGGCGTATCGCTGGTCAGCGAACCCACGAACAGACAGTTGTGGAAGCGGATGTTGTTGCTGTAGCGCTTGGTGTCGCGGGCGGCGCCGGTCACGGTCACGCCATTGATCACCGGCGGATCAGGGAAGTCGGCATAGTTGGCCGGGCCGTCGGCGACGTTGCCCGTGGTGTATCGCAGGAAGTCGCTCTTATCCAAGGGCTGCGTGATGGGCTTGGGTGAGCTTGTCGCCGCGTCCCATTGCAGGCTGCCGTAGAGATTCCATAGCGGGTGCGTATTGCTGGTCGACGTGCGGACGTGCGTCACGCCCACGAATGTGCAGTTGACGAACAGGGCGTTTGTGCCCATCGGGATCTTGACGTTTTTGAACGTCATGTTCTCGTAGCGAGGGCGGATGTAGTAGTCCGCGTACGAGGGGCTGTTGAAGGGCATCTTCTCGAAGAGATCCTGCCCCGTGAGCGCCTTGGCGCTGGCGTTGGGCATGTCCTGGCGGAAGTACCGCTTGCTCGCAGCGTTCGATTTCGTTTCGGTATACGTCGGCAGGGCGACAACGCTCACGCCGAGTTGTGTTGCGACCTGCTGCTCAAAGCTCGCGCCGTCGGCAAGGTTTGTCAGCGAGTCGCGCGCGTTGGTAAATGTCGAATCCGTCAGGTCGGGCAACGCGTTCTGATCAGCGGAGAACTGCGTCGCGGAGCGCCCAGCGCCCGGGACGATCGGGCCCTGCATGAAGGGCGAGACGCTGCCGCCGCGTGCGGTTGCCCACGCGTTCTGCGACGTGCGGAAGACCACGCGCCCACGGACCTTGGCGTACTGATCCTTCGCGTCAATCACGCCGTCGCGATAGCCCAGGCGTTGGTCGTCAATGTCGAGCAGCGATGTCGTGCCGCCGATGCGGTTGTTGTCCTGCGGGTCGGAGTAGCCGCTGAGGCCGTTCTTGTTCCGATCGGCGTTACCCGAATCGATCAGGAAGGCCAGGTCATCGTCCGCGGTGAACTCGGCGCTGAGATTCTGTGACGGCGTGCCCTGCGTCAGCCGGGATGAAAGCACCACCTTGCCGTCGCGGTTGGTGTCGTAGTGGTTCATGAAAACGTCGAACTCGTCGATATAGCCGTCGCCGGTGGAATCCGCGAAGGCGTTGTCGCCGGTGCCGTCGTTGTTGTAGTCCTTGGTTGAGGGCGGGATGCCCTGGCGTTCGACAGGGTGATTCACGCGGAGTCGGTTGTCGCCGTCGACGTCGTACTGCTTGATGCCGTTGAACAGGTCGGTGAGTTTCTGATCGAGCGTCGAGTCGATGCCGTAGAAGTCGGACTTGATCACCACGGGGTCGCCGTTGGTGAACGTGACGGCGTCGAAGCCCGCGCCGATGTTACCGACGATGTCGACGTTCTTGCCGATGAGGATCCTGCTCGGGCCCATGACGGCATGCTGCGGGCGTTTGACGATGCGGAAGTCCTGCACGATCGTTCGCGACAGCGGACGGTTCGAGCTCTCGTCAGCAAGTCGCGCGTACGAGTACGAACTGCCCGTGGCGGAGACCGACGAGAAACCGGTGACAAAGACGCGCACGTCTGTACCGTTGGCCAGCGGGGCATAGGTGATCTGGAACGCGGCGGGGTTCCCGCCGTCCGCGGTGCTGCCCTCAACCGCCAGCGCGGGCGTGACGACCCAGTTGTTCGCGGTGTAGACGGTCGTATCGGTCCCGGCGGGTGCTGAAGAAAGTGTGGCCGCAGTCACCGTGCCGGGCGCGGCGACGGTGTTCATATCCGCGGTGTGCTGATTCACCAGCGCTTGCGCAATGCCCGGCGGAAGGCCATACTCGTTGAAGCCCTGCGGCGAAAGCACGCGCACCTGCCCGTCCGCGGCGCTGGTCGTCCCCGCCCACAGTTTCCTTGCGTAGCTCGTGTCGATCACGCCCTTGTCCACCACAAACCGCGAGGCGGCCTGCTGCAGCCGGAGCTGCGCGATGCCCATCCCCGTTTCCGCAGCGCCCAGCGCGCGGATCACGTGCAGGTTCGTCGACGCCGTGCGGAGGTTCCCCTGGCTGGCGATCGCCATCGCCAACCCCAGCGAGCCGAAGAGCACCAGGAACATCATCGCGAGAATCGACACCACGCCGCGGCGTGATCGCCCGCTCTTCCTCGCAAAGGCTTTGGCGAGCTGAGAGTTCCTCAACCGTGTCAGAAGCCCCGCGCTCTCGCCTTTCGTCACGGTCGTGCTGCGCTGGGTGGGTGTGGTCATGGGTGCTGCCGTCCTTGCCGTCCTGTCGTTGCGGTGTTCGATTCCTTGATCCTCTCGGGCGGTTCTTTGTGCTTTGCCCCGTTCAACATTGAACATGACTGCCGATCTTCACGCGTGGCGATTCACGGCACGATCCAAACAACCCGCGCCATCTCCTGCGGCGCCAGATCCAGCGGGCCCTGGTACGTCACGCTCACCGTCACCCGCAGCGGGAAGCCGTCCACCGGCACGCCCGGGTTGCCCGAGCTGGGAGCGATCGAGAACCCCTGCACCCGCGTTAGCGAGAAGTTGAACGGATCGACCTTGGTCACGGTGACGCGCTGTCGCCAGCCGCGCATCGGAACTTCGAGCCCCTCGTCGTTCGTTTCGATCGTGCCGTCGGCGCGGGTGTTGGGGATCACGCGGTTGAAGGCGTCGATCGGCCCCGCGAACGTTTCGCCCGCACCAAAGACCAGCCCGTCAAAGTCGTCGATATCGTCGAAGTCGCCCGGCGTCACCTCGCCCGTATCGCGTCCCCAGCCCACGAGCGTCGCCGTCTGCCCGCTGCCCTGCACGAAGAGCCCGGTGACGGGATCGTGCCGGGGAAGCCCGCGCATCCGCTCGCGGATTTCATTCGCCAGGTACGCCGCGGTTGCGGAGTTGGTCGAGAAATCGTTATTCCGGCTGAAGGTCGCCTGCGCTTCGACCAACGCCAGCACGCCCACACCGATAATCACCGTCGCCAGCGCCGCCTCCAGCAGCGTGAACGCTCGGCGGGTTTTCCGCTTCACGGCGCGAGAAAGTCGGAACCCCGGGTGCTTCACGTCGTGTGCATGTTCGCTGCTGAGGTGCATCTCCCGCTCCCGCCCCGCCATGGGGCACAGGCCTCCGGGCCCTTGAAGTGTCCAATTCACTTGACGATCTGGCTCATCTTGAAGATGGGCAAGATGATCGCCATCGCGATAAACCCGACCACAGACCCCATAAGCACGATCATCAGCGGCTCGATCATGCTCGTGACGGCCTTAATCTGGTCCTTGAGCTGCTTGGCGTAGTACGCGCTGATCTCGTCGAGCACCTCGCCCAACTTACCGGACTCTTCACCCGCGCTGATCATCTGCACCACCGCCTGAGGCAGCAGCGTCGTCTTGAACAGCGTGTTGCTGATCTTCTTACCGGTCTTCACCGAGCCGTGCACGCTCGCCCACAGCCGCTGGTACAGCTTGTTGCCCGAGACGTCACCCGTGATCGTCAGCACGTCGAGCATCGGCACGCCCGCGTTGACAAGCTGCCCCATCGTCTGCAGCGATCGGCTGATGTACAGCGAGCGGAACATGCCCTTGACAATCGGGATCGTCAGCTTGCTCTTATCGACCCAGAAGCTGCCCACCTCCGTCCGCGTGAAGGCATAGAACCCCGCGCCGATGGCGAACAAGGCCCCGAGGATCAAAGGCCAGCGCTCAACCATGAAGTCCGACAAGCCCAGCAAGAACGTCGTCGCCCACGGCAACGCGTCCTCCTTGCCCTGGAAGACGCCCTTGAACTTGGGAAGCACAAACGTCAGAAGGAAGACCGTCACACCCACCGCCATCGTGCCGATGACGCCGGGATAGATCGCCGCACCGATGACCATCTTCCGCGTCTCGATCTCCTGCCCGATGTACCCCGCGATGCGGTCGAGCATCTCCGAAAAATTGCCGGCCATCTCGGACGCACGCACCATGTTGATGTACAAAGGCCCGAAGAGCTTCGGATACCGCTGCAGCGCCTGGCTGAACTGCTTACCACCCTCAACATCCTGCTTGAGGTTCATGATGACCTTCTTGAACCCCGGGTGGGTGGTCTGCTCCGCGATGCCGTCGAGCGCCGAGCGCAGGTTGATACCCGCGCGCAGCATGACAGCCAACTGCGTGGTGAAGTCCAGCACGTGCTTCGCCTTCGGTCGACCGGCGTTCAGGTCCGCCAGTTTCTGCATCAGCGCCGCGCGGGTCTGCTCCGCGGACAGCGGATTGATCGCCAGAACGTGCGAGCCCTGGTTCCGCAGGATCTGCGCCGCGGTGCCGATCGTGTCGGCAACGACAACGCCCGCCTGCACCTGCCCCGCGCTGTTGCGAACTTGATACTTGTACTGTGGCATGGTCTGCTGCTGCCTCGTGAATAGGGTCGTTCGTCCGTGCGGAACAGGTGCAAAGGCGTTTCTTCGTCGGCCGCCCGGGGCTTACGCCGCGAGCATCCGGTCGAGCTTGTCGGGCATGTTCGCGCTGGCGATGGCGTCTTCCCGGCTGATCATGCCGTTGAAGTACAGCTCCGAGATGCTGCGGTCCAGCGTCTGCATGCCCATCGCGCGGTTCGTCTCGATCACGTTGGGGATCTCGAACGTGCGGTTCTCGCGGATCAGGTTCCGAACCGCCGGCGTACACAGCAGAACCTCTACCGCCGGGCACATGCCGGGCTTATCGATCCGGCTGAAGAGCGTCTGGCTCACCACCGCCTGCAGCGTGTTCGCCAGCATCGAGCGGATCTGGTTCTGCTGGTTCGCCGGGTACATGTCGATGATGCGTTCCACCGTCTGACCGGCGCTGCAGGTGTGCAGCGTGCTGAGCACCAGGTGCCCCGTCTCGGCCGCCGTGATGGCTAGCTGCGTTGTATCAAGGTCGCGCATTTCGCCCACCAGGATGATGTCCGGGTCCTGACGCAGCGCGTGCTTCAGCGCGCTGGCGAAGCTGGGCATGTCCGCGCCCAGTTCACGCTGCTCGATCAGCGAGCGGTCGCTGGTGAAGGTGTACTCCACCGGGTCTTCCAGCGTGATGATGTGCTTGCTGTACCGCTCGTTCATGCTCTGGATCATCGCCGCCAGCGTCGTGCTCTTGCCCGAGCCCGTATCGCCCGTCACCAATACCAGCCCACGCGGCAAGTACGTCAACCGCGTGATCACCTCCGGCAGGTTCAGCTTCTCCAGCGGCGGGACCTTCGTCTTCACCACACGCATCGCAAACCCGATCGAGCCCTTCTGCATGTGCACGTTCACGCGGTACCGCGCCAAGCCCTCGGCGTAGTAGCTGAAGTCCGAGTCCTTGTTCTGCTCAAACCGCGCAACCGCTTCCTTCGGCGCCATCGCCTCCAGGAACGCACGCAGCGTCTCGTTGCTGAGCAAGGGCAGGTCCATCGGCGTCATCACCGTGTGCACACGCATCACCGGCGGGTGCCCCGCCACCAGGTGGATATCCGACGCCTCCGCGTCCATCGCCAGTTTCAGCACGTCGTAGAGCTTCATGCGTCGCGTCCTCGCTTGGGGTTCGTGGGGCGTACCGACTCAACACGGACCGCCGAACCCGCCTTCGGGGCATCTCGGTCCTTCCCCTGTCTGATCGGACCTTCGCACCCGCACCATCACCCGCCCGCCTCACCCCGCGCACACCGCGCCCCTCCCGCACCTTGCACCGTCGCTACCGCCCATACAACCCCACCAGCCTGCCATCGCCCCGCCCACGCGCCGTGTGCCCCATAACCGAAGCTTCACACCCTCTCCCGCCCTGAAACCCCGCCATTCCGCCCCATATCGACCGGGGGGCCTAGACTTTTCTCCGATTCCGCACAGCGTCCGACGTTTGGCTTCCGATGGATGAAGAAGCCGGAGTTTCGACCCATGAGCGACATCGGCAGATGGAAAAGCCGTCGTTCTCCCGACCAGCCCTCGGCCCACGTGCCGGAGGATGATCTTCCCGACGCGCATCTCGACGAGGCCGACGCCTTCAGCGTCGGTCCCCGCGCCCATTCAACCGCCACCGCGCTGGACAGCAAGGTGCTTGTGCTGAACAAGCTCTACATGGCCGTGCGCGTCATCAGCGCGAAACGAGCCTTCACGATGCTCGCCCGCGACCTGGCGGAGGTCATCACCGTCAACGACGGGCAGTACGCCAACTACGACTTCGCCAGTTGGGCCGAGCTCGCCTCGTTCCAGCGACAGTTTGAATCCGACAAGCACGAGTGGGTCCGCACCGTCCGCGTGCAGATCGCCGTGCCGCGGATCATCCGCCTGCTGGGCTACGACCGTCTCCCGGCTCAGGGCGTCAAGCTCAACCGCCGAAACCTCTTCGCCCGCGACCGCAACCAGTGCCAGTACTGCGGCAAGCACTTCCCCACCAACGAACTCTCCATCGACCACGTCCTGCCGCGCAGCCAGGGCGGCGGCGACTCGTGGGAGAACCTCGTCTGCGCCTGCATCCGCTGCAACGCCCGAAAGGGCGGCCGCACGCCGCAAGAAGCCCACATGCGCCTGGTCCGCAAGCCCGTCATGCCGCGACGCAATCCGCTCATCGCGCTGCGGCTGGGTCAGGACAAGTATTCCTCTTGGAAGGCCTTCCTCGACAACGCGTACTGGAGCGTCGAGCTGAAGTAGGCCCGCATGCTCCGAGTTTTTGATGTCTTCAGGTGGCACGGCTCTCCAGAGCCGTGCTGTCTTTTTCTGGGATTTGTCTTTTCGCAACGTCCATCTCCCGCCGCACGAATCAACGACTCGCGCGTACGCTCACCATCATGCCCCAAAGCACCACACGCATCCGCCCCGCCACGCCGCAGGACGTCCCTGCGATACTCCGCTTCATCAAAGAGCTCGCCGAGTACGAGAAAGCCCCGGATCAGGTCGTCGCCACCGAGGACTCGATCCACCGCAACCTCTTCGGTGAGGGCTTCGGCCGCGGACCCGTCGCCGAGTGTCTCATCGCCGAGCACGACAACCAGCCCGTCGGCTTCGCCCTCTTCTTCATGAACTTCTCCACCTGGGTCAGCGCCGCCGGCATCTACCTCGAAGACCTCTACGTCACCCCATCCGCACGCAAGCTGGGCCTCGGCAAGCGTTTGCTCATCGAGCTCGCCAAAATCGCCGTCGCCCGCGGCTGCCGCCGGATGGACTGGATGGTCCTCGACTGGAACACCCCCGCGCAAGGCTTCTACACCTCCATCGGCGCATCGCCCATGAACGACTGGACCGTCTGGCGTTTGAAAGACCAGGCCATCCACGACCTGGCGAACACGCCTACGACCTGACCCGTACAACCCTTCCGCGCATCGAAGCTTCTCACCCGCACACGCCCAAACACCGAGCCCACACCCATGGACCACGCCGCCCGCGTTTACAACAGCGTCCTCGACATGCTCCCCAGCGAGGAGAACCCCTCGCCCATGGTCCGCATCAACAAGCTCAACCCGCTGCACGCGCAAGGCTTCCAACTCTTCGCCAAGCTCGAATGGCTCAACCCCTTCGGCTCCGTCAAGGACCGCGCCGCCTGGGAGATGATCCGCGATCTCGAAGAGCGCCAGCAGCTCGGCTCCGCCAAACCCAACCGAGGCATCGTCGAACCCACCAGCGGCAACACGGGCCTCTCACTCGCCGCCATCGCCGCCGTCCGCGGCTACCCGATGCGCGCCGTTGTCCCCTCAAAGGTCCCCGCTGAGAAACGCATGCTCCTGAAACTCATGGGCGCCGATCTCGACGTCACCTCCGACGCCATGTGCCCGCTCCCCGGCGCAGAAGACGGCACCATCGGCCTCGCCCGCACCTACGCCAAAGCCTCCCCCGATCGCTACGCCATGCCCAACCAGTACGAGAACCAGGCCAACGTCCGCGCCCACATCCGCACCACAGGCCCAGAAATCTGGCGCCAAACCGCCGGCAAAATCACCCACCTCTTCACCTCCCTCGGAACCTGCGGCACCGTCACCGGTCTCTCCCAGTTCCTCAAATCCAAAAACCCCGCCATCAAAGTCATCGCCGTGCAACCCAGCCCCGGCCACGACGTCCCCGGCATCCGCAACGTCAGCGAGCTCGACGTCAGCCGCCTCTACGACCCCAAGCTCATCGACGAAGTCATCGAGGTCCCCTTCGACCGCGCCTACGACCGCGTCCTCGACCTCTGCCGAATCGAAGGCCTCATGGCCGGCCCAAGCTCCGGGCTCATCTTCGAAGGCGCACACCAGGTCCTCTCCCGCTCCCTCGCGAACCCGACCGCCCCCTCGAACGTACCAGCATCATCACAAGCCCCAACCGGCCTGGGCGTGATGATCTTCTGCGACAGCGTCCTGAAGTACGCCTCCAGCATGCTGAAGCACCACCCAGAGCTTGTTTCCAACGCCGAGAACGAGGCCTAAACTTTCCTCGTGATTCGCAGGCACACCCAACTCAACTCACCGCTCGTGAGCTCCCGCGGAAGGGGCTCCGATGCGCTGTGTACGTGCTGACCCCACGCCGGCCTTTGCCGCGTTCGTGACGGTCATCCCAAGCCAGCATCCAACCAACGTTCATCGTCGTCCGTGATCGTTCACGACGCGTTCGGCCGTTCAACGTGTGTTCGCTGTGAACCACAGCACCGGGCGCGAGCGACGAATCACAGGCCTTCAACCACCGCCGCGTGCACTCGCGCGTCGAAGTGCATCAGTATCTCAAGCAAGTACACACAAACACAGAAAGGTCCTCTCATGTCAACCGCCACCGCCGCCGCATCCGTCCCGTTTGACCCCGCCATCAAGCCCCTTGGCTACGCCCACCCCGCCGCCCTTGTCTCGGCGCAGTGGATCCTCGACAACGCCAAAACCCCCAGCGTAAAGATCATCGAGGTCGACGTCGATCCGAAGCTCTACGCCGCGGGCCACATCCCCGGCGCCGTCGGTTGGGATTGGAACAAGGACCTGCAGGACCCCATCCGCCGCGATATCCCCAGCCAGCAGCAATGGGAAGCCCTCCTCTCCCGCTCGGGAATCTCCAGCACCGACACACTGGTCTTCTACGGCGATGCCAGCAACTGGTTCGCCGCCTATGCCTTCTGGGTCGCGAAGTACTTCGGCCACGCCGACGTGCGCCTGCTCAACGGCGGCCGCGTGAAGTGGCTCAACGACGACTCCAAGCCCTTCACCACCGACATCCCCACGCCCACCCCCACGCACTACACCGTCACCTCCACACACCCGGAGCTGCGCGCACGCCTGCTCGACGTCCTCCGCATCGTCGACCAGCGCGCAACCGTCCGCGTCAACCTCGTCGACGTCCGCTCCCCCGACGAGTTCACCGGCAAGATCATCGCCCCGCCCGGCATGACCGAAACCGCCCAGCGCGCCGGACACATCCCCGGCGCCACCAGCATCCCCTGGGGCACCGCCGTCAACGCCGACGGCACCTTCAAAACCGCCGACGAGCTCCGCGCCATCTACCTCGACCAGAAAGGCCTCAGCCAAGAGAGCAACAGCGTCGCCTACTGCCGCATCGGCGAGCGTTCCAGCCACACCTGGTTCGTGCTCAAGTACCTCCTGGGGCTCAAGGACGTCCGCAACTACGACGGCTCCTGGACCGAGTACGGCAGCGTCATCGGCGTCCCCATCGAAAAGAACGCCTGAGAACGCGCCCCGAAACGTCCAAGAACCCGCACGCAAACGCCCAAACCACAGCGACTTTGCGCCCGCAGGTTGACCCAGCCCCCTTTGCGGCGAACAATTGCCCTTGACCGCCGCCGGAGAGGTGCCAGAGCGGTTGAATGGGCTGGTCTCGAAAACCAGTAAAGGACTAGTGCCTTTCGGGAGTTCGAATCTCCCCCTCTCCGCTTCAACCACAAAGAAGACCCGCCATTCGCGGGTCTTCTTTTCCTTTTTGCATTGACCGCCATCCCAACGGTCGTGGTTTCTTCAGCCACGCCGATCGCTTCAAATATCAGAAAGACTGCACAGCAGTCACTTGGTAGTCTGACCTTTCTCGTTGTGGCAGGACTACGCAGCACGATTTCAAAGGCGTTCCGATATGTTCAACGACAAACAGAAGATGTGGACCCGTGCCGATGGATCCGAAGCTCTTGTTGACTGCAACATCGAAACGCAGGCCTCCGCCGCCGCTCGCAAAGCGCTCGTCCACGGTCGGTAAGAGCAGGTGGAGTCGTTCGTCACCGCTTGCCCGAACGTCAACGAACGCTGCCACGCCATAGAGTCGCTGGGCGATTGGGCAGAAGACGACGATGATGTCGAAACGTGGCTCAAAATCCATCCCGGTCCGCATTCGCTTCTTGCCAACGGGATCTATAAGGCGAAATGGGCTTGGGCAGCACGCGGCACCTCGGTCGCCTCGCGCGTGAACGCAACCGCTTGGGAGACTTTTCATCAACGACTAGACGTTGCAAAGTCGTTTCTTCTCGAAGCCATGAAACGCGACCCTTCGGAAGCAATCCCAGTGCCCTGGCTCATCTGGATGGCACTCGGCCTTGGCGACGACGATCTGCTTCAGAGATCATTCGTCGAAGGGGTCCGCCGCCAGCCCACGCTGCGCGCGATCTACGCTGCGATGATCATCGCCAAGTCCGTTCGCTGGGGCGGTTCGCCCGGCGATCAACTCGATTTCGTGCGAGAATGGGCCCCCAAAGCACCATCAAGCAGCGGCGTAGCCGCTCTGATCGTTCTCGCCCACGACATGACTTGGGAGGACGGCGATCTCTCAAACAACGCAAAGGCCTACTGGCTTCAATCGTCCGTCGTGAGCGAGATCGTCCTCGCAGACGAAACCTGCCGGAGCCTGCCTCTTGAAGGCACCCACGGCACCTATATCCGACAGTTCCTTGCCTACGGCCTCTGGCGCTGCGGGCAGTTCTCTCTCGCCAAGCCTCACTTCCAAGCGATCGGAAACGGGTTCAACGAGCGACCGTGGTTTCGATTCAAACGAGGGTTCAACTGGCTCTTGGGTCCACTCCGCAAAGCCCGGCGTGAATGCTTGCGTACCTGACTCGCTCCAACGCAAGCACTCGCCGCCGCCACTCAGCCCGCGGATATCATGCGTATCCTGCGGTCGGCGACTCTGTTTTCTCAATGAGACTCGGTTCGATAAAGGGCATCCACCGTGCAGAAAACTCCCCTCTACCAGTTCCATCTCGACAACGGCGGCAAAATGGTCGACTTCGCCGGTTGGCAACTCCCCATCACCTACACCCGCGCCGTCGGCGAGTCGGGCCTCCAGAACGAGCACCACCAGGTCCGCACCTCCGGCGGGCTCTTCGATGTCTCCCACATGGGCCGCTTGAAAATCACCGGCCTCCACGCCGCCGGGTTCCTCGAACGCGTCTGCACACGCCGAATCCGCGACATGAAGAACGGCCAGTGCCGCTACTCCCTCGTCTGCAACGAGCGCGGTGGCATCATGGACGACGTCATCGTCTACCGCCTCGACGACGACGACTTCATGATGGTCGTCAACGCCTCCAACCGCGAGAAGATCGTCAACCACTTCAAGAACGTCATCGCCGCCGAGGGCAAAAAGGTCAAGCTCGACGACACCACCCTCTCCACCGCGATGGTCGCCGTCCAAGGCCCGAAGGTCGTTGAGTTCATCGGCAAGTTCAGCCGAGAGATCCCCACCCTCAAGCGCTATTCCTTCACCGTCAAGAACCTCCTCGTGGTCAAGCTCTACGTCTCCCGCACCGGCTACACCGGCGAAGACGGCGTCGAAGTCATCCTCCCCGGCGCAATGGTCGGCATGGCCATGAAGATGATCCTCAAGGATGTCGATCCGAAGGACCCCAACGCCCTCATCAAACCCTGCGGCCTCGGCGCCCGCGACACACTCCGCATGGAAGCCGCCATGCCCCTCTACGGGCACGAACTCTCCGAAGAAACCAACGCCCTCAGCACCGGGCTCGATTTCGCCATCGCCCTCGACAAAGACCAGGGCGACCGCCCCGAACCCTTCATCGGCCTCGAAGCCCTGAAGAAGACCCAAGCCGAAGGCGGCACCAAGCAAAAGCTCGCCGGCTTCAAGCTCGAGGGCAAACGCTCCGCACGCCAGGGCATGACCATCCTCGTGAGCGACAAGCCCGCCGGGACCATCACCAGCGGCTGCCCCAGCCCCACCCTCGGCTACTGCATCGCCATGGGCTATCTCGACCGCGAACACCTCGCCGAGGGCACCAAGGTCGAAATCGACACCGGCCGCGAACGCATCCCCGCCGAAGTCTGCAAAATGCCCTTCTACAAAGCCCCGAAGAAGGCCTGAACCGTTAAGCCCCCGCTGCGTATCGAGCATCATGGGAACCGCACGCCTGATCACGGTGTTGGTCTGCGTGCTGGTCCTCGCGATCTCGTTGCCGATGCTCATCCTCGGCTACTCCCGTTATTCCTCGCTCACCGACAAAGAGCGGAGTGTCTCGTCGATCCGCGGCAACTACGACCTCTCCGCCGCGGGCAAGTACACCGTTTACATCGACCGCCCGTACCACCACTCAGACTTCGAAGCGCTGGGATACGTGCCGCCGCAAGGTGTGACGAAGCAAGAAGCCGAGGCACTCGTCGCCGCCAGCGAGATCAGATTCTCGCTCCCTTCGTCATGGCGAGGCGATGAGTTCGTGCCGATCAATGACGACGAGCCGCATCTGCAACTGGACAGAAGGGTCGCCGTTGGAAACGCGAACCCCGCCGAGTTGATCGTGCACGTGAACACGCCGATCGCTCGCCCCGGTTTCGTCCTGACCAGCCGTCCGACGCTGCAGTTCCCGCAAGTCATCGGTTCATACCTCTCGGCATGGATCCACGGCAGCATCTCCGCCGGCGCACTGACCATCCTCGCGCTGCTCGCACTCGAGCGGGCATTCAGCCGCAAAGCGAAGCCCGCCATGGATTCAACACCAACTTGACCGAACACCCAGCGCCGGACGAGAAGGACATCCGGCGCGAATGGGAGTGCAAAGTGATGGCCGTTGGGTAGTGGCTGGTGGTGCGGGTGGTGGGGGGGAGGAACGGGGCGGGCATCTCGCGAAAGTACTTGCGACGTTTCAGTCTTTGCTTCCCTGACCGAGCGTCCGCTCGCGTTCCCGCGCCGCCATATGCCCCTGCACACGCCGCTGCAATCGAGACCACGGCTCAACCAGCTTCACATACCGCGCCCCGCACTCCGGGCACGTCCCCTGATCTTCCGGCATGCCGCTGAGTTCGTACCCGCACTGTGCGCACGTATCGCACGCTCGCTTCCGCGCCGCCAAGCCGATGGGCCGCTGCGCGAAGATCGACTTCACGCCCGCGAGCAGATACTGCGAAGCCGCGAGAATCGCCAGCAAGCCCAGCACGTACCCAATCGGGCTGGCAATCCCGCCCGAGATCCCAAGCGTCGCGATCAAAAACACACCCACCGCCAACCCAAACAAACCCACGGCCACATGCACAAGACTCGTCACCCACGCCAGCCCGGGCGTCAATCGCCAGGCTTCCGCCGTGACCATGATCGATTTCGCACGAATCCGCAACCCCACACTCCAAACACCGCGGCCCCCTCAACCATCAACGAGCAAGGACCCCAACCCACCGAAAGCACCCAGCGCACCCAGCGCTCCCAACGCTCTTACTTATTTGCGATTTGGCCATTTGCCATTTGCTCTTTACCGGATCTCTCATCCGGGCAGCTTGATCTCTTCCCACCGCCCCTGCATGTGCCGAACGATCGTCCCCGTGCTCACGTACATCACCTGCTCGGCGATATTCGTACAGTGGTCCGCGATGTGCACGCAGAACATCGCCGTATCGTGCAGCGCGCTCGCCAGGTCCAGCGGCATCGTCCGCGCGTGCACCTGCTGCTGAATGTCCTTCACCAGCGCCGCCTTGAACGCGCCCACCGCCGTCTCGCTCATGAGCACCGTCTTCGCCAGCTTCGCGTCCATCCGGTCCAGGCTCCCCACGCTGTCGCGAAGCACCCCGATCGAACTGTTCGCCAGAACCCGGAACGTCATCGGCGGTTCCGCCCCGGCTCCCTGCGCACACTGCCGAAAGATCGCGATCTCTTCCGCGATCGCCACCCCGATATCCGCGATCCGCTCCAGCTCGTTGTTCACCTTCACGATGGTCAGAACCATCCGGACCTGGTTCGGCTCAAGGTTCGCACCCTGCTGACACGCGTCGGTCAGCAGCGCAACCGCCGCCTTCTCCAGCGCCACGTCCACCGCGTCGATCTCTTCGTCGAGCACTTCCACCTTCTTCGCCGACGAACTGTCCCCCGCGAAGATCGCGTCGAACGACGTCTCCACCATCGCCTGAACTCGCCGACCCTGTTTGACAAGGTCCGCCTTCAGCGATTCAACCCGGCTCGAAAAACTCTCAGAAGACAGCGGCATGGCTTCCTGCTCACCGATTGTCCAGGGCAATCCAGCTCCCGTCCGTTCCACACTGCCCGCAAAGGTCGGCGACCGCCCATCTCCAACCCGTGCGCACCCCCCACCCTTCCCCTCACCGTCCACCCGGCACAACACTACGCCCGAACCCGCACCCACGACGCCCGGAAACCACACCCACCGCGTTTTCACCAAAGCCCCGGCAGGCACCCGCGCCATGCCCACGTCATCGGCCAACGACGCACCGTCTTTCGCGATCGGAGCCACGCCCACGTTGAAAGACGCCAGGCCCTTCGCGAAAGGTGCGACCTCTTTCGCGAAAGACGCAACGCCCTTCGCGAACGACGGAGCATCTTTCACGAAAGACGTGACGCCCTTCACGAATGACATCACGCCCATCGCGAAAGACGCCGCATCCTTCGCGAAAGACGTCACACTTTTCGCAAAATCGTTCGGCCCACGTCAGGTCTTTTCGCTCCCCTCGCGCAAAAACGCCCCCAACCCGGTATCATCCTCTCCCCGCTTTATTTGGCCATTTGCCCATTTGCTATTTGGAAATTTGGACCCCCCCCATGACCCTCCGCATCCAGCACATCCACGCCCGTCAGATCATCGATTCCCGCGGCAACCCCACCGTCGAGGTTGACGTCACCCTCGTCGGCGGCGCCTTCGGCCGCGCCGCCGTCCCCTCCGGCGCTTCCACAGGCGAGCACGAGGCCTGCGAACTCCGCGACGGCGACAAAAAGGTCTACCTCGGCAAGGGCGTCCTCAACGCCGTCCGCAACGTCAACACCAAGATCGCCCCGCTGCTCGAAGGCCGCGACTCCCGCGATCAGGAAGCCATCGATCACGCCATGATCGAGCTCGACGGCACCCCCAACAAGTCCAACCTCGGCGCCAACGCCCTCCTCGCCGTCTCCATGGCCGTCGCCAAGGCCGCCGCCGCCGCCAGCCACCTGCCCCTCTATCGCTACCTCGGTGGCTCCGCCGCACACGTCCTCCCCGTCCCCATGATGAACATCATCAACGGCGGCAAGCACGCCGACTCCAACGTCGACTTCCAGGAGTTCATGGTCCAGCCCTGGGGCTTCGACACCTTCGCCGAGGGCCTCCGCGCCGGCACCGAGATCTACCACGCCCTGAAGAAGGTCCTCCACGACAAACACCTGAACACCGCCGTGGGCGACGAGGGCGGCTTCGCCCCCAGCTTCAAGAACGCCGAGGAAGCCCTCCAAGCCATCGAAGAAGCCACCAAAAAGGCCGGGTACAAGTGGGGGGAGCAGATCTATATCGCCCTCGACCCCGCCTGCTCCGAACTCTGGAACGAAGCCGCCGCCAAGGGCAAACAGGGCTACTGCTTCTTCAAGAGCAACCCCGACAAAGTCGCCTCCAGCGACGAGCTCATCGACCTCTGGGCGAACTGGTGCAGCAAGTACCCCATCCGCTCCATCGAAGACGGCCTCGCCGAGAACGACTGGGACGGCTGGGCCAAACTCACCGCCCGCCTGGGTGACAAGATCCAGCTCGTGGGCGACGACCTCTTCGTGACCAACCCCAAGTTCCTCGCCAAGGGCCTCAAGCAGAAGTGCGCCAACGCCATCCTCGTGAAGGTCAACCAGATCGGCACGCTGACCGAGACCTTCTCCGCCGTCAACCTCGCGATGCGCAACCGCTACGCCGCGGTCCTCAGCCACCGCTCGGGCGAGACCGAGGACGCCACCATCGCCGACATCGCCGTCGCCACCAACTGCGGCCAGATCAAGACCGGCGCACCCTGCCGCAGCGACCGCAACGCCAAGTACAACCAACTCATCCGCATCGCCGAACACCTCGGCCACTCCGCCGTCTACGGCTCAACGACCTGGAACAAGTAAAGCCAGAGGCACTGGGCACTGGGCATTAGGCACGAGGCATTGGGCACTGGGCATCCGGCTCCAGCCCCCTTCCATTTCTTCCCTCCCTTCGTTGACCACTCGACGCCAAAACGAAAAAACCCCGCGGCTTGGCTCCGCGGGGTTTTCCATCTTCGAGCCCCGCGATTCCTCGCAGTTCCCGAAGTTTTTTTCTACTTCCTCGACTTACGCATCCGCCCCGACCTTGTCGGGTTCAGACATCATCTCTCCCGGCCGCGCCGCGGTCGTCACGCAGACAACCACCGCCCAGCGATCCGGAGATTACTCCCCGCTCAGCCACGACAAGCTCGTCTGATTCAACTCACCCCGCGTCCGCCAGCGTCGCCGGCCGACCAAAGCCAGCCCGCTCAAGCCGCCGACAATCACCGCCGCCGAGCCAATAACCACCGGCCCGATGACTTCGCCCACAAAACCCAGCGTCATGCTGACCATTTGGAACCTCCCACTTTACATCAACAACTGTCGGCTTACCCCCTTGAGAGAGGGGGCGCTGACACAACACTCCGAGCACAGTTTAACCCCGGTACCGTCCAAAAGCACGCCCAAATGCCGCTATTCTTGGACTTCGCCCCGCTTTTCCACCACGTTCACCTTTCCCAGTTTCACCAGCCTCGCCAACTCCACTTTTCCACATCAACCGACATATGACCAACCCCTTCTCCATTCCCAGCATAGTCGACCCAGCCGTCGCCGTCCCCACCGTCACCGCCTCAACCCCCATCGCCCTGGGCAAAAAATACCACTATGTCCGCCTGAGCGTCCGCTCAAAGCTCGGCCGAGACACCACCAAAGAAGTCGTCCGCCACCCCGGCGCGGTCGTCATCGTTCCGATCCTTCCCGACGGCCGAATCGTCCTCATCAAGGTCTACCGCCTGACCGTCCAACGCTGGCTGTACGAGTGCTGCGCCGGCACCATCGAGCGCCCCTCCACACCCCAGGGCACCTTCCTCGAAGGTGAGGACCCCGCCCTCTGCGCCGCCCGCGAACTCATCGAAGAAACGGGCTATCAGGCCGGCCATCTTGTGCCCATCCGCACCTACCTCACAACCCCGGGCCTGACCGACGAACTCATGCACGCCTTCCTCGCTACCGACCTGAAACACGTCGGGCAGAAACTCGAGGAGGACGAGCACATCCTCGTGGAAGCCATCGAGCCCGACCGCGTGCTGCGCATGATCGACGAAGGCCAGATCGTCGACGCCAAGAGCATGCTCGCGATCCTCCTGGCCCATCGCCAGGGGCGTCTTTCCGCCAAAAGCACATCGAAGGTCTGACCACCTTTGCGCGCCCAAAGCGGGCCATCTCGTGGGAACTTGATCAATTTCCACAATCTCACCCCCGAAGGCTCAACCCAAACCGACCGATAAACGAAAAAGAAGGGTGGACCCGTCGTCCGCACGCGCAGCGAGGTCGTTGCCGTGCCAGACTCCCGGACTGTTTTTCCTCGCTGAAACGATGTTCTTCGATCCCGACAAGCCCAGATCACGCCGACCCGCGCCGACCTATTGGACGCGGGATTCGCTTTCGTGGTCCGTCCCGTTCATACGCATCGCGGGGGTTTCGGTCCGGTTGCACGTCTTGTTCCTCCTCTTCATCGCCTACACGCTGCTGGGCCCGCTGCTGGCGAGCAAACAGGGCGTCTCCTTCAACTACCTGCTCATGAGCGTTGGTTGCCTCTGGCTCTCCGTGCTCCTGCACGAGTTCGGGCACGTCACCGCCTGCCGATTGGTCGGCGGCGAAGCCGACGAAATCCTGCTCTGGCCCCTGGGCGGGTTGGCGATGTGCCGCCCGCCGCACACGTGGCAGGCGAGCCTGATCACCACATTGGGTGGTCCGCTGGTGAACGTGCTGTTGATGCTCCCGACGGGGCTGGCGATCCTCGCCGCGGGCGGCGGGCGCGAGGCGGTGCTCTTCAATCCGTTCACACCGATCCGTGCGATGAGCGATTTTCAGAGCGCCATCGGCGGCTCGTCCGTCGCCAGTTCCGACCTCGCCACCACGCTCTGGACCATCGTCTGGTGGATGTACTACGCCAACCTGGGCCTGCTGCTGTTCAACATGCTCCTGGTGATGTTCCCCATGGACGCCGGGCGTGTGCTGCAGGAGATCCTTTGGTCGCGCGTGGGTTACCGCCGGTCGATGAAGATCGCCGCGACGGTCGGCATCGTCGTCGCGAGCCTCGTGGGCATGTACGGTCTGGTCCGCAGCGAATCAACGCTGCTGCTTATCGCGGTCTTCTCGGGCTTTACCTGTTTCCATGAGCTTCAACGCGTGCAGTTTGCCGAACGCGCCGGGGTTGAATCCGAAGAAGAGGAATCCCCCTTCGCCGCATCGCTGAGGCCCGACCGCGAGAGCGAAGACACCGACGCGATGCTGGAACGCAAGCGCAAGGAAGCCCAGCGCCGTCAAGAGGAAGAGCAGCGCCACCAGCAGGAGCTCGACCGCATCCTCGCGAAGATTTCGACCCAAGGGATGGGCGCGTTGACGCGCTCCGAAAAGCGGTTCCTCGAGCAGGACACCACCCGCCGCCGACAGGCCCGCTGAGCCTCAAGCCATAGCCAACACCCAACACGCCACCTAGCCTCCACCCTATGGGATTGGCCGATCGCGATTACGCCAGGGATGGCAACGCCTCGCACCGACGCACCAAGCGGCCGGGCGTTGGGGGGGTGGGGACGATGTACGCCGCCACTGAAAGCAGCGGCAAACCCGCCATCACCACCTGGCTCATCATCATCAACATCGCGATCTTCGCGATCACACTGCTGGTCTTCCGCAAGCCCGTCGAGGTGCCCTACGGCGAGGCCTACGCCCAGAACGTCACACTCCAGCAGCAACGCGAAGCCGTGGTAAACACCAACGAGCAAGCCGTCGCGTTCAA
The DNA here is from genome assembly GCA_016741915.1 of Phycisphaerales bacterium. GTDB lineage: Bacteria > Planctomycetota > Phycisphaerae > Phycisphaerales > UBA1924 > JACVCS01. Next base: position 57,910 of record JACVCS010000001.1, on the reverse strand, counting down.
GAACCGACCCGGGATCTACGGCTATCCGATCTACGGCCAGCAGCGCGACGCCGCCGGCCGAATCGTCGTCGACCCCGCCGGTCGTCCGGTCCTCGTCCCCATCGGCACCAAACTGGTCATGTTCCAGCCCTGGCTCGAAGCCTGGGGACACTTCTCCACCGCGCGGGCCTTCTTCGGGCTGGAGGTCTGGCGTTTCATCACCTTCCAGTTCCTCCACGCGAACATCACCCACCTGGGCTTCAACATGCTCGGGCTCTGGTTCGCGGGGTACCTCGTTGAGGGGTACCTGGGCAAGCGACGATTCCTCGCCTTCTACCTCACCTGCGGCATCTTTGGCTCGCTCATGTACCTGCTGCTGAACCTCTCGGGCAACATCCTCGCCCACCAGTTCAACGTGCAGCAGAACGCGGTGCTCAACCCGCTGCTCTTCGACAGCGTCTACACGCCGCTGGTCGGCGCGAGCGCCGGCATCTTCGGTCTGCTCATCGCCGCGGCGTTCATCGCACCCGATGACCGCGTCTACGTCCTGGGGATCATCCCCATGAAGCTCCGCACCGCCGCGTACGGCTTCACCATCATCGCCCTGATCAGCCTCCTGTTTGGCGAGCAGAACAAGGGCGGAGAAGCCGCCCACATCGGCGGGGCCATCGCGGGCTATTTCTTCATCCGGCGCATGCACCTGCTGCGCGACTTCTTCGACGTCTTCGGCGATTCCCGCTCACCCAACGATCCGCCCAGCCCGCCCCAATCCGCCGGCGGGGGGTTCTTCGGGTTCTTCCGCAAGAAGGACGACCCCAGGCGTGTCGACGAGATCTTGCAGAAGATCAGCGACAAGGGCCTCGCCAGTCTCACACGCGAAGAAAAGATGGTCCTTGCACGCAACTCACGCCAGGCCCGTACTGAGAACCCCCAGCAGCCGAAGCCAACCGAACCCCCGCCACCCTCGGCGTAAAGCCTTCACACGCCGGAGTCGCGCGGGTGAGCAGTTGAGAACCTATGGCCGTCAAGCTTGAGATTCTGAAAGAGTCGAAGACCACCGGCGCGCGCACGGGGCGGGTCATCACGCCCCACGGTCATTTTCACACCCCCGCCTTCATGCCCGTGGGCACCCGCGGCAGCGTCAAGGGCATTCTCCCCGAACTGCTCTCAGGAACCGGTGCGGAGATCTGCCTGGGAAACACCTACCACCTGATGCTCCGCCCCGGTTCGCCCCTGATCAGCAAGATGGGGGGCCTGCACCGCTTCATGAACTGGAACCGCCCGATCCTCACCGACTCGGGGGGGTATCAGGCCTTTTCGATGGCGGATCTCAACAGCGTCGACGACGAAGGCGTCGAGTTCAAGAGCATCATCGACGGCTCAAAGGTCCGCCTGACCCCCGAACGCGCCACGCAGGTGCAGAACGAGCTCGGGGCCGACATCATCATGGCCTTTGATGACTGCCCGCCCAGTGATCCAAATGCCGCGGGAGTGGACGACGCCCCCGCGATTTCGACGACGGAATCAGCCCAGAACGACAGCGAGCGGGTTGATCCGCGCCTGACCCGCGCGATCCGGCGCGACAGCAAGAAACGCAAGACCTACGACCATCAGGAGCGCCTGACCATCGCCAACGAGCGGACGGTGCGCTGGCTGGAGCGGTGCAAAAAGGCCCACGCCCGCGCGCACGATCAGGCCCTTTTCGGGATCGTGCAGGGTGGGACGGATTTGCGCGCCCGATCGTGGTCGGCGGAGCACATCACCAATATCGACCTACCCGGCTACGCCATCGGTGGCGTGGCGGTCGGTGAGCGCTTCAACGAGATTCTCGCGGTCGTTCGGCACACCGCGCCGCTGCTGCCCAAGGACAAGCCCCGGTACCTCATGGGCGTGGGCTACGAGCGTGACCTGCTCGCGGCGGTGCTCTGCGGCGTGGATATGTTCGACTGCGTCCTGCCCACGCGCAACGGGCGCAACGCCAACGCCTTCACGCCCACGGGGCAGATCAGGCTCCGCAACGCGAAGTACGCGGAAGATCACGCGCCGATCTGGGAAGGGTGCGATTGCGTGGCGTGTGCGGGGTGGGCGGATCGCGATGGGGAAAGGCGGCCCTTTAGTCGCGGGTACCTTCGGCACCTGTTCATGGCCGAGGAAATGCTGGGGCCGATTTTGGTGACGCTGCACAACCTTCGGCACTTCCAGCGGTTCATGAGCGACATCCGGGCGACGATCCTGACCGATGATTGGTCGGGCTTTGTGCGGAGGTGGCCCGTGGCGGCGGAGGGGCTTCGGGCGGTTGAGGTCGCCTAATGTTGGGGCTCGCCTGACGGCGCACCGTGCACCGGCGGGTTTTCGTGCATCCGGGCGGTTTTGCCCGATGTTGGTGCCCCCGATGGTTCGAGGCCTTGCGTGGTCCTCGTGGAAAGAAGTTGAGCCCTATGTCGAACGAATCTTCGATGATGATTTCCGTGGTGATCGGTCAGGCCGGCGGCGGGACGGTGGAGAACGTCGGTGCGCAGGGGATCCCCGGCGCGACGTCGACGCCGGGTGCTCCGAGCACGGCAACCAATGCCCCGGTGACCGGGACGGTGCAGCCCGCCGGTGCGCAGCCGCTGGGTGGCGGTGGTCAGGCTCAGAATCCTTTCGGCATGACGATCATTCTGCTGCCGGCGTTGCTGCTGGTGGTGATGATCTGGCTCTCCAGCCGGGCGCAGAAGAAGGAAGCGAAGAAGCGCGCGGAACTGATCGCCTCGATCGGTAACCACGACAAGGTGCAGACCACCGGCGGGATCATCGGGACGGTTTCGGAGATCCGCGATGATGAGGTGGTGCTGACGGTCGACGAGCAGACGCGCACGCGGATCCGGTTCAACAAGGCCGCGATCGCGATGGTGCTTTCACGCGGGCGCGGGGGGAGCAACGGCTCGACCGCGGAGATCAAGCCCGGCGCGAAGACCACGGCGTGATCATCGTGCGATGATCGAACGAGCGTAACGGCGGTGGGGTGATCGTGGTGGCGGGGGTGATGGTGAGATGATTCCTCGGACTTGGGGCACGACGCCCGGGCCGATCGGTACTTTCGGGCCTTTTCAATGCAACACCTGCTGCGACACTTCATTTTCATTCTCGTGCTCATCGCCCTTTCGTTCTGGGCGATTCTGCCCCTGGACGTTCGGCTGCGGAAGGGCAAGGACCTCAACGGCGGCGCGACGCTGGTCTACCAGGTCGAACTGAAGCCCTCGGACCCGCCCGACACGATGGACCGGATGATCGACTTGCTGCGCAAGCGTGTCGACCCGGACGGGTTGCTCGAGGTTTCGATGGTGCCGCTGGGCAAGGACCGCATCGAAATCACGATGCCCCTGCCCAACGAGCGTGTGAAGAAGCTGAAGTCCGCGTTCGAGGAAGAACTGCAGAAGCTCGCCGACGCGCCGAGCTCGGTGGGCAAGCTGGAAGCGATCCTGCCCTTGCCCGCGGATCAGCGAGCGGCGGAGATCGTGAAGCTGGCGGGCAGCGACGCGAAGCGGAAGGCGGACCTTGAAGCGGCGGCGGCGGCGTTCGACCGCAAGGTTGCGCTGAAGCTCCCGTATGACGAGAGCGAAAAGTTGGTCGAGCAGGCGCAGGCCGCGGTGGCGGCTGCTGGCAGTGAAGAGGCAAAGCAGGCCGCGAACGCGAAGTTCGAAGAGGCCCGGCGTGAGCTGATCAAGCGTGCGGGCGAGCTTGCGGACGCGGACATCGCGTACACGAAGGCGATCGGGGCGATCGGTGCGGCGGGTGCTTCGCCCACGCAGGTGCGCCGGGCGCTGGAGCTTTCCAGCCGCGGGCGTGTGATGACCGACCCCGCGACGAAGCAGAAGGTGTCGATCCCCTCGGCCCGGCAGCGTGCGTTGGACGCGATCTATGCCGCGAACCCGGGCGCGAAGGACCAGCTTGATCGGGTGGTGAAGGCGTGGGAGACGTACCAGTCGCAGCGTTCGACGCTCGACGACCCGGCGGACCTGAAGCGGATTCTGCGTGGCGCGGGTGTGCTGACGTTCCGCATCGCGGTGCGGACGGACACGCCCATGGCGGACATGCCCCGCCTGCGTCAGGAGCTTCGCTCAGGCGGGCCCAAGGCGGTGCAGGCCAGCAACGTTCGTTGGTTCAAGATCAACAAAGAAGATAGTTGGATCGACTCGCCCGGGGATGCCGAGCAGCTTCTGAACAACACGGCGCAGTACTTCGAGGCCCGCTACCGCATTGTCGGTGACAAGGGCCCGGACGGCTCGATCTACATCCTGTGCTTCGACGAGTTCGGCAAGCGGCTGACGCGGGCCGAGGGCTCGTGGGGTCTGGCGGGGGCTCGGCCTTCGGTGGACGAGTTGGGGCGGCCGTCGATCGCGTTCCAGATGGACGCGGTGGGCGGGATCGAGATGGGCAAACTGACGGGCGCGAACGTGGGCATGCCCATGGCGGTGCTGCTCGACGACGAGGTCTATACCGCGCCGAACATCAACTCACGCATCGGTGCCAGCGGGCAGATCTCCGGCTCGTTCTCGCAGACGGAAATCAACTACATCGTGCGCGTGTTGTCGGCCGGCTCGATGGCGGCGAAGCTCTCCCCTGAGCCGATCAGCGAATCGTCGGTTGGTCCTGAACTCGGCGCCGACAACCTCACGCGCGGTCTGCTGGCGGGCGTGGTGAGCTTCGTGCTTATCAGCGGGTTCATGATCGTGTACTACTTCTCCGGCGGCATCATCGCGACGGTGGCGCTGGCGATCAACCTGTTGTTCTTGCTGGCGCTCATGGCGATCAACTCCGCGGCGTTCTCTTTGCCCGGTATCGCTGGCGTCATCCTGGCCTTCGGTATGGCGGTTGACGCGAACGTGCTGATCTACGAGCGTCTGCGCGAGGAAATCACCAAGGGCGAGCCTCTGCGCGTGGCGGTGCGGATGGCCTATAGCCGGGCGCTGGCGCCGATCCTTGACGGCAACCTCACCCACCTGATCACCTGTATCGTGCTCGGCTTTACGGGCACGCCCGAAATCCGCGGCTTCGCCATCACCATGTCCATCGGCGTGGTGACGACGCTGATCTGTCAGCTCTACATCACGCGTGTGATCTACTTCTGGCTCGTTGACGTGGTGAAGCTGAAGAAGGTCAGCATGCTGCCGATCGTCTGGCCGGGCCTGCAGCGGGCGCTGACCCTGCAGGTGGACTGGATGCGTCTGCGGCCCATCTTCTACACGATCTCGACGCTGGCGGTTGTCGGCTCGATCTTCGCGGTCATCGCCCGCGGCGAGTCGCTGCTCGATACCGTCTTCCGCGGCGGTACACGCGTGACCGTCCAGCTGAAAACCGAGAACGGACAGCAGGTCACCACCTCGCGCGACGAGATGCAGAAGCGCATCAAATCGGTGGTGGCGGAGGACAAGACCGGGCAGCTTCGCGACCTGGCCGACCCGCAGATCCTTGTGATCGAGCCGCGGGCGGACAACACCTCCGGACGGTTCATCGTTCAGACGACCATTACGAACAAGGCGCTGGTTGAAGAATCGCTGGCGAAGGCCTTCCAGGGGCTGCTCGATCAGCAGGTCGCGCTGACCTTCGACGGCGACAACGCCACGGCCGAAACCGCGCCGATCGTCCCGGTGCTTGCGCCGGATCTGGGCGATGTTCTGCGGATCCCAGGCCTGCGGATGGACGTGACGGAGTTCATGGGCGGCGCGGTGGTGAGGCTGGACAACCTCGGGCCCGTGAAGCCGACGCTGGCGAGCCTTGAGGATCGTCTGCGGCAGATGCGCAGCGACGCGCGATTCGGCGACACGCTGGGGCGGATGCACAAGTTTGTCGTGACGAAGGGCACGCCGCAGGCGGTCGAGAGCGCGGTGGTGCTGGTGCGTGATGACGTGATCAACTACCTGAAGGACAGCGAGGGCCAGCGTCGCTGGTCACAGGATCTGAAGACTCAGGAATGGCAGCTCGTTACCGAGGCGATGAAGCGTGCGACGACGTTCGCGGGGGTTGAGACCTTCGACCCGTCGATCGCGAACACGTTCGCGGGTCAGGCCGTGGCGGCGGTGATTCTGTCGACGGTGGCGATCATCGTCTTCGTGTGGGTGCGGTTCAACTCGCTGCGGTACTCTCTGGCGGCGATCATCGCGACGCTGCACGACTGCATCATCGCGCTGGGCGCCATCGCGGTTGCCGAGATTCTGTACAAACACTTCTTCGGGCTGAGCAGTTCGCTGGGCATCCTGCCGTTCAAGATCGACCTGAACGTCATTGCGGCGGTGCTGACGATCCTTGGTTATTCGCTGAACGACAAGATCGTCATCATGGACCGCATCCGCGAGAACCGCGGCAAGCTGCCGTACGCCACGCGCCGGCTCATCAACGACTCGGTGAACCAGACCATCAGCCGGACGATCATGACCGGCACCACGGTCTTCATCGCCTCGGGCGTGCTGTACGTCATCGGCGGCGAGGCCCTGCGGGCCTTCGCGTACTGCTTCCTCATCGGTGTCGTCGTGGGGACCTATTCGTCCATCGCGGTTGCGGCCCCGATCGTCTGGAGCAAGAAGGACGACCCCACGGCCCGTCGCGACGAGGTCGCCGGTGGCGCGCTCGCGGCCAAGCCGGCCTGAGTCGGCTGGTATCTTCGAATCGTCCCTGAAGCAACGGGTCGGTTTGAGAAGCTCTTTTCGGGAAGTTCAGATTCGATCTGATCGATGACCCCCCAATCACCCGCGCAAACCTTGCGCGGGTGTTTTCTTTGGCGGCGGATCACGAGCGAGAACCCCTCGTCGGTGGTTCGTAGCGATTGTGCTGGTGATAAGGGCGGTGTGGGGGTTGAGAGGGGTGAGGGGTATGCGGGGTGGTGGGGGTGGCAGAGGACGTGGCGGGTGGGCGTACGCGGCGGGTGGATGTGCGGAAGTTGTCGGATCCTGCGGAGACTTTGCAGTTCGGCTCGTCGGATTCCGATTCTCCTTCGTACACTTCACGTGTCGCGGGCGTCCGGGTCGGGGCCCGGAAAGTGCCCGCGGAGTTTGCCCACTGTTCTGGTCAGGTTGTCCTCATGCCAACGTCACCATCGAAGGTTGTTGCGATTCTTGCGGTGCTCCTTGGGGTATGGGCGCTGGTTTTTTGGATGTACCGCCCGGGCGAGGTGAACCTTGCGGGCACGCCGATCACGATGGGGCGTGCGCCGGGGTTTGAGGATCTCAAGGGCCCGGCTCTCGCGGCGATCGAGCCGCTGGAGACCACGCCGACGGACCCGATGCTCGTCCCCGCGGGGCGTGGTGAGGTTTCGGCGAATCAGGTTGGTGGCGGTTCGCTGCCGCCGTCGTTGGTGATCGGGAACCAGGGTGAACTGAGTGTCGCGCCGAAGGCGCCCGCACCCGCCGCGCCCGGCAAGTCGCGCACGGTGGTGATCCCGCCCAAGTTCCGCGAGTACACGGTCGCGAAGGGCGACGTGAGTTTCGAGGTCATCGCACAGCGTGTCTACGGCGATCGTCGTTTCGCGTCGGCCATCAGCCGGGCGAACCCGTTCGTCACGCCCAACAAGCTCGTCGTCGGTCGCACGGTGCTGCGGATCCCGGAAGACCCGACGAACACGCAGGGCAAGGTGGTGGAGGTCGCGGCCGGCAGCAACGCGGGCGGGGCGAATCAGACGAGCAAGAAGACCGAACCGACGGAGAAACCCGCAAGCGGGCGGACGTACGTCACCAAGTCGGGCGACACGCTCTCGTCGATCTCCAAGCAGTTCTACGGCAAGGCTTCTCAGTGGAAAAAGATCGCCGACGCGAACCGCTCGGTCCTCCCCGACCCGGCAAAGGTCAAACCCGGGATCGAGCTGACGATTCCCGAGTAATCGCGTAACGATCGATCCCGGGCCTCGCTGATTCATCACCAGAAACAACGGCAGCCGGGCGGCTTCGGTCCGCTCGGCGTATCCTCCGGCTCATCGAAGCAATCGGAGGCGAGCTTTGCCCAGCACATGCAAGCGGATTCTGGTCACCGGCGGCGCCGGGTTCCTTGGTTCGCACCTCTGCGATCGGTTGGTCACGCAGGGGCACGACGTCATCTGCGTTGACAACCTCTTCACCAGCCAGAAGAGCAACATCGCCCACCTGCTGGGCAAGCCCAACTTCGAGTTCATCCGCCACGACGTGACGCACCCGCTGTGGCTTGAGGTCGATGAGATCTACAACGCCGCGTGCCCCGCGGCACCCGGGCACTACCAGTACAACCCCATCAAGACGATGAAGACCAGCGTGTTGGGCGCGATCAACGTGCTGGGCATGGCCAAACGCTGCAAGGCGAAGATCCTGCAGTTCTCCACCAGCGAGGTTTACGGCGACCCGACCGTCCACCCGCAGCCCGAAAGCTATCGCGGCAACGTGAACCCCATCGGCCCGCGCGCGTGCTATGACGAGGGCAAGCGGGCGGCCGAGACGCTCTTCTTTGATTACCAGCGATCCAACCGCGTGAACATCCGCGTGGTACGCATCTTCAACACCTTCGGCCCGCGTATGCACCCGTACGACGGACGCGTGGTGAGCAACTTCATCCGCCAGGCCCTGCACAACGAAGACATCACCATCTTCGGCGAGGGCAAGCAGTCGCGCTCCTTCTGCTACGTCAGCGATCTGATCGAAGGGATCGTCCGCATGATGAACGGTCCCGATGACTTCATCGGCCCGGTCAACCTCGGCAACCCCGACGAGTTCACCATGCTCGAACTGGCGCAGAAGGTCATCGCCCTGACCGGCAGCAAGAGCCGGCTGGTTTACAAGCCCATGCCCGCGGACGACCCCACGCAGCGTCAGCCTGATATCACCCTGGCGAAGAGCAAGCTGGGCTGGCAGCCGACGATCAAGCTCGACGAGGGGCTGAAGAAGACCATCGAGTACCTCCGCTCGATCGACATCACGCAGTTCCGCGCTCCGACGCCGAACTATTGATCGGACGATTGCGCGGGATTTTGCGTGGGCGTTTCGTCATCCCATCTTTGGGGTTCCGGAGGAGTTCAATCGGTCTACGACCGGCGACTCGAACGGCTGTTTGAGCGGCTCGATTTCGCCTGCTTATCCGTTGTTGCGGGGATCTGTGCATCCCGTTTCGGGCGGGTGCGAATCCCACGCCGGCCCGCGGTGCCTCGGTGCCGGGGGATGAAATCGCGTACACTCCCCTCCCCCGAAAGCGGTGCGTGTGTTGATGCACCGGAGTTTCCGGGCGCTGAGTTCACGAAGGCCACTTTTCGTTTGTGAGCACACACATGGCGACCAATCCGTTCCTGCTGGCTGTCTCCACCATGATCGTTCTTGTCGCGGGCAGTTCGCAGTCTCTCGCTCGACTCCAGCCCGGCAAGGGCGAACTGGTCGAGGGAACCACCCAGCCCGTGGCGCGGTTTTACGCACCGTACTGGCAGCCCAGCGACGCCGTGGCGAGCTTCGCGCTGAAGAAGCCCCTGAACAAGTCAACCGAACTGCCCAGCGATTACCCCATCAAGCCGATGTTCGAGAAGGTCGACGGCAAGCACCGCGTCCGCATCGAGGTCGCCCCGGGCACCTCGCTCTACGGCACGGGCGAGGTCTCCGGTCCGCTGCTGCGCAACGGCCGAACGACCACGCTCTGGAACACCGACGCCTACGGCTATGACCCCACCAACGCCTCGCTCTACCAGTCGCACCCGTGGATCTTCGGCGTGCGCCCCGACGGCACCGCCTTCGGCATCCTCGCCGATACCACCTGGCGCACGGTGATCGATCTCAACGGTGCCATCACCATCACCGCGGAGGGCAACGCCTTCCCGCTCTACATCGTCGATCGCGCCACGCCTCAGGAAGTCTGCACGGCACTGATGGAGCTGACGGGCCCGATGCCCCTGCCGCCGCGCTGGGCGATCGGGTATCACCAGTGCCGCTACTCGTACTATCCCGAAGCGCGGGTCCGCGAGATCGCCAATGAGTTCCGCACGCGGAGGATCCCGTGCGACGTGATCTGGTTCGACATCGACTACATGGACGGGTACCGCGTCTTCACGTTCGATAAGAACTCGTTCCCTGATGTGCCGAAGCTCAACGCCGACCTGGGCAAGATGGGCTTCAGCAACATCTGGATGATCGACCCGGGCGTGAAGTACGAGAAGGGCTACTTCGTCAGCGATCAGATGGTGGAGAAGGGCTACGACGTCAAGAACGCCAAGGGCGAAACGTTCGTCGGCGCGGTCTGGCCGGGCAACTGCATCTTCCCCGATTACACCTCGGAGAAAGTCCGCGGCTGGTGGGCCGGTCTGTACAAGGACTTCATGGCCACCGGGATCGACGGCGTGTGGAACGACATGAACGAGCCGGCCGTCTTCGCGGTTGCAAGCAAGACGATGCCCGAGGACAACCAGCACCGCGGCGGGACGTACTCGTCGGGACCGGGGATTCAGCCGCAGATCGTCACCCCGGGTCCGCACGCGCGCTTCCACAACGTCTACGGCATGCTTATGGCCCAGGGGACGTACGAAGGGATCATGACCACCAACCCCACCAAGCGGCCCTTCGTGCTGACCCGCGCGGGGTATCTTGGTTCACACCGCTACGCCGCGACGTGGACGGGCGACAACAGCGCCAGCTGGTTCGATCTTGAAACTTCGATCCCCATGGCGATCAACCTCGGTCTGTCGGGTCAGCCCTTTGCGGGCCCCGATATCGGCGGGTTCAACGGCAATGGCCCGGGCAACTTCGAATCCCGCGGCAAGCACTTCGCCCGCTGGATGGGCGTCGGTGCGCTGCTCCCCTTCAGCCGCGGACACACGGGCAAAGGCAACATCGATAAAGAGCCGTGGGCCTTCGGGCCTGAGGTGGAGAAAGCGTGTCGGCTAGCGTTGGAGCGTCGGTACCGCTTGCTGCCGTATTTCTACACGCTCTTCCGCGAAGCGAGCGTGAAGGGTTTGCCCGTTGTTCGACCGGTCTTCTTTGCCGATCCGAAGGACATGGCGCTGCGGTCGGAGGACGACTGCTTCCTGATCGGCAGCGACGTGCTGGTTGTGCCGCAGTTGATGCCCGACGGCACACGGACGCCTGTGCTGCCGCGGGGCGTGTGGCGGAAGGTCGAGATCGTCAACGAGAACAACCACCCGGACCTGCCCGAACTGCGGATCCGCGAGGGCGCGATCGTGCCGCTGGGCCCGATCGTGCAGTATCACGACGAGAAGCCGCTGGACCCGCTGACGCTGCTGGTGAGCCTTGACACGCGTGGTCAGGCGACGGGCACGCTGTACGAGGACGCGGGCGACGGCTTTGAGTATCAGAAGGGCCAGTACCTCTTGACGACCTGGCAGGCGAAGCAGGAGGGCGACAAGGTGACGGTGAGCATCAGTAAGGCCGAGGGCCAGATGGCACGCCCGAGCCGGAAGGTCGTGGTGCAGGTGCTGCGTGACGACGGCAAGATCGCCGAAGCGTCGGGCGAGGCCGGCCAGCCGATCGTGGTGCAGGTGCGGTAGAACGATCTCAGCGGTTCGGCGGAGTCCGCACGGCTCTGGAGAGCCGTGCCACCAATACGAAAACTACGCCGGGCGCTGAGCGGCTTCGTTCAGCGCCCGCGTTGCTTTTTCGACAACCTCGTCAACGCTGATGCGGGCCATCATCTCGACCCGCGCGGGGTCTTTGTGGTTCAGCGTGTCGCCCGGTTGAAGATGCTGAATCACCTCGTGCTCACGTTTGTAGGGCCCGACCTTGTTGATGTCGGTGGGGCCGAAGAGTGCGACCGTTGGGCGATCGAAGCCCACCGCCATGTGCAAAGCCGCCGAGTCGTTGGCGATGACGAGCTGTGCATGCTCGATGAGGGCCATGAGCTGCGCGACGCTGGTCTTGCCCATCGCGTCGATCACGCGGCTGTCGCGAGCGCACAGCGACAGCACGCTGGGGCACTGGGCACGCTCTGAGCCCGAGCCGACAACCACCGCCCGCTCGATCAGCCCGCGATCAAGCAACTTCTCCGTCGCGGAAGCGAACCGATCGTCGGGCCAGCGCTTCGCGGCCCACCGGCTCGTGGGCGCGATCACCGCGCACGCGCCGCTCGACAAACCAAGCGAACGCGAAACCGACTCGAACGCGCCCGTCGGCGATGCGAGGCGAAGATCACGCACCGGCTGAATGCCCACGCACTCCACCAGCGAGAGCATACGTTCGACCGCGTGCATCTCCATCGGTGCCTGCGCTCGGTGTGTGCACGCCAGCGACGCACCCTCCTGTGCGTTGGCGTACCCAACCCGCACCGGCGCGCCGCTGGCGAGCATGAAGAACCCGCTGCGAAAGAGCCCCTGCGCGTCGATCACCACGTCGTACCGAGCCGCTCGCAGCGACCGCACGAACCGCATCAATCGCAACGCTCCGCGCGGGGTGTGGAAGTCTTCCAGCCGAGCGCGCGGGAAAATCACCACGCCGTCCACGCACGGGTGCGCACGCACCGCGTCGGCGAAGGTGTCCTGCACCAGCCAATCCACCCGCGCACCGGGCAGCGCACGCTTCACGCTCACCGCCAGCGGCACACTCCGGCACACATCCCCCAGCGCACTCGGCCGGATGATCAGCACCCGCTTCGCCTCACGCACCCGCGCGGGCATCGCCGCCAAGATGCCTGCTTCGGATTGCCCGCCGACCTCAGCCATGGGGGCAAGGCTAGGACCATCCGTCGAGCAAGGCGGGTTGTGTTCGGCTGGTGAACACCGCTTCTGCGATGATCCGCGTGGGGTTGATGCGGGTGCAACCGACATCACCTTCCGGGATACAAACATCAAGCCGGGTGCGCCGCCGCTTGGGTACCCTCGTGGTGATCGGTTCTCCCGGCGTTTCCGGGTTCCGCTCGCAGGTCGTCGTCCGTTCAACAGGAGTTTCAGGCATGTTCCAGCTCGCCGTCTGTGATTCGATCGCGCGTCGCCTTCGTTCCTTCAGCGCCCCGCGCACAACGCTGACGGCCCTCGCGGCCGGTCTGTGCATCTCCACCCTCTCCGCGCCCGTCATGGCCGACGCGGTCATCGGGCTGCTCGAAATCGACGGCAAAATCACCGACCGCGCCAAGAACCCCAGCCCCCTCATGGGCGGCTCGAAGGGTCACATGCACATGCCCGAACTGATCAAGGCCCTCGACAAAGCCGCCAAGGACCCGGAGATCAAGGGCCTGGTCGTCCGCGTGGTCGATGCCGAGCTCTCCCGCTCGAACATCGACGAACTCGGCAAGGCCATGCAGGCCTTCCGCGCCAAGGGCAAGAAGATCCACGTCTTCGCCGAGAACTACGGGCCCGCCGAGATCATGCTGGGCTGTAAGGCCGACGAGGTCATCATCCAATCCGGCGGCGGCGTCATGCTCCCCGGCGTCTACATGGAAGAGATGTTCCTCGCCGACGCGCTGAAGTGGGTCGGCATCACGCCCGATTTCGTCCAGGTCGGCGATTACAAGGGCGCGATGGAGATGATGGCCAACAGCAAGCCCAGCAAGGCCTGGGACGAGAACATCAACGGCCTGCTCGATCAGATGTACGCCAACATGCGTTCCGAGCTGAAGGCCGGGCGCAAGCTCGACGACGCCGGGATCGATAAGGCCCTCGAAACCGCCTGGATGGCCAGCGACACCGACGCGAAAAAGGTCGGCCTGATCGACAGCATCATCGACCTGCCCGAACTCGACGCGCACCTGAAAAAAGCCTACGGGCAAGAGATTTCCTGGGACGATGAACTGCTCCCCTCCGATCAGCAGGACATGGCCCAGATGATGAACAACCCCTTCGCCATGTTCTCGATGCTCATGCAGAAGCCCAGCTATGAGCCCAAACGCGACACCATCGCCGTGCTGCACATCGACGGCGCCATCATCGACGGCGAAAGCCAGGGCGGCGGGCTCTTCGGCGGCGAGGCCTCCGTCGGCTCGCGCACGCTCCGCCGGGCACTGAAGGACATCGAAGAGAACGACAAGATCAAGGGCCTCGTCGTCCGCATCGACTCCCCCGGCGGCAGCGCCATCGCCAGCGAGATGATCTGGCAGGGCATCCGCCGCGTCGCCGAGGGCGGCGCGCCGGGCAGCGGCGGCAAGGGCAAGCCCGTCTTCATCTCCGTCGGGTCCATGGCCGCCAGCGGCGGATACTACTGCCTTGTCGCCGGGTCAAAGGTCTACGTCAACCCCACCTCCATCGTCGGGTCCATCGGCGTCGTGGGTGGCAAGATGGCCCTGGGTGGTCTGATGGAAAAGCTCCACGTCAACACCGTCGGGCGCGCCCGCGGCCCACGCGCCGCGATGTTCAGCAGCATGTCCCCCTGGAGTGAGCAGGACAAGGCCGTCGTCCGTAAGAAGATGACCGAGACCTACGACCTCTTCACCTCGCGCGTCACCGCGGGTCGCAAGGGCATCGACCTGAGCAAAACCGCCGAGGGCCGGTTGTTCATGGGCGAAAAGGCCGTGCAACTCGGCATGGCTGACGCGGTGGGCTCGCTGAAGGACGCCGTGACCGACCTCGCCAGCACCTCGGGCCTGCGCGACGGCGCGTACGACGTGATGGACTACCCCGCACCGAAGAGCCTGCAAGAGATGCTCGAGGAAGCCTTCGGCCGCTTCGGCGCCAGCGCCACCGCGCCGCAGGGCGTGATCACGGGTGAGAACCTCATCGGTCAGATCACCCTCGCGGGCGCGAAGATGATCAACCCCGCCGCGGCACGCTCGCTGAGCACGTCGCTCGAAGCGATCATGACGCTGCGGAACGAGCCGGTGATCCTCGCGACGCCGCGCGTGCTGATCTGGGGCTGGTGATTCCGACGATCAGGGAAGAAGCACGAACCACACGCAAACACCTCAGAGCCGACGACTTCAGTCGTCGGTTCTTTTCTTTATCCCTCGTTGAACTGAAAAATCGAAGCAGAAAGACACCGTCGACTGAAGTCGACGGCTCCAAAAAGCTCACCACTCAGCACTCAGCACTGAACTTCACCGCGCGATCTCAATCGCCCGTGTCTCACGCAGCACCGTCACGCGGATTTCGCCGGGGAAGGTCATCTCTTCGCTGACGCGCTTGGCGATGCTCTGCGCAATCGAATACGCCTCGTCGTCGTTGACCTTCCGCGCGTCGACCATCACGCGCACCTCGCGCCCGGCTTGGATCGCGTACGCCTCGGTCACGCCCGAGTGGGCACGCGCGATGTTCTGGAGCTCTTCCAGCCGCTGGATGTACTTCTCCATCGATTCACGCCGGGCGCCGGGGCGGGCGCTGCTGATCGCGTCCGCGGCCATCACGATCGGGGTGTAGAAGCTCGTGCTGGGCACGTCGCCGTGGTGACCCGCGATGGCGTTGAGCACCGGGTCGCGCTCGCCGAACTGCTTGGCGAAGTCGAAGCCGATCTGCGGGTGCGTGCCTTCCTGCTCGTGGTCCATCGCCTTGCCGATGTCGTGCAGGAAGCCGCAGCGCCGTGCGACGGTGCCGTCGAGCCCCAACTGATCCGCGATCATCTGGCAGAGGAACGCGACCTCCACCGAGTGGCGCAGCACGTTCTGCCCGTAGCTGGTGCGGTAGGCGAGCTTGCCCATCGCCTCGCTGACCTTCGGGTGCACGCCGCGGAGGTTGACCTCCAGGCACGCCTCTTTGCCGATCTTGATGATCTTTTCTTCGGTCTCGCTCTTGACCTTCTCGACGACCTCTTCGATGCGCGAGGGGTGCATGCGCCCGTCGGCGATGAGCCTGTTGAGCGACTCGACCGCGATGGCCTGCCGCACCTTGTCGAAGCACGAGACGATGATCACGCCCGGCGTGTCGTCGACGATGATGTCCACGCCCGTGACCTTCTCGATGGCGCGGATGTTCCGACCCTCGCGGCCGATGATCCGTCCCTTCATGTCGTCGCTGGGGATGGGCACCGCACGCACCGTGCTCTCCGCGGTGTGCTCGGTGGCGTAGCGCTGCACCGCCATGAGCGTGATCTCGCGGGCCTTCTCCTTCGCGTGCCCTTCCGCCTCTTCGATGATCTTCCGCTGCACCTTCGCCATCTCGTGCCGACTTTCGTCCTCGACACGCTGCAAGAGCGTGGCGCGGGCCTCGTCGAGCGACATTCCGGTGATCTGGATCAGCTTCTCGCGTTGCTGCGTGAGCGTCTCGGTCAGCTCTCGCTCCTTGGTTGTCAGCGACGCCTCACGCGCCTTGTTGCTGTCAATCTGGCGGGTGAGCTGCTCTTCCTTGCTGGTCAGCGCTTCGAGCTTCTTGTCCAGCACGTCCTCACGCTTGGCGATCCGGCGCTCGGTCTCGCGGACCTCTTCCATCCGCCGCGAAAGATCGGCCTCGAACTTTTCCTTGCGTTCGAGCTGCTTTTTGTCCGCCTCGATCTCCGCCCGCTGCACGGCCGCCTTGGCGTCCTCTTCCGCCCGCTTGGTGATCGACGCCGCCTCTTCGCGGGCCTTCACCACCGTCTGCCCGGTCAGCATGCGCCAGACGAGCATCCCGATCGGCCCGCCGACCAGCACGCCCGCCAGAACGCCCACCGCGATCTGGGCCCATTCCAGTTCCGCCCCGAGGACCAGCGGCACGCCGAGCCTTGAGGCCGGCGCAGGGGTTCCCCCGGGAGCTCCGAACGTTGCCGAAGTGCACAAGGCCGCCGCGAGTAGGGCCGATGCCCGCACACCCACACGAAGAACCGCACCGACGAAATGATTGAAACCAACCATGGGCGAACCTTTCCATCCGAGACGGCGCGGCGAAAACCGCCGAGCCAAAGGTGCAGCGCGTTCGCCCGCGAATCCGCTCGCAATGAAAAGGCCGGTCGCGTCCTCAGCCCCGGGCAAAGACCCAGGGTGCATGGACGCCAGGGTTTCCGATCAGGTGCACAAAGCGCTCAAAGGCACGAGGCAAACCGGCGCCGGTTCGATGAGGGCTTCACGAGGCCGAAAAACCAGCCTGTCAAGCCTTGGAAAGGCACGGGGCGAAGATCCCCGCACCGAACCATCATGGATATGAACATGCCGAACCGTCGTCATCACACACGTTCCTGCGAATCAACCAACCGAGCCTTTGAGCAACCTGATCTATCAGCCGCCGAACTTCACGCGGCTGGGTCCGTCTTTGCACTGCCTTGCTTCCGATGTCCGGCCACGCTTGGTCAGACGTTCTGCGAAAGAAGATCAGGCAAAATCCGGAGACCTGAAACGACCGACCCCCCAAGGTGAGGGGCGGCACGAACTCGGCCCGGACAAACGCCGGGCCGGTGCTATTGAAGCGTCATCGACGAGAACAATCAAGAATCCCCAAATTCTCGCGCCGAGCGGTAGCCACCCCCCGAGGAGGGGTAGCGGTGCTGGGCTGGCTGGAGAAGCCAGTTGCGGAGTCAATCGCGGGTGAGTTGAGTGAAAACCCTTAGAACCCGGAACCGGGCGCGTCCTGATAGATTTCCACGATGTAGCCGTCCGGATCGAGCAAGCGGGTCGAGGTCGCGTCCGGAGCGGGGGGGTTTCCCGCGAAGATCACGTGAGCGCCGAACCGATCGATCACGGCCTTCATAGATGGCACTTGAAAGGCCAGCCGCAATACTGACCCGGGCTGGGTGCCGATGGGGCGTTTGCCGAAGGCTTCGCGCAGGATGATCCTGACGCCGCGAACCTGCGGGGATTCGAGGTGAACTTCCTGGAAAATGAGCCCTTCACGGAGCTTTCCGATGGGTGCGAAGCCTAAGGCGGTGTTATAGAACGCCGCCGTGGCGGAAAGGCTGGTGCAATCGAGCGCCACGGCGAAGGTCGCGTCGGAGGGGATCGGACGGACGGCGGCGGCGGACGCAGCGGCTTGGGTATCTGATGAGGCCATGGAGGCATCCTAGCGTCTGTGCGCCCGCTTTGGAGTACACCTGATGCCCGGGACGGTTGACGAGGCCGAGGAACATGCAACGACCGGCCCGGCCCACACCATGCAGTGCATGGAGGTGTGGGGGAGTCTGGGCATCGTCGAGGACTCGGCGACGATGCCGGGGCTGGATATCTGGGTGCTCTCGCGCCCGCACGACGGCGCGGTTGAGGGAGGGGATCTGCACGTGTGCTCATCGTGCGGCACGGGGCGGATCAGCCGGGTAATCCTGGCGGATGTTTCGGGGCACGGGGCGAAGGTGGCGGAACTCGGCGGTGTGCTGCGCGGGCTCGTGCGGCGGTTTGTCAACTCGATCGACCACGGCGTGCTGCTGACGCGATTGAACAACGAGTTTCACGCGCGGGCGACACTGGGGAAGTTTGCCACCGCGGTGCTGTGTACGTATTTCGAGCCTTCGGGGGTGATGACGATTTCGAGTGCCGGGCATCCGCGGCCGCTGGTGTATTCCACGCGGACGCGGCGGTGGCGGTTCTATGGCGATGGCAAGAACGATCTGCCCTCGCCCGCGCACGGGGCATCGAAGGGCAAGGGAAGCGAGCCGGCGAATACGCCGCTGGGTGTGTTGGAAGATGCGGAATACGCGGTTGCGCCGCTGCGAATGAGCCCGGGTGATGTGGTGATCTTCTACACCGACTCGCTGGTCGAGGCCCGAACCGGCACGACGGCGCAGGGCGGGGCGATGCTGCTGGGTGAGGCGGGGTTGCTGGAGCTTTTGGATTCGATCACGCGGGAGGAACGCATGGCCTCGCGCACCGGTGAAGTGAACGCGGCGACCTTGACGAGGCGGCTGGTCGAAGCGGTTGAGAACGCGTGCGCGAGTGCCGTCGATCACAGCGGGAAGAACAGCAAGCACGGCATCGACGACGACACGACCGTGCTGGTTGTGCGGATCAATCGCACGATCGCCAAGCAGTCGTTCCTCGAAGCGTTGGCGGTTCAACTGCGGTTTGTGGGGATGTGCGTGCGGGCGCTGCTGCCCGGTGGTGGGCCGATCCCCTGGCCTGAACTGAGCAAGGCCAACATTTTGGGTAAGTTCAGGCCTGTCTGGCAGCGTTCGTTGGGGGAACGTGTGGCGTGGAACGAGTGACCCCTTGGTGGGGTCTGGTGCCCCTGACCCTGAAATGCAAGTTTCTCACGGTTGATCTTTCGGCGTTGGTGTTTCAGAGGCCGGCGGTGGTCTAGAGTTTCCGCTTGTCACGCCGCGGGCGGTCGAACGAACCATCGACCCGCCGCGCCGACGGTGACGGTGGACCACACGGTTGAAGCCTGAGACGAACACATCCAGTGCTGAGAACGCTTCACCCGCGCCGGGCGGGGTGGTGCGGACGGTGCGCGAGGTCTCCGCGGTGGTCGATCCGGAGGCGGTCGACCCGACCGAAGAATGTCCGCCGACGCAGATCGTTGATCGGGCGGCCGCGAGCGAGGTCGAACTCGCCAGCGGCGCGGTGAGCGGGCGCATCGGTGGCGCTGCGGCGGAAGTGCGCGGCGTGGTGACGGGGCTGAAACACGGCGTGCTTGATGGCGTGGGCGCCGTGCCCGGGCTCTCGGGACTCTCGCGAAGATTGCGTGGAACGGCGCAGCGCCCGAGCTGCGATGCCGCGGGTGTGCTCAAGAGCGGGCGGCTGGCGGGGCTGACGATGAACGGGGCGATCTGGGCGATGGCCTGGCCTGTGCTCAGCGAGTCGGTGCTGAACTCCACCGTCGGGCTTGTGGATACGACGATCGCGGCGAAGCTGTCGGTCTCGGCGGCGGACGCCATCAGCGGTGCGGCATATTACGCGTGGTTCATCGGGCTGATCACGATGGCCATCGGCGTAGGTGCGACGGCGTTGATTGCGCGGTCGATCGGTGCGGGGAAGAAAGCCGTGGCAAGGGCGGCGCTGGGACAGGCTGTCACTCTGGCGGCGATCGGCGGGGTGGTGGTGGCGGTTGCGCTGGCGCTCTGCGCCGGGCTGATTGCGCAGATGCTGAGCCTTCAGGGTGAGGCCGCGCGCGATGTGAAGCTCTATCTGTACGCGTACAGCGCCGGGGTGCCCTTCTCGACGGTGATGTTCGCGTGCACGGCGTGCGCCCGCGGCGCTGGGGACACGCTGCGTCCGTTGATGACGATGGTGGTGGTGAATGTGGTGAATCTCGCCGCGGCGCTCACGCTGGCGATGCCCTGGGGTTTGAATCTGGGCGTGACGGGGATCGGCGCGGGGACGGCGATTGCGCACCTGGTTGGGTGCATGATCATTCTGCGGTTCCATGTGCGGGGTGCGACGGGCGTGGCGCTCAGCGCGCGGTGGATGAAGCCGCACGCGGTGACGATCTCGCGGTTGCTGAGGCTTGGGTTGCCCAACTTCTTCGAGAGTTTCGGGATGTGGGTTGCGAACATGATCGTGGTGCTCATGGTGGGGTTCATGAGTGCCTCGGCGACGGGTGCGGGTCATGCCGCGGCAGGCGCGACGGGCGAAGTCGCCGGCGGGTTGCTCGGTGCGCACATGCTGGCGATCCGCATCGAGGCGTTCAGTTTCCTGCCTGGGTTCTCTATGGGTCTGGCGGCGTCGGCGCTGGCGGGTCAGTATCTCGGCGCGGGGTTTCCGAATCTGGCGCGAAGGGCCGCGGTGCGGTGTGCGACGGTGGCGGCGGGGATGATGGGGCTGATGGGGCTGGTTTTCATCTTCTTCGGCGCGTCGCTGGTGGCGATGCTGAGCCCGCAGGAAGCGCACCGCCTGTACACGCCGCAGCTTTTGTTCATCACGGGGCTGACGCAGATCCCCTTCGCGCTGGCGATTGTGTACCGCTCAGCGATGCACGGCGCGGGCGACGTGCGGGCGGTGATGGTCATGACGTGGATTACACAGTGGGGGATGCGTTTGCCGCTGGCGTACGTCTTCAGCGGGGTTGACCTGCCGATCCCGGCGTTCATCGCTGGCAAAGAGGGCGTGGTGCTGAACAACCCCTTCCCGTTTGATTACGGGTTGAAGGGCCTTTGGATCGGGCTGTGCGTGGAGATCGTGCTGCGGTGCTTGATCTACGGCTGGCGCTTCAGCAGCGGTGCGTGGTTGCGGGCGCGGGTTTGAGTGGTTGGGTTTGTTTACCGGGCGCGATCGGTGATGAAAGGGAAGAAAAGCAAAGAGCCCATGACTGAAGTCATGGGCTCTGATGTGTGTCACTTCGACATTCTCGTTCGTCTTCAGCTCTTGTGCATCAGACCTTGTACAGCGGACGCAGCTTGCCTTCGAGGTGGCGCATCAGCGGCTCGGGCGAGAGGTCCTTGCCCGTGACCTTCCGGCAGAGTTCCGCGGCTTCGTAGCGGCGCCCGTGACGGTGGATGTTGCGGCGCAGCCAGCCCAGCAGGTCGGTGAAGTCGCCGCGGGCCATCTTCTTCTCCAGGTCGGGCTGGTCGCGGTTGATCTTTTCCCAGAACTGTGCGGCGTAGAGATTGCCCAGCGTGTAGGTGGGGAAGTAGCCCACCAGGCCGAAGGACCAGTGCACGTCCTGCAGGCAGCCGATCTTGTCGCTGGGGACCTTCAGCCCCAGATACTCATTGAAGCGTGCGTTCCAGAACTTTGGAAGGTCCTTCGCGGGCAAGTCGCCGCTGACCAGGGCCCGCTCGATCTCGAAGCGGAGCATCACATGCAGGTTGTACGTGGCTTCGTCGGCCTCAACACGGATGAACGAACGCTTCACAACGTTCGATGCGCGGTACATGCTTTCGACGTCGCCCTTGAACGACTTGCCGAAGTGCTTCTTCGCCACGGGCGTGCACCATGACCAGAAGGCCTTGCTGCGCCCGACGAAGTTCTCCCACATGCGCGACTGGCTCTCGTGGATGCCCAGACTCACGGCTTCGCTCAGCGGCTGGCCGAAGTGCGTGACTTTGGGCAGGCCCTGCTCGTAGAGGCCGTGACCGGCTTCGTGCATGGTGCCGCTGAGCGGTTCGAGGAAGCTTGGGGAGTTGTAGCGTGTGGTCAGGCGCGTGTCGCCCGGGGCCATGCCCGAGCAGAACGGGTGCGTGGTGACATCGAGTCGCCCTGCGTCGAGATCGAAGCCCATGGCCTTGAGCACCGCTACGCCAAAGGCTTGCTGTGCGTCTTTGGGGGCTTTGATCTCGGTGACCTTTGAGGAGACCTTGGCCTTAGAGCCGGTCAGGTCGCTGACGAGCGCGCTGAGGCGCGGACGCAGCGGGTCGAAGATGGCGCTGATCTGGGCGGCCGTCATGCCGGGCTCGTATTCGTCGAGGAGGTTGTCGTAGAGCTCGCCCGAGGTGGGGGTGCCATAGGCCTGGGCCTTTTTGCGCATGAGGGCGATGATCTTTTCGAGCCAGGGGCGGAAGGCCTTGAAGTCGTCGTTGGAGCGTGCGTGCTTCCAGGCTTCTTGCGAGAGGCTCTGGGTGCGGGCGATCTCCGCGACGAGGTCGGTGGGCAGCTTGGTGGCGCGGTCGTAATCGCGCCGAATCAGGCGCAGGTTCGCGGCGATGGCCTCGTCGCTTTTGAGCTCCGCGTCGCTCTCGCAGGTGCGGAGCAGGTCGCCGATGCGGGCGCTGGTGCGCTTCTCGTGCGTCAGGGCGGAGATGATGGCTTGCTGATCGGCGCGGGCGGCGCCGCCGGCCGGGGGCATGTAGGTTTCCTGATCCCAGTTCAGCAGCGCGTCGACGGAGCCGAGCGTGGCGGCGTCGCGGAGCAGTTTGCAGAGGTCCTGATAGTGGTTGGGCAGAGCGCGGGATTTGGCCATGGTTTGTGCTCCGTTGAGGTGTTTCACCAGCGTGCCGATCGGTATCGTGGCAAGGGGGGTGGTGGTGAGTTGGGGGAGGAGGATACGCAAGCCCCAAGGCCCGGTGGCACGCGTAGGATCGTTTGTGCCCAAGCCGCTGCCTTCGAGTAAGAACCGGTACCTGCAGTATCTCGCCGAGCGTTTGAAGGATCTGAAGGACGCCCGTGCCCAGAAGGGCGAGGGGTCCAAGGGTGGTTCTGCGAACGCGTCGGGCGATGAGAAAGCCAAGGCCGACAAACCCAAGCGTGACTGGACACAGGCGCCGGAGAAGCCGGGCAAGCGGAAGGCCAGCCGCCCGTTCTCGGTTCTGCTTCGTGAGTTTCTGCGATTGCTCGACGGGCATCGGGGCAAGGTGCTCATCGCGGTGACGACGGTGCTGATCGCCACGGGGATCGGGCTGATCACGCCCATCGGCGCGAAGATCACGCTCGACTATGTCATCGCGCCGACGCCGGAGCATCTGCGAACGCTTGAAGAGTGGGGGTGGAGTCAGCGGCGTGTCGAGCTGGCCTGGTGGGTGGCGCTGGCGACATTGATCGTCGTGGGCATCTCAGTTGCGGTGGCGACGATCGGACGCTACCAGCTCACCCGCTTGAACAAGCTCGTGCAGAGCGACGTGCGGGCGAAGGTCTTTGAGCATCTCTCCACCCTGCCCCTGCACAAGCTCAGCGCCCTGAAATCCGGCGGCGTGTCGAGCATCCTTCGCGACGACGCGGGGATCGTTGGCGAGATGCTCTTCTCGGTGCTCTACAACCCGCTGCGTGCGCTCGCGACGCTCGTCGGCGGGCTGGCGGCGATGGCGATCCTCGATTGGCGGATGTTGCTGGGCGGACTCGTGCTGCTGCCGGCGGTGTGGATCACGCACCGTACGTGGATCGCGCGCATCCGCCCGGTTTACAGCGCTGTAAAGGCTGCCCGCACGAACACCGATGCGCAAGCGACCGAGGCATTCGCGGGGATGCGGATCGTGCGCGCGTTTGATCGCAGGCGCGGCGAGGCCGTGCGCTTCGCGAAGAACAACCACTTCATGGCTCGGCAGGAAATGCTCGTCTGGTGGTGGTCGCGCATCATCGAGATGATCTGGATGCTCATCATCCCCGCCTGCACCGCCATCGCCCTGGCCTACGGCGGCTCGCGCGTCATCGAGGGCAAGCTCACCGTCGGCGATATCGGCGCGTTCCTGACCTATTTGGGCATGATCCTCGGGCCCATGGAACTGCTCGTGGGCACAGCCAGCCAGCTTCAGAACGGGCTCGCGGGCTGGGACCGCTGCCTCGACATTCTCGAAGAGAAGCCCGAACTCACCGCCGGCGCACAGAGCGTCGTATCGCCGCCGGTGGTTCTGCAGAAAGCGCACGTCCGCGGCGAGGTTCGTTTCACCGACGTCAGCTTCACCTACCCCGCGGGCAAAGAGCCTGTCCTCAGCGGCATCAACCTGCACATCCCCGCGGGCACCACCGTTGCGCTCGTCGGTGCCAGCGGCAGCGGCAAGACGACCCTCTGCAACCTCGTCGCACGCTTCTTCGATCCGAGCGAAGGTGCGATCGAGCTCGACGGCGTCGACCTCCGCTCCATCGATGTTGGCAGTTTCCGCCGATTGCTGGGGATCGTCGAGCAGGACGTCTTCCTCTTCGACGGGACCGTCGCGGACAACATCGCCTTCGCCGATCGCGACGCGTCGATGGACCGCATCATCGCCGCGGCGGAGGCCGCCAACGCGCACGAGTTCATCCAGAAGCTCGACAAGGGCTATGACACCATCATCGGCGAGCGCGGCGTGCGCCTCAGCGGCGGGCAGAAGCAACGCGTCGCCATCGCCCGAGCACTGCTTGCTGATCCGAAACAGCTCATCCTCGACGAAGCCACCAGCAACCTTGACACGCAGAGCGAGCGGCTCATCCAGGCCTCGCTCTCGGAACTCATGCGCGGACGCACGAGTTTCGTCATCGCCCACCGCCTGAGCACCATCCGCGACGCCGGGCTGATCGTCGTCCTCCGTGGCGGACGCATCGTGGAGATGGGCACGCACGAGGAGCTGCTCGAACGCAAGGGCGATTACTTCGCGATGCTCCAGGTACAGTTGCACACGGCGAAGGATTTCGCGGACATCGGCAACGCAGGCGCAGAGAAGTAATCGAGCGGCGAATGATTCGGTGGGCCGCGATGAAACCGATCTGATGACGCGATCCGCCACCCGGGCTCACAGCCCCGCGAAGTACCAGAAGAAAAAGGCGTTGTAGTCGCCCTCGTTCACCACGCCGTTCGGCCCCGGGTTCCCCGCGTCGTCGGCGACGTCGGCGTACAACTGGCCCCCGTAGTTCGGGAAGAAGAACGACGTGAAGAACAGGTTGTAGTCGCCCTCGTCGATGTGCCCGTTGCGCCCGGGCTCGCCGCTCCAGTCCGCGATGTCCGCCACATCGAGAGATGTGATCACCCGCACAAACTTCGACGCCGGGATGGGCGTGCGAACACCCGCCTGGTTGACGGTGGAAAGCACCACGGCGGTGTTCTCATTGTGCGAGTAATACTCCACGCGAATCGAGTGGTACCCTGCCTGAAGGCGAAGGCTCCCGGTGCGTTCCTGCAGGTCGTGGCGCCCGTCGTTGTTGATTACCAGCAGCCCGTCGATGGTTAGCCGGGCCGAATCGATGTTCGACAACGCGAAGGTCTTCAGCCCGGTTGAATCGATCTGAACAAAGCCGTCGAAGGTCACGCCGACACCTCGGTTCGGCCCGCCGTTCTGGGGGAAGACCAACGCCCCCGGCGCATAGTTGATATCCGGCGAGATCACCACCGACTCGGCTGAAAGCTGCGACAGCACGGGCATGAACTTCAGACTGTCATCGCCCGAGCCGCTCTGATCGCTCGCGACGGGGATCTGCGCGTTCGTCAGGTCGTAGAACGTCGCCCGCAGTCCGGGCGTTGGGAATGCCAGAGCGCTCGGCGCGAGGTACTCACCCGAGAGGCTGAGCAGCTGTTGAGCCGCCCGCAACGGGGAGAGGCGTCCGCCGCCGCTGAACACGTCGCGTCCGGGCTCGAAGATATCGATGGCTGACGACACGAGCAGACTCTGTACGTCGTCGGGTGAAATTGCCGGCGAGATCGACCAGAGCAACGCCGCCGCCGCCGCAGCCTGCGGCGCTGCAAAGCTCGTGCCCGTGGCGCTGACGTACCGGTTCTGCGGCAGCGTGGTCAGGACCGCCACGCCCGGGGCGGCGACGTCCACCGGCTGCCCGAAGTTCGAATCGGTGTACCGAGCATCGCTGAAGTCCACCGCGCTGACGATCACCACGTCCGACCAATCCGCCGCGGCGGAAAGCTCCGCACCGCTATTCCCCGCGGCGAAGAACATGAGCGATCCGAGCGACTTCAGCACGCTGCCGCGGATCCCCACGCTTGGGCTGGTGACCCCTGAAAACGAAAGGCTGACGATCTGTGCGCCGCTCCGCGAAGCCCATTCCGCGCCGTTGAGCATGTCCGACAGCAACGCCGCCCCGGAGGGTTGATTCGTGCACCGCACAGCCAGCACACGAACGCCCGGGGCCAGCCCCGAGACGCCCTGCCCGTTGTTCGCGCTCGCGGCGGCCAGCCCGGCGCAGCGCGTGCCGTGCCCGATCAGCGAAACGTCGTTGAACGCGCCGCCCACCGGCGCAAAGGCCGACTTGCCCACGCTGTTATGTCCTGGCAAGACCAGCACCGAGTTCAAGTCGGGGTGAAACGCGTCAACGCCCGTGTCGACAATCGCGAGGATGACATCGTCGGAGCCTTGGGTGATGTCCCACACTCTGTCGCTCTGCAGCGCCCTGTGCTGCCATTGATTCGGGAACAGCGGGTCATCGACACCCGACACCGGGTAGCACAGCCAGTCGGGCGTCACGAACGCGAAGAGCCCAGTCTCGCGGAGACTCAGGCAATACGCCGCGTCGTCGATCCCCGCGGGGACGCGCACGATCATCTCGCCGGTGGATTCCACACGCTGAACCACCCGCGCTTCGAACGCCGCCACGGCTTCGTCGAGCAGCCCCTGCGCCTGCGCATGATCAACGCCATGCGCTGCGGCGATCTGCTCGATCGTCCTCGGCAGCACGATGACCTGCCCGCTGAACTCCAACTCGCCCGGTCGATTGACCAGATCATCGGGGTGACGCACCTGCGGGTTGCCCGGTCCGCTGCCGCGAGTTGGTCCGCTGTTTCCTGCAACCAAAGGCGTCGGCGAAGTCAGCGAAGTCGACTCGCCCACGCCGCGCTGCTGACCGCTGGTGGATTCGTGGGCCTGCTCAACTTTGGATACGGCGTGCAAGCGAGCGTCCGCCGTCGACGCCCAACCAGCGTGCAGGCAAGACAGCCCCGAGCCGGCACACAACGCCAGCGCCCAAACCCGCACGTGTTGCCCTGTCTTTCGACTCATGCACTTCCCAGACGGATGGAGAGAACCAACCGAGGGATGCCGACACGCCTCCGACACGCTTCTAGTCTGTCACACGCGCCAACTTTCGCCAGATTCACGCACGAGGTTTCCTCATCACCGAAAGAACTTCCGACGCGCGTAACCTAACAGAATCCTTTGAGTGCGTCAAGTTCCAGCCAAATACCAACCATTCTACGAAATCGCTCCTTCTTGCCTCCGAGCCTGCTCGTTCAACGCTCAGGGGTTTCTAGCATGGCCTCGCGGCGAAGTTCTTCTCATTCGTCGGCCTTTCCGGCGGAGAAGTCTGAGAAGATATCTCGACAGCCCACAGGCACTCGTCATGACGCCACCGACAGACCAACACGGACCGTGGCTGAGTACGCAAGCCGCCGGACGTGTGGCTGATCTGCTCGAAGCGATCGAAAAGGTCAAGCGTCGATCGAACCCGACCTCCGCCGCCGTGCACCGCCTCCGCGTCTGCGCCCGGCGTGCCCTGGCCATCACCGATCTCCTCGCCGACGCGAACGACAGGCGGCTGATCAAAGCCGCCGCCGCGGTGAACACCCTTCGCACCGCGGCCGGTCGCGTCCGCAACGCGCACGTGATGAGCCAGGCGTTGTCGAAACTCACCGTCGCGAAGACGCTCGAACCGGCCATCGAGCACCTACGGGCACGCCTCCGTTCGCACGAACGCTCAGGCCTGCGTCGCCTCGCCAAGCGCCTGCCCGACGCCCACAACGACGTGCAGCAGTTCGACCGGCGTGTGCGCAAAGCCCTCGCTACGAACAGCCTCAGCGAAGCCCCGGCTGTCTGGCGAGAGGGTTTGGCGTCGCTGATCAAAGCCGCGCAGGCACTCGGCGAGAACGAATCCACCGTCAACGCGGCAAAGCGTCCCGCCTCCAAAGCCACCCGGAAAGCACCTTCCGCCGCAGATCTGCTCGCGAGCGTCGAACGCCTGCACGAGCTGCGTGTAGCCCTGAAACGCGTGCGATACGCCGCGGAACTGTGCGAGCCCGGGCTCTCCTCCAAAGAACTGCGTGAAGTTCTGTCCGAGCTGACCAACCTGCAGCAGGCCCTGGGTCAACTCAACGACGCCTGCGTTCTGCTGAAGCTCGCGCAGCGCCGACTGAGCAAGGCCAAGACCTCGAAGGTGAATCTCCGAACGAGCCTGAGCGCGTTCATCACGCGCGAGCAGAAACTGATCCGCTCGAGCGCCGCCGACGCCCGCTCTTCCTGGAACACCGCCGGCCGGGCTGCACTGAGAAAACTCCTCGACGCCGTCTCGCACCACGAGCGCACGCTCGCCCTGGCATCGCCCTCGCCATCATCTTCGTCACCTTCATTCCATCCGCTACCGATCGAGGATCAGCCGACCGCTACGCCCGCGCTAGACCAATCCGCGATCGATCCGACCAAGCCGCAGCGCATCGCCGCGATCGACATCGGCACCAACTCCATCCGCCTCATCGTCGCCGAGGCCTCCCCCAACGGGCGCTACCGCGTTCTCGACGATGAAAAAGAAATCGTCCGCCTGGGCAAGGGCCTCGATTCCACGGGCAAACTCGACGATAACGCCATGGCCCACGGCTGCGCCACCATCGCCAACATGGCCCGCATCGCCCGCGGCTACAACGCCCGCGTCATCCGCGCCGTCGCCACCAGTGCCGTCCGTGAAGCCACCAACGGCCGCGACTTCCAGAAACGCGCCCAACAACTCGCCGGGCTCCCCATCGACGTCATCACCGCTCAGGAAGAAGCCGCCCTCTGCTTCCGCTCCGTCTCCGCCGCCTTCGACCTCTCCGCCATGACCGTCGCGACCATCGACATCGGCGGCGGCAGCACCGAGATCGTCACCGCCAGCGGCGGGCTCGTTGAACAGGTCGACCTCCTGCCCATCGGCGCCGTCAAACTCACCGAGCGCTTCGGCGGACCCGAGGCCGCCGCAGGCGCACGCTTCGATGAACTGCGAAAGTTCCTCGACAAGTTCATCGCGAGCAAACTCAAGCCCGCGCCCGTCCGCCCGCAACTCATCATCGGCACCGGCGGCACCTTCACCTCCCTCGCCGCGATGGCCATCCAGCGCGCCGCGCGAAAACGCGACGAAAAAGCCCCGCCCGCCCCCATCGGCGCTCTCCGCGGCTACGAAGTCAAGCTCGACGAACTCTCCTCAATCATCCGCGAACTGCGCAAACTCCCCCTCGATCAACGCGCCCGATATCCGGGCCTCGCCGCCGACCGCGCCGACATCATCGTTCCGGGCCTGACCATCCTCCACCGCCTTTGCAAGGCCCTGAAGGTCAAACGCCTCCGCGTCCACGACGGCGGCATCCGCGACGGGGTCCTGCTCGAGATTTCCGCGAAGATCTTTCCCTCAGCGCCCAACCTTCAACACGCCAACACCGCCGGGCGCGCCGGCGCGATCATCAACTCCGTCCGCCGATTCGCCGAGAGCTGCCGCTACGACGCCGCCCACGCCGCCCACGCCGCGAAGCTCGCCCTGTCAATCTTCGATCAGCTCGCCTCCGCCATCTCCGCCGGCACGCTCCGCGTCCGATCACTCTCACAGGCCAACGCCACCGAGATCTTCTCCAGCGACTCGCGCCTCCTCCTCTACGCCTCCGCTCTCTTGCTCGATATCGGCTATGTCGTCAACTACGACAAGCACCACGTCCATTCCGCCAACCTCATCCTCCACGCCGATATGCCCGGCCTCACCAGCGAGCAGACCCGCCTGATCGCCCTCGTCGCCCGCTTCCACCGCGGCGCCGCCCCGCGCAAGCGCCACCCGCTGCTGCGCGATCTGACCAAGCACCAGCGCGCTGTCGTGCGCGTGCTCTCATCGATCGTCCGCGTCGCGGTGGGCCTTGATCGCTCGCACACCCAGAGCATCAACGCCGTGCGTTTGGTCCCCAGCGCCGATCAGCTCCGCGTGCTTGTCGATTGCGAGCCCGGCACCGACCCCGCCGTCGACCTCTGGGGCGCACAGCGCAAGAGCGTCGTCTTCTCGTCGATCCTGAAACTCCCGGTGACGTTCATCCAGGCCGCCGCGCAGGCCCCGCTCCACCCGCACGCGCCCGCCGCGAACCCCGAGCCCAAGCCCGCCATCGTCATCACCAAGTCCCCCAAACTCAACGGCCGGCACACACCCCCAGTTCCCCACACCGCCATCGAAGCCAAACCCGCGCGGTAACACTTAACCCTTCGCACCCGCTCCGCGTATGTCCGCACCAGCAAGCACCGACTCAATCACCTTCACCGCCGCCTCGCCGCGCAACTGATCGTCCCAGAACCCCGCGTGCGAGCACCCGCGCACCTCGTGCAGCGTCGCCCAAGCACCAGCCGCGTGCGCAATCGCCCGCCCATCCGCAATCGGGCAAACCTCATCGTCCTCGCTGTGCAGCACCACCAACGGGCACCGCAGCCGCTTGGCATGTTCAGCCCGATCAAACGACCCCCCGGCTTTCATCCACCCGCCGCCCATCGCCCCGCGCACGCGCCCCATCACCCCCGCCAGCCACACCGCCGACAGCACACTCCCGCGCCACCTCACCACCCCGCGCAGCCTCATCACCCGCTCCGCCGGCGTCTGTGGCAGCCCATACGGCGCTTCCGCCACCACCATCCGCACGATCCCGCGCAGCCGCTCATCCGCCGCCGCCGCGATCGACACCCCCGCACCGAGCGAGAACCCCGCCAGCACCACACGCTCCCCCTCACGCACGACCTGCTTCACCAACGCCACCAGATCATCCACCTCACGCGTGCCCAGCGACGACTGTGATCCCGCCGCCACGCGCTTCGCACCGCGCCCATCACCCCGCGAAGGCACGTCCCCATGCCCCGCAAGGTCCCACATGATCACCCGCGCGCCGATCCGCCGAAGCCACCAAAGCCGATTCAGCGACGTGACCTTCGACTCCCCCCAGCCGTGCGAAAAGATGACCACAGGCCCATCCGCCCGCTGACCGGCGATCTCCCACACCTCACACTCACCGCCGCGCTCGCCGCCCGCCCCGCCGCCGTACGCAAACCGCCAGGTTTCAAACTTTGCCCGCCCCGCGCTCGCCTGCATCGGATCTTCCGGCGCGTTCTTCGCCAGCGCCCACGTTGCCCCACGCCTGGGCGGGTTCCGCAGCACCACCGCCGTGTGCACCACGCCCAGCCCCCACGCCAGCCCCAGCCCAGCGCCCAACGTGATGCCCAAGCCAACGAAGTCCAACGCGGAAAACCTCCAAAGCAACACCCTCGCCCCGCCTTTGCTACCGTAGCCTCACGGTGGCACGCCTCTCCAGAGCCGTGCATCACCCATCCCTTCCGAAATCCCCCGGCCATCGCCCTCAACCCACATCACACTTCAAACGCGTGCGAACACTCATCCTCCCCGATGCCGACTTCCTCTCGCGCGAGCGCTCGCTGCTCTCACGCCTGGAGATCGGCCTCGCCGACGAGGGCGTCCGCGTCATTCACGCCCTCCCGCGCAGCCTCGATCCCGTCGCCGCCGGCACCAGCACCGATCAACAGCAAGTCCTCTACTCCACCAGCGTCACCTACCCCGACGACGGCCTGCCCCTGACCCTCTCCCTCCGCGCCGCCGCCATGATCCGCGCCCTCGAACGCGTCAACGACGAAGAAGGCGGCAAATCGGCTATCGCCGCCACCTCCGCCCGCGCCGTCGACGTCGTCCACTGCTTCGGCGAAGCCTCCATGCGCTTCGGGCTCGCCCTCGCCCGCGGCTGCGGCGCCTCCGCCATCATCGAACTCTGGTCCAAGGCCCACGTCCAATCCGCCTCCAAGGCCATCCGCCGCAGCGGGCTCGGCGGCCGCGCCCTCGCCCTCGCCCCTGACGAACAACTCCTCGCCCACGCCCAGCAAATCCTCGGCCCGCGCCGCGTCGCCGCCGCACCCTGGGGCGTCCGCTCCGGTGAAGGCCACCGCAAACCCCGCCAGCCCGATCGCCCCCTCGCCGCCGTCCTCATCGCCAGCACCGACCCCCTCGCCTCCACCAACGAAACCACCCGCGACCACGTCCGCCAGGCCCTGCAAGGTCTCCGCGCCTTCGTCGACGCCCCGCCCATCGCCCCGGGCTTCGCCAACGAACTCATCCTCTTCGTCGACGCCGCCGCGGCCCGAACCCTCCCCCTCATGCGCTGGGCCCAGGAACTCAACCTCGCCCCGAGCCTCACCGTCATCCCCGCCCTCGAAGCACGCCGCGACCTGCTCGTTCAAGCCGACGTGCTGCTGATCCCCCAAGCCCTGGGCGAGCACCGCAGCTTCGTCCTCGACGCCATGGCCGCCGAGATGCCCGTCATTGCCCGCGCCGATCCGCTCGTCGACGCCATCAGCGAATCCACCGGCGTGCTCACCGTCAACTCCACCGCCCCCGACGCCTGGTTCACGCACATCCTCGCCGTCGCCAAGCCCGACGAATCACTCGCCAAACGCCTCGCCACCGCGCACGACTACACCGCACGCCGCTGCCGCAGTTACCTCCACCCGCAATCCGTCGTGAAGGCCTACGCCCAGATCGCCGACGCCAACAACGAACTCCGCGGCTTCGCCCCCACGCCCCTCTCCCCACCAACCAACACCGCAGGCGGTGCCTCATGAACCGCCCACGCTTCGACCCATCACGCATGGCCCCGCAGGCGCCCCTACCCGACGCCTCACTCTTCGGCGCACCTTCGACAAACTCACCACCACCCGCCGCCGCTACTTCTCCCGAGCCCGCGGCCAACCCCGCCGCGTCCACTCCGCCCGCTTCGCCATCAACCCCGCCGCCGATCACCGTCGCGCAGCTCTCCGCCCTCATCGACGCGACCCTCCGCGATCATCTCCCCCAGTCCGTCCGCGTCGTGGGCGAGGTCAGCAACTTCACCCTCCGCACCCACTGGTACTTCTCACTGAAAGAAGGCCAGGTCGGCGGCGCCGTGATCAACTGCGTGATGTTCGCCGGGCGCACGCGCTCCGTGGGCTTTCAACCCGCCGAGGGTCAGCAGGTCGTCGTCACCGGGCGCGTGGAGTACTACAAGCCCCAGGGCAAGGTGAGTTTCTACGTCGAGAAAATCGAGCCCGTCGGCGCCGGCGTGCTCGAGCTCGCCCTGCGTCAGCTCATCGCCGAGCTCAAGGCCCAGGGCTACCTCGATCCGGACCGCAAGCGCCCGCTGCCGAGCTTCCCGCGCCGCGTCGCCATCATCACCTCCCGCTCCGGAGCGGCCCTTCAAGACGTCCTGAACACCATGAAGCGCCGCTGCCCCGCGGTGCAGCCCCTGCTCATCGACGTGCTGGTGCAGGGCAAACAAGCCGCCCCCGACGTCGCCCGCGCCATCACTTGGGCGGGGCTCAACCACGAGCGCCTCAATATCGACGCCCTCCTCGTCACCCGCGGCGGCGGCTCCATCGAAGACCTCTGGGCCTTCAACGAACGCATCGTCGCCGAGGCCATCTACCGCTGCCCCATCCCCGTCGTCGCCGCCATCGGGCACGAAACCGACACCACCGTCGCGGAACTCGTCGCGGACGAACGCTGCGCCACGCCGACCCAGGCCGCGATGCGCCTGACCCCCGACCGCGAAGAACTCGCCGAGCAGTTGTCGCAGCTCTCCGCACGCCTGAGCACCGCTGCAAAACGCCGCACGCGTCAGGAAAGCGAATCACTCGCCTCCGACCGCCGCCACCTGCTGCCGATCCTGCGTGCGCGTCTGGACGCCGACGCGCGCAAACTCGCGGTCATCGTCACCCGCCTCGAACGCTGCAAACCCACCGCGATCCTGCACCAGCGCTCGATGGAGCTGCAGGCCCTCCGCGGGCGCGCAGAACTGGCCCTTCGTTCAGCCTTGAACCAACTCGACCTCGACGTCGCCTCGCGCAGTCTTTCAGAAGTCTTCGCCCGTGCCCTGGCCGCCAAGCGTGACGACCTGACCATTGCCCGCCGCCAGCTTGAACTTGTCGGGCCCAACTCCGTCCTTTCCCGCGGGTATTCCATGACCGTCGATCAGCTCGGGCAGGTCGTCCGCCGGGTCAGCGACGTCCGCCCGGGTCAGCAGATCACCACCCGCGTCGCCGACGGCTCGTTCGCCTCGGTGGTGGGGGAGTCGGCCAACCTCCCCCCCGCCAAACTCAAAGTCGCGGGCACCGTCGGCCCGCCGCCCAGCCCCACCCCTGAAACCGCCCCATATTCAGCGTCGGCCGCCCCGGTGCAAGATTCTGAAATCTCACCGCCGTCAAACTCGGTCCCGCGCCCGATCGCCCAGGCCAACCCAACGCGCAAGAAGTCGTCGCGATCCGCATCGAACACCCCGCAACAATCCTTCACGCCGGGCCCGGACGACCTTGAGGGCCAGCTCGGACTCTTCTAGAACCTGTTCCACGCCTCATTTCGAGCACGACCATGTCCAGCAAACCCGCCAGCACCAGCAAAACCGCCCTCCCCGCCGACCTCTCCTACGAAGATGCCCGGCAGGAACTCCAGCAGATCATCGAACGCATCGAGTCCGGCCAGATCGGCCTCGAGCAATCCATCGCCCAGTACGAACGCGGGGTTGCCCTCTACCAGCACTGCAAGGCGATCCAGGAGCAGGTCGAACAACGCTTCACCGACCTGACCCAGCAGATGCAGGCCGAGACGAAGAAGCCCAGCTGATCGCGTGCGTTCGCACTTCTTTGCCCGCGTTTCGATCCCCCGGGCCTTTCGGGCCGATACCTTCTCCCCGTGCTGAGCTTTTCCACGATCCTGACCTTGGGCCTCGGGCTTTCCCCTGATGCGATGATCTTCATCGCGCAGGTCATCATGCCCGCGCTCTTCCTCTTCGCTTTCGGTGCCTGCGTCGGCTCGCTGACGAACGTGCTGGTCTACCGCATGCCGCTGGGCCTGAGCGTTGTCACGCCACCCAGCCGATGCCCCGCGTGCGAGACGCAACTGACCTGGCGCGAGAACATCCCGATCTTCGGCTGGCTCTTGTTGCGTGGCCGGTGCCGATTCTGCAAATCCAAAATCAGCCCCGAGTACCCGCTTGTGGAACTCTTCATCGCGCTCGTCTTCGTCGCGGCGTTCGTGGTGGTCTACGTCATCCCCGATAAAGCCGTGTGGCTCGACCTGCCCGTCGGCACGATCAAGCCCACCTGGGCCCGTGGCTACGGCGCCGGGGCACTGACCTGGCCTCTGTTCACAATCCTGCTGTGCCTTTTGAGCTGCCTGATCGCGATGACGATCGTCGATGCGAAGACCTTCACCATCCCGATGGGCATGTCGCTCACCCCCGCGTACTACGGGCTCTTCGCCCATACCGCCTTCGCGGCATACTTCGAGTTCGTCGCCCGCCCCGGTGCCAAAGCCCTGACCAACGTCGCGGAAGGCTGGGTGTGGGCCATTCCCACGCCGACAAGCTGGTGGTGGCTCGGCGCGTCCCTCGGCGGCGGCGTCGGTGTGCTCGTCAGCCTGCTCATGCTCAGATTGGGCCTCTTGAGCCGGAGTTTCGAAGATTTCGAAACCTGGGACGACGAGCGCCGATTAAAGGCTGAGCAAGCCGAGCGCACGGAGAAGTCCGAAGAAACGACGCCGGGCAGTTCGAAGCCGTTGCCCGACCAATCGAACGGTGCATTGTCGGTTGCAGTGGATAACTCACGGGCGCAGCCCGGCCCTGTTCCGGAACCTCAGGCATCGAACCCGCCGATTTTGCGCGATCTGGTGGTGGTCCTCGTCGCCGCGGTCTCAGCCGCGACGGTCGGCGTTCTGGTCGCTCAAAGCCTGAACCAACCCCGTTGGCTGGGCGGGGTGATCGGTCTTTTCGCCGGGCTCTTTGTCGGCGCGGGCGTTCTGCGGGGGCTGGATTTCAAGCGAACCACGGTCCAAGCGTTGACCCCGACGAACCAAGCGGAGGAATGGACGGAATACCCCCACGCCCGGCGAGAGATGGTCAAGGAACTGGCCTTCCTCGGCCCGATCGCCATGCTGGGTTGGCTGGGGGGCTTTGTTGCCGATCGCATCGGAAACGGAGCCTCCGGGGCGGCAAATCTCGATGCTGTGCCGCTGACGGTGCACGTGCTGGCGGGGTGCGTCTTGGGGTATCTCGTCGGCGGGGGGGTGGTGTGGTTGGTTCGGATCTTCGGCTCGCTGCTCTTCGGACGCGAGGCGATGGGGATGGGCGACGTGCATCTGATGGCGGGGGTTGGGGTGTGCGTGGGGTGGATCAACACGACGGTTGCGTTCTTTGTCGCGGCGTTTGTTGGGCTGGTCTGGACGCTCTGGAGCGTCGTGCGTCGCGGCGGGGCGGCGAGCGCGATGCCCTATGGCCCGTTCCTGGCGGTGGCGACGGTGCTGGTCTTGCTGGGCGGGCGTGTGATTGAGCGGGTGCTTTCTCAACTGCTCCCGGGGCACGGGCCGATTCTCTTGCCTTAGCACGCTACACTTGGCCCAAAATCAACGGCGGATCGGCGTGCGTCGCGCAGGGTGCGAGAGGCGAGCCGGTGCGTCAGTCAACCGCGAAGAGTCCCGGCCTGTCGCCGGCGAGTTTCTGGTGCGGGTCGAACAACGAGCATGGAGGTTCACATGATCGGGCGGAACAGCATGATGATTCGTGGTGGTTTGATCGCGCTGGCGGCCGTGGCCGCGGTGGTTCTGGGCGGGTGCAGCGGCAAGGAGAAGGAGCTTGAGGCGGAGAGCATCAAGCTGCGTGAGGACAACAAGGCGCTGACGGACCAGCTCGCGGCGAGCGAGGCCCGGCGTGCGCAGGCCGAGAGCGAGCGCGACGCGGCCATCAACAAGGCCTCAACTGCGATGCAGCCGATCAACGTTGACGCAGGCACGGGTGTCGGCGGCACCGGCGGTCGCAAGGGCCCCGCCCGCGAGGCGAATGTGGTTCTGTCGGTTGCCGGTGACGTGGCCTTCGCGCCGGGTTCGGCGACGCTGTCGGCCGCGGGTCGCAAGGAACTCGACGGGATCGCGCGGACGATCAAGAGCAAGTACAGCGGTCATCGCATCCGCATCGAGGGGTACACCGACAGCGACCCGATCGTCAAAGCGAAGAACAAGTTCCCCACGAACGAAGCTTTGAGCGCCGCGCGTGCGGCGGCGGTTGAGAAGTACCTGCAGAGCAAGGGCATCTCGGGCAGCTCGATGGAGTCGGTGGGCATGGGCTCGGCGAAGCCCAAGTCGACCAAGGCCGCCAGCCGCCGGGTCGAGATCGTGATTCTGGGCAACTGAGCCCGGCGAATCGGTCGACGATTCGGATTGGTCACGAAGGTTCGTTTCGTGCAAAAAAGTCATCAACGCAGGCCGAGGGCACAACCCTCGGCCTGTTTGCTTTTGCCCTTGGGTCGGGGCAAGTTGCCAAGCCGCGAGAGAGATCAAGCCGAGTTCACAGCGGCGTGGCGAAGGCAAACGCTCCGCGGCGGTTATCGGAAGTGCCAACCCGATTGTGAGGTTGACCAAGAGGCGGACGAAGGATCACCAAGGCGGCAGGGGCGCTGCAGAGGCATGGGAGGGGCACGGGAGCACGGGAGCGGCACCGGTGAGGGCAAAGATGGTGGTGAGATTGAAAGCGAGGTTGAGGACGAGTTTGCGGGCGAGTTTGCGGGCGAGGTTGAGCGTGAGGGTGTGGCCGAGGTTGACAAGGCCGGGGGAAGGTGCGTCAACGTGGCGAGCGGGCTTTTCTTGCCGGGGGTGTGCGCGTATACTCTTGACCAGGCCTTCGGAGACGAGTCCGAGGGCGACAACCCGGGCGATTAGCGCAGTTGGCTAGCGCGCTTCCTTGACATGGAAGAGGTCACTGGTTCGAGTCCAGTATCGCCCACTTTCCCGGCTGTTGACCATCGTCACGCCGATGCTTGGGTGGGTGATTGTTGATCTTGCTGTTGGTCGAATCTTCTCTCAGCGAGATTCGCTTTGAAGGCTGCTTGGTATCTCTCGATCTTGGCGTACGCGGCTGTCCTCGCGGCGGGTTTTTACAGCCGCGGCCCTTGGCTTTTTCCGTTGCTCGGCGCGGCGGTTGTGCTGTTTGTTGCCGCGGGCGTGTGCTCGACTCGTGACCGACGCAGGATGACCGAGCAGATTGATCGGGGCGAACGCGATTGGTGCCCGCGGTGTGACTTTGATATGCGCGGGTTGCCCTCGGTGACCCGCTGTCCGGAATGCGGCGAGCATGTCGGCGATGCAGCGGAGAGGGCGCGGGTCAATCGTCGGCAGTTCAATGACTGTGGGTGAGTTGAGGTCGGCGAGTAAGAGTCGAGCGGGGCATGAATCATCGTGTTGGTGATCGCCGACTGAGCACCGTGTTCGCGCGGCGAGATGCGTGCGGCGGTGGTTGATAGCATGTATTGCTCACTTGAACACCAGCGCCGGGTTCACACGAAGCACGCTGCGGATGCTGCCCATGCCCGCAAGTATCGCGGTGGTCATCGCCAGGATGCCCACGAAGATCACGGTGATGGAAAGGAAGCGGAAGGGGAAGCCGGTTGTCGCCAGCGCGGTGCCCACGAGGCTGCAGGTGCCGACGCCAAGGCCATAGCCCAGCACGCCGGCGAAGAGGGCTTGGGTGATCACCATTTTGGTGATCAAGCCGTCGCTCGCGCCCACGGCTTTGAACGTCGCGTAGATCCGTGCGTGCTCACGCGTGAACATGAAGAGCATCAGCCCCGCGATCGCGAGCCCCACAACAAACGCGAAGAAGGCCATGATCCCAACGTGCGAGACGAACTCGGCGTTGCGGAGGAACCAGCCGACGGTGTCGGTCTTGAACTCTTCGCGCGTTCGGGCGCGGTAGCCTGTGGCGTTTTCGATCCGCCGGGCGATCTCGCTTGCGGATTGGTTGGGCTCGACCGAGGCGAGGATGAACGTCAGGCGGTGCCGCAGGGGA
The DNA here is from genome assembly GCA_016741915.1 of Phycisphaerales bacterium. GTDB lineage: Bacteria > Planctomycetota > Phycisphaerae > Phycisphaerales > UBA1924 > JACVCS01. Next base: position 19,059 of record JACVCS010000001.1, on the reverse strand, counting down.
GGCAAGATGCGTGCGGCGTTCGCGTAGGTGGTATAGAGCACGGGCTGCGGATTGAAGCGCGGCGAGCCCGCGACGACGCCTTGCACGCGCACGGCGTTGTTGTTCACGAGGATCTCATCGCCCGCGGCGATGCTGCGCACTTCAGCGGAGAGGCGCGGAGAGCCGGGGCCCCACGCGTCGGATTGATCGACCGGGATGACCAGTTGATTGTGCGTGCCGGCGTGATCGGCGAGCACGGCCTGTGGCGCGCGGAGTGTGAGGGCGAGCTCGTTGGGCACGCTGGCGGGGAGGCCGATGAGCGTGGCGTCGTCGACGCCGATGACGTCGACGGTGAGGAAGCGGCCGTGGGGAAGGCGTGCGGGTGCGGAGCCAACGGCGAGGCGGGCGGTTGAGCGAACGCCCGGCACGCCGCGGACGCGGTCGATGACGGTTTCGGGGACGTTGTTGGTTTGCGTAACGGCTTGGCAGGCGGGGTCCATCACCCAGATGTCTGCCCAGGGGACGTCGTTGACGAGCGCGGGCGTGCGCGAGAGCATGCCGGCGAACATGGAGAGGAAAAGCGTGGTGAGGAAGGTGGTGATGGCGATGCCGAAGACCACGCCGGCGTACTTGGGCCCATCGCCGACGAGCATGCTGATGGCCACGCGGATCATGGTCGGGCCTTTGTGTTGTGGGCGGCGGGGTCGTCGATGGTGGTGGGGGGGGCGTGCGCGGCGCTGGAAGAGGTTGTGGGGCGCGTGGGGCTGAGTTCGGAGAGACTGTGCAAGCCGCCGATGACGAAGTTGGTCAAACGCTCGGCGAGGACTTCCAACTCGCGGTCGTCATCGGGCACGGCGATGCCCATCCGCGCGTGGATGGGATCGGCGTGAGCGAAGCGCGAGCAGAGCGCAAAGACGAAGACGAAGGCGTGCTCACGCAGATCCGGGTGCAGGCGGTGATCGAAGAGGCGATCGATGAGGGCGAGGATGCCCTGACGGACGGGCGCGCCGAGGTGCTGGGCCAGCCGGGCGGCGAGGGCGTCGCCCGAGAGCAGGGCCTGCATCATCAGCTTTGGGTGGGCCTGTCCCTGCGAGGTACTTCGGCGTGCGGTGCGGAGGACCCAGACGATCCACGATTTCAGTGCGTCGCGCGGATCGGCGGCGGGATCGGGCATGAAGTGCGTGCCGCCTTCGAGAACCTTCGCGATGGACTGCTCCATCACGCGGGTGAAGAGGCCGGCCTTATCGCCGAAGTAGTACTTGATGGAGGCGATGTTGCAGCGGGCCTTGCGGGCGATCTGGCGAGTGGTGACGGCGTCGAAGCCGTGCTCGGCAAAGAGCAGCGAGGCGGCGGCGAGGATGGAACTTTGCCGCTGCTGCCCGTCGGCGCGTGCGGCGGAAGGCCTGCGTGTGACACGCTTGGACTTTAAACCCATGATTACAGTGTAGCACGGGCGCCGTGGATGTCAATCATGTGATTCAAGTAATCTGATGCCCGTTGCCCATCGCCCCGCGCTGCGATAAAGACTCTGAGCGTGATACCATCGCCCGGTGTCAGCCTCACCAGATATCAACCCGAGCACGCCGGTGCGTTCAGCCAGCCCCGACTGGTTCATTCCCCAGCGTGCCACGCTCGAAGAGCGCGTCTTCGCCCTGGGCGTGGTCGTGCTTTGCGCGGCACTCATCCTGACCGCCGCCTGGCTGAGCCCCGACCCCGCTGGGCATGGCACGCACACCCAGCTTGGGCTGCCCAAGTGCGGGTGGTACGCCGCCACGGGTCAACCCTGCCCGACCTGCGGCATGACCACCGCCGTCACCCTGGCCGTCCACGGCAGCCCGATCGATTCGTTCGTCACCCAGCCCTTCGGCGCGCTGATCGCCCTCGCCGCGGCGGTGGGGTTTTGGGTGGGTCTGCACGTTCTGATTTTCGGTTCCCGCGTCGGGCGGCCGTTCGCTAAACTCTTGCGGCCAAAGGCTTTGTGGATCATCGCCGCCCTCTGGGGACTCAGTTGGGGCTACACCGCCCTGAAATGGAACGCCGTTCATGACCGCACCGGATCCGACGTCTCCGCAGTCCGCCCTTGACGCTTCACGATCGACTCGCCGAGCCCGCGCGTTCGGCCTTGCCGCGCTCGCTGCGGGGCTGCTGATCTCGCTCAGCGGCTGCAACCTCGTCGCGCCCATCGGCGGCGTCATGGAAAACATCAAACGCGACACACCCGTCGAAGTGCTCGCCGAGTACGAAGGGCTCTCGGGCAAGAGCTTTGCGGTGGTCGTGCTGGCCGATCGGGTGATCCAGGCTGAGTATCCCGAGGTCGTCGCGCGGCTGACCATCGAGATCGCCGAGCGGCTGAAGAAAGAGACCACCGCCACGGCGTACGTGCCGGGCAAGCGGATGCTCCAATACCAGTTCGACAACCCGCGCTGGATCTCGATGAGCGCGGGCGATCTGGGCAAGGCCCTGGGCGTTGAGCGTTTGGTCTACGTCGAACTGCTGGACTATCGCCTGAACGACCCGGGCAACGCGTACTTGTGGAAGGGTGTCGCCCGCGCCAACGTGAGCGTGGCGGAGATTGATGGATCCGCGCCCGATGATCTGCGACTTCGCAAACCTCTGGCCGTGCGTTATCCGGATGACGACGGGTACGGTCAGCAGGACATGCAGCGCGTGCTGGTGAACACCGAACTGAGCCGTCGGATGATCGACCGCGTCTCGTGGCTCTTCTATAAGCACGAGGAGAAGTATGACTCGAAGTATTGAGAACGCCCCCGCGAATCGACTTTTACGCATCGGTCGGACCGCGCCGATGATCGGCGTGGCGACGCTTGGTCTTCTTGCGCTCGCCGGAGTGCTGAGCGGCTGCAACATCATCGGCCCTGCCAGCTACATCGTCAGCGGGCCAGCAAAGGTTCCCGCGGCGTACACACTGAACCCCGAGCTGACCACGGTGGTTTTTATCGACGACCCGGTCAGCGTTCTGCCCTCTCGCGATGCACGCCTTGCCGTCGGACAGGCGTGCGAAGAGCAACTGCTCAACGAGAAGTACGTCAAGGACATGATCCAGTCGCGCCAGGTTCTGCAGCACCTCCGCGGCGAGAAGCGCACCGAACCCGTCTCCATCGCCAACGTCGGCAAAGCCCTCGGCGCGAAAGTCGTGATCTACGCGCTTGTCACCCGGTTCGGGCTCTCCAGCGACGGTCAGTCGTACTCCCCGACCGCGTCGATGGAGGTCAAGGTCATCAGCGCCGAGACCGGCGAGCGGCTCTTTCCGGGCCCGGACGCACCCCGCGACAGCCTGACCATCGAACTGACCGAGTCGGGTCGGCCCGAGTTCAGCACCAAATCCCGCGGTGAGCTCGCGCAGCTCGAGGTCGCCTTCGCCAAACGGCTCGGCGTGCGCTTGGCAAAGGTCTTCTACGAGTGGGTTCCCGAGACACAGGTCGATCGGCGCGAAGAAGGGCGATAGACCCGCGTGTTGTCGCCGTCATTGTTGAAACTGATTCCGCTTTTCCGCGCCGCCCCGGATCGGGCGGCTACATTCATGCTCGCATGATGCAGAGCGAAGAACCAGCACGAGGTCAACAGCCCGCCGGCACGGCGAGCCCGACGGTCCTGCACGTGCTCGATCCGCGATGGTCCGGGCATGACGCGACCCTCGCGCTGAAGTGCTGTGTTGATCTGCTCAGCGACGTGCGGCAGTACGCGATCATCGCCGGCTCGCGACAGAGTGAAATCGAAGCCGCGGATCTGGGCGTGACCACCGGCGACCGCGTCAACCTCGTCGCGGACTCGTTCGAAGAGTTCAACACCGTCGGGTTCGGCGCCACCGGCATCGCCTCAATCGCCGGTGAACGCTCCCTCCGCGAACTGTTGACGCGAAGGCTCACGCAACTGGGCGACGTGCGGGCCGTGTGCGTCTGGTCTTCACGCCTGGCGGGCGTTGTGGCGCAGACCGTGCATCAGGCAACCAACGGGCAAACCCGCACGCTGGCGATGCTCACCACCGGCCCGCGTGAAACGTGGCTCGAAAGCGATCTGTGCGTGGTCAGCGGCAGCGGCGTCGGGCGGGCCCGCCCCGTCTGCTTCGACGAAGAAATCGCCCAATCGTGGAACAAAGCGGGCGTCGGCGGCGTCGAGGTCATCGAGTGCCCCGTCGCCACGATCGACCGCTGGAGCGAACGCCGCCGCAGCGTGCGCGAAGAGCTTCGCATCACCCCAGAGGAGATCGTTCTCGGCGTGATCGCCGAGCCCGTGAAGTCCATCGACATGCGTCTGCTCACCTGGATCGCCGGCGTCTTGACCATCGCCGGTCGAAAGTGTGTCGCCATCGCCCCGCGAGGAAGCGGGCAGAGTCGCAGGGCCGCTCGGTACCTGTACCTGCACAAGCGCGAGTGGGACGCGGTGCAGTTCGAGGGGCCCAACGCACTCGCACTCCCCGCGGCGGACATCGTGCTGTGGGATTTGGACCCGCGCCGGCCCGCGGTCGAATCAGGCCAGCCCGGCGGCGGGCAGGTCACCGCGAAAATGGTCTGTGCCGCCGGCGTGCCCGTCTTCACGGTTGCGGGCGGCATGTCGAGGCGAACGCTCAGCGGCGCTCCGGGGTGGTGCCTTTCGGGCGCGTCGACGATGCCTGGCCTTGGCGCCGCGGGGCTTGCGCTTCTGGACGACCCGGCCCTGCGTACATCGGTGGGGCAGAGCCTGATCAACGGTGTGAACGCCGGCGTGACCAACGCCCGCTTCGCTCAGCAGATGCGAGGGTTGATCTTCGGACAGTCTTCAATCGGGGGACCGCAGATGAACGTTGAACCGGTGATGGCGGGGGGAGTCGGATGACGTCCAAAGGCGGCAAGCGCCGCGTGCTGTTTGTGTGCCTGGGGAATATCTGCCGCTCGCCGATGGCCGAGGCGGTCTTTATCGATCTCGCCCACAAACGAGGCCTGCTCGACGGTCTGGAAGTCGATAGCGCCGGCACCGGGCACTGGCACGAAGGCGACGGTGCCGACCCGCGCACGGTCGAGACGCTCCGCCGCCGGGGTGTGAAGATCACGCACGTGGCGCGTCAGATCAAACCCCACGTTGACCTGCACGCCTGGGATCTCGTCATCGTCATGGACGAAATGAACCACCGCGACGTAGTCAAGCTCGGCTTCGACCGGTCGAAAGTGCGCCTCATGCGTTCCTTCGATCCGAGCCTCAGCCAGCCGGGCGCGATCGTCCCCGATCCGTACACCGGCACCGAGCGTGACTTTGACGCGGTCTTCGACATGCTCGTCCCCGCGTGCGAAGGGCTGCTGAACGAGCTTTCCGCCGGAAATAGTGGGGGTGCCGAGTGATACGCATCGCAAAGATCAATGCGCGCACCGCCAACCCTCGCCGTGCCTTCACGCTCATCGAACTGCTCGTGGTCATCGCCATCATCGCGCTCTTGGTGGGCATCCTCCTCCCCGCGATGGGCAGCGCACGCCAAGCCGCCAAAAACGTCGCCTGCCTCAGCCGCCTGCAACAGCTCGGCGTTGCGATCAGCCAATACCTCAACGACTCCAAAGACTGCCTCCCGCAGGTCAAAGTCACTGTCTTCGGCTCGCCGCAGGTCATCGGTGCCCTCTTCGGCGGCAAGAAAGGCAGTCTTCCCGCCTACGGCATCAACGAATACGGCGCCGAACGCCGACCCCTCAACCGCTATTTGACTATCGGCGAAGTCCCCCCCGACAGCGAACCGGGCGTCGCCGAGGTCGAAGCCTTCCGTTCACCCTGCGACGTCGGCGGGAACATCCCGGGCGTCGGCAGCGTCCGCTCCATGTACGACCTCATCGGCTCCAGCTACACCCTCAACGACCACACCCTCGACGGCGAATCCACCTCGACCCTCGTCCCCCGCGGCGGCGGCAAAATGCCCAACGTCTGGGACACCACCAAAGTCTGGGTCCTCGGTTCCCACACCATCTACAACTATCAAGAAAACGGCGACCGCGGCATGCGCGGCTGGTATGGCAAGAAGGACGTCGCCGCAAACCTCCTCTTTCTCGACTTCCACGTCAAAGGCCCCGTAACGGTGCCGACCGGGGTGGTCAACACCACCCCCGATTACACCTTCCTCCCACGCGGCAACTGGGTCGTGCCATAAACCGCCGCACCCAACCCGCCGCCGGGTTTACCCGCGCGTCAGGTCAAAGCGATAAGAATCGCCGAACTCAGCAACACTCAAAACACCAGCGAAAGTGGGGGGGTTCAGGTTGCATCGCCCACGCCCAACCGCAACCGGCGCCCCGCCAAAGATCAAAAATTTGCAGCCAATCACCTTCCGATCCTGAATCGGGAGAACTTCAGCCCCTCGGCGGCGTCTTTATACTGCACACGCCGACCGTTCTGATATCACAACCACACAACGACCGACCGATGGAGACGACCATGTCGAGCAACGCGGGTGACAACGGCATTTCAGGCGGGCATCGTGCTGAAGGCCATTCGGGCGAAGGCCCGGGCCTCGCCCTCGCCAAACGCGTCCGCGCCCGCGTCGCACAAACCGTCGTCGGTCAAGACTCCGTCGTCGAGTCGATCCTCATCGCCCTCCTCACCGGCGGGCACCTGCTCCTGCAAGGCGTCCCGGGCCTTGCCAAGACCTTGCTTGTCCACTCCATCGCCAGCGCCGTGGACCTGAAGTTCGCCCGCGTGCAGTTCACCATCGACCTGCTCCCCGCCGACATCGTCGGCGCCGAGATCCTCGACGAGAAAACCCGCGAGTTCCGCCTGCACCAGGGCCCGGTCTTCACCAACCTGCTGCTGGCCGACGAAATCAACCGCGCCACGCCCAAGGTGCAGAGCGCCCTGCTCGAAGCCATGCAGGAACGCCGCGTCACCGTCGGCAACCGCACCCTCCGCCTCCCCGTCCCCTTCCTCGTCATCGCCACCCAAAACCCCATCGAACAAGCCGGCACTTTCGAACTCCCCGAAGCCCAGCTCGACCGCTTCATGCTCTGCCACCGCCTCGAATACCCAACCTCCGATCAGGAAGCCGAAGTCCTCCGCCGCTCCCTCTCCTACGGCCTGCAGCGCACCGACTCCTCCGCCAGCTCCAGCACGCCCGCTGGCGGCGCTGTCCCCCGCAGCGCCTTCGACTCGATCTCCACCCAGGCCGAGCTGAACCTTTCGGACCTCACCCGCGCCATGGAAGAAGTCCAGCAGGTCCACGTCTCCGACGTCTTCATCCGCCACTGCGTCGAGCTCGTCAACGCCACGCGCAACCACCCCGAGATCGAACTCGGCTGCTCACCGCGTGCCGGCATCGCCCTCGTCAACGCCGCCCGCGCCCGTGCGTACATCATGGGGCGTTCGTACGCCGTGACCGAAGATCTCTTCGCACTCGCCGAAAGCGTCATGCTCCACCGCCTGCGCCTGAGCTACGACGCCCTCGCCCGTGGCCGTTCCGGAAAGCAGATCCTCAACGATCTGCTCGACCCATCACGCTCGGGCAACAGCGTCGCCTTCCCCGCCGTCGGTGCCCGCGTCATGGCCTGACGCGCGATCCGTCGCTTCACCGATCTCACCGATCAACCCATGACCTCCGCCGCCACCGACAACCTGGCCCTCCTCGCCCAACCCGCCCATCTCGCGGCCTCACGCTTCCACCTCCTCGCCCGCAAGCTCGCCGACGAACTCACCTTCGGCACCGACCCCTCCCGCTTCGTCGGCTCGGGGATCGACTTCGCCCAATCCCGCCCCATGCAGCTCGGCGATTCCGTCCGCTCCATCGATTGGCGCGTCACCGCCCGCACCGGCCGCCTCCACGTCAAAGACTACGAAGCCTCCAAACGCCTGGGCGTCTACATCATCGTCGACACCTCCGCCAGCATGGCCGCCGCCAGCTCCCGCGTCAGCAAGCACGACATCGCCGTCTGGACAACCGCCGTCCTCGCGCAGCTCGCGCTGAACCGCCGCTCGCCGGTCGCCGTCGTCTCGGGTTCCGACCGCGCGATCCTCTCGCGCCCCACCAGCTCGCGCGCCATGGTCACACGCTGGGTCGAGACCCTCCGCACACAAGGCTGGAACGAGCGCACCCGCCTCACCGACGCCGTGCGGAGCGTCGAGGCCCTGTCGATGAACCGCGCCATCGTCGCGGTGGTCAGTGATCTCTACGACCCCAGTGCGCCGGACGCCATCAAACGCCTCGCCCAGCGTCACGATATCATCGTGCTCCGCCCGCGCGACCGCGCCGAGGAAGGCTCGCTGTACGCCGGCTTCCTTCACGCCAGCGAAGCCGAAGACCCCGCCGGAGAGTTCATCGCCACAGGCCGGGCCCGCTGGTTCGCCGACGACGGATCATCGAGCACCGACAGCACCACCGCGGGTTTTGTTGGTTCCGGGATCGACTTCGCCGAGCTCTGGACCGACCGCCCTCTGGGCCCCGTCCTCGCCCGCATCCTCAGCCCCAAGCGCGGACCCGCGAGGGTCGCCCGATGACCACCACACCGCGCACCATCCCGACGCCGCACTGCCGCTCAATCATGCCACGCGCACACACACCCGCGCGCCGGGCCATTCTCATCTCCATCGCCGTCTTGACGCTCACGTTCAACTTCACCAGCGCTCACGCCCTCGGCTCCACACTTCAAACCACTCCCGCAACCGCACCCACCGCCCCCGATCCAACCACAACAGCAACCACCACAACAACCGACGAAGACCTCGTCCCCCCCGGCACCAAAGTCGACCCCGTCCCCATCGGCATCGAAGGCCGCCTCATCTACCGCGCCACAGGCCCACGCGCTTCCTCCATCATGCGCAGCCCCGCCCGCGACGACGACGAACTCCAACTCCGCATCGCCACCGTCACGCCTGAGCAAAACGGCACCGCTTTCCTCTACGACCTCCGCTACATCGCCCGCGCGCCGGGGTGGTACGACCTCCGTCAGTACCTCCAGCACGTCGACGGCAGCGACGTCACCGAAGGCGAACGCGCCCTCGTGAAAATCATCTCCATCCTCCCCGAAGATCACGACCTCTCCCTCAACCAGTTCGAAGGCCCGAACCTCGCCATCAGTTCGTGGTACCGCGTCCTCGTCGCCGCCGTCGCCGTCCTCTGGGCCGTGCCGATGATCGCCCTCATCGCCCGCAAACTCCGCGGCCAGGAGCCTCCGCTCCCCGAGCCTCCCGCCACCGAGCCCGACCTCTGGGCCATGCTCGAACCACTGCTGAAGCAACTCGCCACCGGCGAACTCTCCGTCCGCGAGCGTGCCCGCTTTGAAATGCTCGCCCTCGGCACCTGGGCCAAAAAACTCAAGGTCGATCTGCGTAACCGTCGCACCGCCATCGCCGCCCTGCGCAATCACCCCGGCGCGGGCAAGGCCGTCGCGCTCCTCGAACGCTGGCTGCACTCACCCAGCGCCGATCTGGGCTCACTCCGCAGCGAAGCCGCCTCCATCCTCATCCCACCGCCCGAACCGCCCCCGCCCGCACCGCCGACAAAACTCGAGTTCCCGCCCTCACGCCCCGCCGCACCCATCGACGAGTTCGCCAACCACCCATACACCGCCGCCTCAACACACAGCGGAGGTGTCCGTTGAGTTTCGCAACCCCCTGGCTCCTCTGGCTGCTCATCATCCCCGCCGTGCTTTTGGTTGTGCAGTTCACACGCTCCGCACGCCGCGTCGTCCTCCCCGTTGACCACACCACCCGCACGCGCCGCCCCATCCTCTCCTGGCTCTTGCGCATCTCCTCCATCCTCCCCATCCTCCTGCTCGCCCTCGCGCTCATCATCCTCGCCGGCCCGCAAGTCCTCGGCCCGCCCAGCGAAAAACGCCAAGTCACCAACATCGAGCTCGTCCTCGACGTCTCAGGCTCCATGTCGGCACCCTTCCCCTCCGCAACCCCCGGCGCCACCCGCTACACCGCCGCCATGAGCTCCATCGAGCAGTTCGTCGACAAACGCAAAGGCGACGCCGCGGGCCTCACCATCTTCGGCAACGAAGTCCTCCGCTGGATCCCCCTCACCCGCGACCTCCGCGTCATCAGCGCCGCCACACCCTTCGTCAACCCACGCGCCGTCCCCCCAAGCCTCGGCGGCACCCGCGTCGCCCACGCCGTCGAATACGCCGAGTCCGTCCTGCTCAAACAAGAAAAGGGCGACCGCATGATGATCGTCCTCACCGACGGCGAATCCCCCGACCTCGCCGCAGGCAAGGCCAGCCTCCTCGGTAAACGCCTCAGCGCCAGCGGCATCGTCCTCCACGCCATCAACGTCGGCGGCGGCACCCCGCCCCGCGAGCTCGGCGACCTCGCCGCACCCACCGGCGGCGCTGTCCATAACGCCACCAACGCCGACGCCCTCGTGGGCGTCTTCGAAGCCATCGACAAAATGCAACCCGCCAAATCCATCGCGGGCCTCCCCGAACCAATCGCCTTCGCCCGCCCATTCCTCATCGCCGCCCTCGTCATCCTCTCCCTGCACCAACTCGCCTCCCTCGGTCTCCGCTCCACGCCCTGGTAATCACGCAGTCCAGTTTCGCAAACGAACTCGATGGACCTGAACCACCTCATCCTGATCGCCGTCGCCGCGGGCTTGCTCATGCTCGCCGCCGAGCTCCTTCACACCCGCCGCATCCAGCGCCTGGGCCATCTCGCCTTCCCACGCAAAGGCCAGCCCCACCACTGGGTCCTCGCCGTCCCGCCTCTCCGCGCACTCGCCGCCGCCATGGTCTGCTTCGGTCTCCTCGCCCTCCTTCAAACCGACGGCCGGGCCGCCACCTCCCCCGATCGCTCCAAACTCACCTCAGGCACCAAGCACCTCCTGCTGGTCATGGACGTCTCCCCCAGCATGTTCGAGATCAAAGACGCCGGCCCCACCGGCAAACAAACCCGCCGCGAACGCGCCCGCGACGTCGTCACATCGCTCCTCTCACGCCTCGATACCACCCGCATGCGCGTCAGCATGATCGCCTTCTGGGAAAAGGCCCTCCCCGTCGTCATCGACACCTTCGACCTCAACGTCATCACCAACGCCGTGGGCGACCTCCCTCTGCACTACGCCTTCAGCGGCCCGCGCACCGACCTCAACGCTGGCGTCGCCCTCGCCACCAAACTCGCCGAACCCTGGGCCCCGGGCTCCGCCACCATCGTCGTCATCAGCGACGGCGGCGATGCCCTCAAAGCCCAACTCCCCCCCATGCCCCCCTCCGTCGCCGATTGCATCGTCCTGGGCGTGGGCAACCCCTTCCGCTCCTCACCCGTCGGCGACACCACCAGCCGCCAAGACCGCGAATCCCTCCAACGCCTCGCCGTGCAACTCCGCGGGCAGTATCAGGACGTCAACACCAGCCACGTTTCATCCCTCCGTCTCGGCTCTCTAAAGATGCTCGCCATCGACGAGAAGCAACCGCTCGGCCTCCGCACCATCGGGCTCATCCTCCTCAGCGTCGGCTCATCCATCCTCGGCCTCCTCCCCATCCTCCTGACCTTCTTCGGCGCCGAAAAACCCCGCCCCGCACCGATCGCACCACCCGCCGCGGCCAGTCCATCGCTCCGCGGTATGAACGAAAACGCACACGGTCGCGAGGCCTTCGCGACCAACGCACTCTCCCCCGGGAGCTCGGCATGAAACGCGTCATCCTCTGGTCACTCTGGGCCCTCGTCCCCGTCGCCGCCCTCGCCGTTCACCTGGGCCCGGGTCAGAAGCTCCTCGCCCGCGACGAAGCGGCCGACATCCTCCGCAAGGCCGAGGCCCTCGAACGCGACGGCAAGTGGACCGACGCCGCCAAGCTCTACTCGCAAGCCCGAGGCGTGCTCGTCAGCAGCGCCGACGTACCGCCGCTGGAAACCCTGAAAGTCCGCTACGCCGAGGCCCGCGCCATCGTCTGGTCGGGCGATCTCGTCGCGGGTCAGGAAGCCTTCCAGAGCCTCGTCGCCGAGCTCACCGACGAATCGTCAACCACGATCAAAGACCCCTCCCTCCTCGCCCGCGCCCGCAGCGAGCTCGCCGCCACCAGCTACTCCATCGCCTGGCTCATGCGCCTCGAACAAGCCTCGCGCGAAGAGTGGTACCCCGAATCCGAAATCGCCCGTCAGCAGTACCGCCTGCTCGCAGAGGACGCCATCGAACAGAACAGCCCCGAAGCCGAGAAACTCAAAGAGAACCTCGAAGCCGTCATCCGCTTCCAGGACATCAGCGAGCAGCAACTCGCCGAGTGCGATAAGCCCGGCAACACGAAAAACGCCGGCAAGAACATCAAGCAGAAAAAGCGCGACCAGCGCGCCAGCCGCCAGCAGAAACAGCAACAGCCCAAAGACGCCCGCGACGACATCAACAAAAACTCCAGCGAAGAACGCCACAACCCCAAGGGCTCATAACCACCCTCGCCAACCCATCACCCTTCGCACACTCCCACGCACCCTTCACCTCTTCACACCGAACCGCACAGCATATCAACGGACCCGCCCATGACCACCCGCCACCCAACCGATTCCACCGCCCGCACCCACACCCTCCTCAAACTCCTCGCCGCCGCCGGCGTCTGCACCTCCATCCTCGCTCTCCATCCCGCCCAACTCCTCGCACAGCCCAGCACCTTCTCCATCACCATGCCCCCATCCATGGGCGGCATGGACCGCATCGAGTTCGACGAAGAAGGCGGCCCCGGCGAAGACTTCGACCCCTCCATGATGATGCGCCGCGGCGGCGGCAACGCCGACGACCGCATCGAGTTCAAAACCGACCTCGGCAAGCGCATCCAACGCCTCGACTTCTCCCGCAACCCCCAGTCCATCGTCGCCGCCCGCGCCAAGCTCGCTTCTCAGGCCCGCGAAAAGCGCCTCCGCCCGCCCGAAGAACCCAAACTCGAAGAACCCAAGCCCGACGAAACCAAACCCGAGGCGTCCAAACCCGCCGACATCACCACACCCGCAGCGCCCGCCCCTGCACCAAGCCCCGGCACAACCCCGCCGACCAGCACTCCCACACCCCCAACCCTCCCCGCAATCCCAAGCCTCACTCCTCCCACCAACACGCCAACCGACCCATCCGCGCTCGAAGGCCCAACCGACATGCCCCCGGGCATCGACGGCATGTCCCCAGGCCGCGTGAGCAACCCCCGCGCCATCTCCCCCGCGCAGCGCAAAGCCCGCGAAGCCGCACAGAAAGCCCTCGCCGACAAGGCCGAGAACTTCCGCCTCCTCGTCGTCGCGGGCGACTGGAAATCCGTCGGCGAGTTCATCGAAAAGGAAGGCGGCGAAGACAAAAAATCCATCTACGCCCACGTCCTCACCACCCTCGTCAGCGCCGACCAAGCCATGGTCCCCGACGAAGTCCTCGAACTCTCCGAAGCCTCCCCCGACGCGCTGAACGAAAAACTCATCACCAGCCTCGGGCAGATCCTCAGCAACACCTCCCAGCGCGGCTCACAAGCCTCCGCCGTCGCGCCGCAGATCAAGGCCGGCACCCTCCACTTCGGCGGCTCCGACCCCGTCAAACGCAAAAACGCCGCCACGCTCCTCGTCGCCGCGGGCCTCCCCATCGAAGCCCAGGAATACCTCCCCGCCCTTGAGGTCGCCCGCGAACAGAAAGACCCCGAACTGCTCAACCTCTACGCCGTCTACTTCGACGCGCTCGCCAAATCCAAGCAAGGCACCCCGCGTGAAGAAGCCATCGCCCAGGGCTGGCGCACCACGATGGAAGTGCTGAGCCTCGAAAAATCCAAGCCCGAGCAACGCGAAAAGGCCCTCGCCCTCGCCCTCATCTTCATCAACGACATCCCCCAAGACGAAGGCGACGCCTTCCTCAAGCGTCTCTTCGCCAGCGAGCCCGACATGGGCTGGAAGGCCATCGACAGCGTCAGCAACCGCTCACGCCAACTCCGCCAGCGCAACGCCAAAGCCGACGAACGCGTCAAGGCCCTCCTCTCCGCCCGCCGTGTCGGCCTCGCCATGCTCACCGGCTCGGGAGAGTCCCTCGGCTCCTGGCGCACCGGGCTCAACCTCCTCACCGGCCTCTTCGTCGAGGAAGCCGAACTCTCCCGCCGCGTCAGCTCCCGCGGCGCGCCCGCCGAAGGAATGGACGACCCCTCCTACGCCGGCCGCTACAACAACTACAACAACGACGGCGCCAACCGCCAACAGATCATCCCCGCCGATCAACTCGGCGAAACCCTCCCTACCCCCGCCTGGCTCCGCAGCATCGACCAAGGCCTCGCCGCCAAACTCGAGCTCATGGTCGCCTCCACCGCCGCCGCCTCGGGCGACACCGCCGCCGTCCTCAGCATGATCAAGCCCGTCGTGAAGACCGACCGCGAACGCGCACTCAAACTCGCCAACGCCCTCGTCTCCGCCTGGCCCGCATACGCCCGCCGCACCCCGGGCGATTCCTCCGGCGGCGCAAACCCCTACAACCGCTCACGCTACTACAACCCATACGCAATGTACGGCGGCTACGGCGGTTACGGCTACGACACCGGCGGCGGCGGCGTCCCCCTCACCCGCGCCAAACAGCAACGCGTCATCGCACAACTCAAAGACGTCCTCAGCGAGCTCCGCGCCATCGATCTGAAAGGTGTCAACCCCGCCGCACTCGTCGGTGCCTTCGCCGCCTCACACTCCGACGCCGAGGTCTATCAGCCCGAAGACATCCAAGCCGTCTTCGGCGATCCCTCCGCCATGGAGCCCGAAGTCCGCTCCCTCCTCGTCGCCAACATGCGCCAACGCCTCGCCTCCACCTGGCGACAGCCCCGCATCCAGCAAGCCGCCGGCAGCAAACGCACCGACAAAGAACTCACCGCCATGGTTCTCCGCGGCTACGACGTCGCCGTCGCGCTCGCCACCATCAGCATCCAATCCAAGCCCGACTCCTTCGAGGCCCACGCCGCACTGGGCGACCTCTTCTTCGACAAGGCCGAGTTCCTCTACGGCCAGAAAGCCGACATGCCCGTCTACACCGCCACCCGCGCTCAAGCCTTCTCCGCGTACGACCGCGCTTCCGAACTCTACAGCGGCGCTCTGAAAACCGGCGCAACCAAGCCCTCCGCACGCGTCTTCATGCAGTGGTTCAACAGCGCCCTCGGCGCCTCAGAGCTCGGCCAGCTCACCCGTCAAGACAACGCCGATCAACAACAAGTCTCCGCCGTCGCCGCCGCCATCGACGCCCTCGGGCCCGATCAAGCCGCCAAGCACCGCGCACTCTTCGCCCAGGAAGCCCAGACCGCCTCCCGCTCACTCCCCCCCGAACTCAAAGTCCGCTTCCTCCGCCTCGCCTCACAGATCATCGGCTCCGCCCCCGAAGGCAAAGACGCCCGCGCCATGCTCGATTACTACGACGACCTGACCAAGGAAATCCAGCTCTCCCTCACCGTCGACGGCTCCACCAACACCCCCGCAGGCCAGCCCTTCGGCGCTCAACTCGCCATCTGGTGCACCCGCGCCATCAGCCGCGAGAGCGGCTCCTTCGCCCGCTACCTCACCTCCGACGGCTACAACCCCATGACCGGCCAGCCCATCAACTACAAAGAAGACATCGAAAAACACCTCCGCGAACGCCTCTCCGACCGCTTTGAAATCCTCTCCGTCACCTTCCACAAACCCACCGTCCAACCCATCAGCATCGCCCGCCCGGGTTGGGAACAGTTCCCCCTCGCCTACCTCCTCCTCAAACCCAAAGACGTCTCTGTCGACCGCCTGCCGCAGGTCAAAATCGACATGGACTTCAGCGACGGGCAAGGCTCCGTCATCATCCCCATCACCTCAACCGAAGTCCTCCTCGACGCCCGCACCACCGCCGGCGCTCAGCCCCCCGCACGCCCGGTCGGCGATCTTCAACTCGAAATGATCCTCGACGACCGCGTCATCCCACCCACCCTGCAACCAACACAACCCACCGCCACCGGCCAGCCCCTCCCCGTCTCGCCGATCCGTCTGGAAATCCGCGCCAAGGGCAAGGGCCTCATCCCCGATCTCAACCGCGTGATCGACACCGCCTCACTTACGGGCGTGAAGCTGGACCGCGTCGAAGACAAAGGCCTGAACATCGTCGAGCTCGACGCCGCGGGAACCGAGGTCGTCCCCATCGCCGAGCGTTCGTGGATGCTGCACCTCTCGCCAACTTCCGCGGGCGTGATCGACTTCGCGTTCCCGAAGGCCGCCGCCCTCGCCGCGGGTCAACCCGCCCCGAAGATCACCCTGAAGCAGTTCTCCGACGCCGACATCGTCGACGCCAAGCCCATCGTCTCCGTCGGCTCACCCGTGAGCCTCATCTCGCGCCTCTGGCCCGCGCTCGTCGCCATCGCCTCCGCCGCGATCGCCGCCGCCGTTCTGATCTTCCTCATCCGCCGCAACCCCAAGGCCGCCGCGACCAAGGCCCCGCCCGTCAGCGTCCCCAGCAATCTCACCCCCTTCACCGCCGTCGCCACCCTCCGCAAGATTCAATCCCTCAACGGCACCGCCCTCCCCCCGCCCGCTCAAGAAGAACTCGCCATCGCCATCCGCACCCTCGAACGCCGATACTTCGGCCCCGCCGCCCCCGCCGAAGCCCAGGACATCGAACTCCGCCCCATCGTCCAAACCTGGGTCGACCGCGTCGCAAAATAGCGTGCCACCACGCTCCGGGTACCCCCACGCTCCGCGTGGCGTTCTGGGCAAGCCCACGCTCCGCGTGGGCCAAGAACCAGTTTCGGGTACCGCCACGCTCCGCGTGGCGTTCTGGACAAGCCCACGCTCCGCGTGGGCCAAGCGCCTGCGTTCACAACCCGTGCCACCGATCGTCCCAAAGGGAACGCCGGGTACCGCCACGCTCCGCGTGGGGGGGTGGCGTTCTGGAC
>JACVCS010000001.1:0-2190 GCA_016741915.1 Phycisphaerales bacterium | reverse complement strand
CCGCGTGGGCCAAGCGCCTGCGTTCACAACCCGTGCCACCGATCGTCCCAAAGGGAACGCCGGGTACCGCCACGCTCCGCGTGGGGGGGTGGCGTTCTGGACAAGCCCACGCTCCGCGTGGGCCAAGTACCTGCGTTCACAACCCGTGCCACCGATCGTCCGAATCGGGACGATCGGTGTCCTTTCTTCCGCAATCTCAAACACCTGCACACATCCCAAGAAACCCAAAGAAAACCAATCCCCACAAACCCGATATCATCACCCCGCCTCAACGCAACTTCACCGCTCATCCCGGGGACCTTCGAACATGCGCACCACCATCAAGCCCACCCGCCTCCGCACCCTCATCACCACCACCCTCGCGGGCCTGAGTCTCTTGACCGCCGCCGCCATCGCCCAACCCGCCAACAACAAAGAAAAGAACAACAACAACAACAACGCGCCGCAGCCCCGCCGCACCGTCCTGCTCTCCTTCGAGACCGCCCCGATCGAGACCTTCCTCGTCGACGCGAAAGACGCCAACCTCCGCGCCGCGCTGCTCATGCTCCCCAAGCGCTTCGCCGAGCTCCGCACCGAGATCGAAGGCGCCGACGAGATCCCCAAAGAACTCATCTCCGTCATCGAAAAAATCATGGGCAAGGGCGCCCGCTTCTCCCTCGAGCTTGACCCCGTCAACAACGCCCAGTCCCGCTTCGGGGTTCACACCTGCATCTCCCTCGGCTTCCCCAATGAAGCCGACGCCCGCGCCGTCGGCAAAGACATCGACACCCTCTGGAAGGACGCCGCCGGCCCCAACCCCCCGCGCACCTCCATCAGCAAATCCATCCCCACCATGCAAGAGCTCGCCACCCCCGCGGGCCTCCTCCGCTTCGGCCCACGCTCAACCCCCACCGGCTGGCGCTACGAAGTCCACTTCGGCTCCCCCAAGCTCGACGATCTCTTCGCCTCCATGCAGAGCACAACCCTCGCGGGCGTGAAAATCACCCCCATCTCCCGCTCCTCCTTCGACCCCGCCGCACTCGAACCCCTCATGACCATGTTCGCCGCCGCCAACCCCGCCGGCGGCATGGTCGCCGCACAACTCGCCGACGCCGGCTACTTCGGCGAAAACGCCATCAGCATCTCCAACACCACGGGCTTCACCGAATCCTCCTCCCTCTCCGTCACCCGAATCGAAAACGCCCGCATCCATGCCGAGGCCCTGGGCATCAGCGAAACACCCCTCACCGCCGCTCAACTCCGCATCATCCCCGCCGACGCCAAGTTCGGCTCCATCTCCTCATTCTCCCTCGCCTCCACCATCAACCAGATCACCCGCGTCGAAGAATCCCTCCCCCCCGAGGCCAACTTCTTCGAAATGCTCCGCGCTCGCGTCGGCGTCGACATCGTCACCGACCTCCTCAACCACCTCGGCACCACCGGCGGCCACTACGTCAGCGACTCCACCGGCGGCGGCGGCCTCATGTCCCTCGTCGCCTTCACCTCCGTCAATGACAGCACCAAACTCTCCGCCACCCTCGACAAACTCGCCGGCTCCCTCAACTCCTCAATCGACGGCTTCACCCAGGCCCAACTCGGCAAAAAACTCCGCTACCTCACCATCAACCGCTCCAACTACAGAAACCAAAAGCTCTACTCCCTCCAGTTCCGAGGCCTTCCCATCCCCCTCGAACTCTCCCTGGGCCTCACCGACCAATGGCTCTTCATCACCCTCAGCCCCCAGGCCTGCATGGCCGCCATCGACCAGGCCACCAGCTCCGATCCCGGCTTCACCACCAACCCCGCCTTCGTGAGCGCCATCCCAACCAACCGCCCCCTCGTCCGCGTCGCCTTCAACGACGTCTCCCGCACAATCCGTGACGGCTACCCCGCCCTGACCCTCATCGGCACCGCCATCACCAACACCGTCCGCTCCCCCTCAACCGACCGCGACCCAGGCCAGGTCGTCCCCACCTACAACCAACTCATGAAAGGCGCCCGCGCCACCGTCAGCATCACCACCTTCGACAAAGACGCCTACGTCACCGAAACCACCGCCGACCGCTCCACCCTCGTCAACGCCGCCGCCTCCATCGGCGAGCTCTCCACCTACACGCCCATCCTCGCCTCCATCGGCCTCCGCCCCCCCGCCGGTGCCTCCAGCGAACAACCCCCCCGCGCGAACCCCCGCCCGCCCCCCCCGCGCCCCGC
>JACVCS010000047.1 GCA_016741915.1 Phycisphaerales bacterium | reverse complement strand
CGGCCGTAGTTCTGTCCCAGGTAGTTGCCGGGCCGCACCTGATACAGCAGGCCGTTGGTCCGCACCAGCCCCACCATCTGGGTGCCCCGGCCCAGCACGCCGACCATGGCCATGGCATCCAGCGGCATGGCTTCCAGCGGCTCCTTGCGGCGGGCCATCTCCTGGGCGATCAGCGCATTGCTCGCGCCCGCCTTCGACGATTCGCGCCCGAGCGCCGAAGCCAGCTTCTCCGAACTGAATGGCGGAACCTGCCCCTCGCTGAGGTAGGCCTGGGGAACGAAACGCTTGGGTTCAGACAAGGGCTCCACCTTGGGCTGGGCGGCGCTGCGCTGGGCCTGCATCCAGCTGGCCAGCTCGTCATGCGCGCCGCCCCCGCAACCCGCCAGCATCGCGGTGGCAGCCACTGCCGCAACGGCATGGACCATGGTCCTCATTTTTTCGCCCCCTGCGCTTTCGACTGCGCGGAAATCTCGTCCGGATCCAGGTACCGGAAAGTCTTGGCGGTGCAGTCCATGGTCAGCATGCCCGGCCGGCCCGCCAGCGGCGTCAGCACGATGTTGTTGAGCGTCACGATGCGAGACAGGTTGGCCACGTCCGCCGCGAACAGGCCGATGTCGTGATAGGAGCCGGTCACCCGCACGGCGATCGGCAGTTCGGCGTAGTACTGCTTGACGTTGACCTGCCCGGGACGGAACAGCTCGAACTGCAGGCTGCGGCCAAGGCCGGCCGACGCGCGCTCGGCGGCCGACGGCTCGCGACGCTGGACTAGCGGCTGGTGCCGGGCGAGCGGGGGGTGAGCGGGGCGTGAGCACCGCTGATAGCATCGCATCACTATGAGCAGCAACGCGGCGCTGGCCGAGCGTTTGGAGCTTTTCAGTCGGTTGTTGGAGGTGACGGGCGCGGATTCGTTCCGCGCCAGCGCCCACGCGCGGGCGGCCCGCGCTGTGGCGGACTGGCCCGCGGATCTGTGCGCCCTGGCCCTCTCGCCCGACGGCGGCAAAGCCGCTCTGCAAAGCATCGCGGGGATCGGGCCCAAACTCGCGGACAAGATCGTTGAGTTCGCCAAGACCGGCGCGATCAAGGAGCTCGACGAACTCAAAGCCCAGGTGCCGCCCGGTCTGATTGCGCTCTTCGAGATCTCGGGGCTCGGGCCCAAGACCATCCGCGCACTCTGGCAGGACGCGGGCGTGACCGATCTGGACTCGCTCAAAAAGAGCATCGCCGACGGCTCGATCATGAAGGTCCCGCGCATGGGCGAGAAGGCGGTGCAGAAGATCAGCGCCGCGATCGCCATCGCCGCCCAGAGCGCCGGGCGCGTCCGCCTCGGGCCCGCGGCGGCACTCGCCGACGCGATTATCGCGCACATCAAGAGCGTCAAGGGCGTGCGCGAGGCCATCGCCGCGGGCTCGCTGCGCCGCGGCAAGGAAACCGTCGGCGATCTGGACATCCTCATTTGCATCGAAAACGCCAAGGCCCAGGCGGCCGCGGCGGAGGCGTTCGTCACCATGCCGGGCGTGCGCGCGGTGCTGGCACGGGGCGAGAACCGCTGCAGCGCGCAGGTGAACATCGACCTCTCCTCACGCTGGGAAGATTCCAGCGAGAGCCCAAACACCTCGGCGCAATCGGGCACGACGATCCAGGTCGATATTCGTCTGATGGAAGAATCCGTCTTCGGGGCCGCCCTTGCGTACTTCACGGGGAGCAAGGAGCACAACGTGCGGATGCGTCAGCGGGCGCTCGACCGCGGGCTGACGCTCAACGAGTACGGGCTCTTCCCGAACACGCACGACGATCCAACCCCGCCTCAGCAGAAGGGCATCAAACCCGTCGCGGGCAAGAGCGAGCAGGAGATCTACGAAGCGCTCGACATGGCGTTCGTCCCCCCCGAGCTTCGCGAAGATCGCGGCGAGATGGAGTCCTTCGAGCTCAAGCCCGCGAAGAGCACGCAGCACAGGCCCAAGCACCTGATCGAGATCAGCGACATCAAGGCGGAACTGCACGCGCACACCACCGCCAGCGACGGCGTGTTGTCGATCGTCGAACTCGCGAAGGAAGCCAAGCGACGCGGGTTCCACACCATCGCCGTGACTGATCACTCACGCAGCAGCGTCATCGCCAACGGCCTTTCACCCGATCGCCTTGAAAAGCACATCAGGGCGATTCACGCGGCACGAAAAGAAGTCGAAGGGATCACGATCCTCGCGGGCAGTGAGGTAGACATCCTCTCCGACGGCGCTCTGGATTACGACGACGAGCTGCTCAGCAAGCTCGACATCGTCGTCGCCTCGCCCCACGCGGCCCTGACACAAGACCCCGCCACCGCCACCAAGCGCCTGCTCAAAGCCATCCGGCACCCGCTGGTGCACATACTCGGCCATCCCACCGGACGCTTGGTCATGCGCCGACCGGGGCTGGACCCAGCGATGGACGAGCTGTACGCCGCGGCGAAAGAGCACAACGTGGCGCTGGAGATCAACGCGCACTGGATGAGGCTCGACCTGCGCGACGTGCACGTCCGCGGCGCGGTCAACGCGGGGTGCTTGATCGCCATCGACTGCGACGTGCACCACCCCAGCGACTTCGACACGCTGCGCTTCGGCGTGCAGACCGCACGACGGGGGTGGCTCGATCGCGACTCGTGCGTGAACGCGATGAGCCACAAGGACCTGCACGCGTGGTTGAAATCCAAACGCTGAGCGTCGCGACAAGTTCAGAGCCGACGACTTCAGTCGTCGGTGATTTTCTCTTGCTCGTTGCAAACACCAATGCAAAAACACAGAACCGACGACTGAAGTCGTCGGCTCTGAGATTTGTTCGTGCGTGATTTCTGAATCAGTGGATCTCGCGCGGGGCTTTGCTCGCCGCGGCTTCAAGCTCCGCCTTCTGCGTGGCGTTCAACTTGCCCAGCAATCCCAACGCCTCGTACGTCTCGAGGATCGACTTGGATTCCATCCCCAGGTACGCCTCGTCGCTGCTGATGATCGATCGGCCCAGGATCTTCTCCAGCATCGCCTGCATGTACGTGGGCTTCACCGCGGCGGTGGACTTGGTCCCGTACTGGTTCAGGTTGCTGGCGAAGATCCCCGCCGCGGAAACGGGCAGGAAGTCCTCGTACCGCAGCCCCTCGAACCGCACGTACCCCTCCGCGATCAACTGCTTCAGGTCGGTGGTGGTGATGCCGCCCTTGCTCGCCTTGCCCTTTGCGGTTGCGAAGTACTTCGCACGCACCAGCCCAGCCTCCACCAGGCCCTTCAGCGTCTTGGGGAAGGGCTTGAACGGCTCGGCGTAGAGCGCTTCGTACTTCGCAAAGTCCTTCTTGGGCAGGCTCGGGTCCTTCTCGCGGGCCGCGTCGGCGGTCGTCAGGCATCGGTCGTAGAGCTCGCGACCCGTGGGGGTGGCGGCGTAGAAGCGCTGCTCGATCTCGCCGAACCGCGCGGTGTGGCCGGCGTTAGTCGTGGTGCCGTCGGGGTTGGTGAATGTCACCGGTTCGGTGAGCGCTTTGTACGCGTCCTGTCGCAGCAGAACGGGCGTGTCCTCGCTGGGCCCTTCGGTGAAGTCCTTGAACCCGTTGTGCTTCAAACGCGAGAGCTTCGCGTCGTCGAGCGAAAGCCGCTTGACCAGCGAATCCACGAGCAGGTTGATCTCCGCGTCGCTGACGCTGCCCGGCGTGAACGAATCGAGCTGCTCCTGCGTCAGGTGGCGGAAGCTCAGGCGCATGTAATCGCGGTCGGCGAACGTCCGCAGGCGCGAGAGCGCGAGCCCAGCGCGCATGCGGAAGTGGCTCTCGTCGATCTCCGCGAGGCAGAACTTCATCGCCGCGGTGTAGAGGTCCATGCAGAAGGTGTTGGGCGTGAGGTGGTTGAGATGGTGCCGCTCAAAGCACGCGATGTCCGCGGCGATCTTGAACCCGCCGTCGCACAGATCCTTGTACAACTGGTAATCGCGGGCCTGACCCGTCCACTTGAAGATCCGCTCGGTGCCTTCTTTGATGAGGTCGGTGGCGTCGTTCCAATCCAGCCCGCCCTGCTTCTCACCCTTCTCGATGAGCATCTTCGCCTTGTCGGAGAAGACCTGCCGCGGCGCGAGGATCTTCTCGATCCGCTCGCGCGTGCCGGGCTCGAAGTAGTCGGTCATCAGCACGGAACTGAAGACGCGGTGCTCGGGGTTGACGGCCGAGCGGAACGCGGTGGCGATGATCGGCTGGCTCTTCGCCCCCACGCTGGTCATGTCGTAGAAGTTGTGCGGCTCCATCGCGAACTGCGCGAAGAACCGCCCGATCCAGCGGTACTCGTCCGGGCGACCGATGCGGATCGCCCCGTGGCGCTCGCCGCTGGTGCGGTCGACGAGCTCCGGGGTGATCGAGAAGCCCTTGTGCAGCTTGGTCAGCAGGTCGCACACCGCGGTGTTCGTCACGCGGTTGACCAGCAACGCGCCGTCGTACATGGGCACTTCCTTGCCGAACATGCTCGAGAGCTCGGCAAAGAGCTTGTGCTGCATCTGAACCTTGTCGGCCAGCCCGCCCTTGGTGGTCAGGTTGGACGAAAGGGTGCCCGTCGAGGCGGTCGGTGCGGAGGCGAAGGTGGTCATCCGGATTTCTCCGTTCGCGGCATTCGGAACAGGGGACCTGCGGGTCGAATAGTTGACCTGCGGGTCGTTTCAACACTGAGTGTATCGTCAAAAACGCGACGGTGCCCTAGGGGTTCGTGCTCGAATCGGGCAGATCGGCAAATACGGGGTTTCCCTGATCGCGACGACCGGCAAAGTGAGCCGGTGAGGCCGGTTTACCGCTTTCCCACGGGCAGGGGGTCGGCCACACGGCCCTCGCGCCAGGCGCGGAAACGGGGCCAGAAGACCTCTTGCATGAGGATCTTGACGCACGCTGCGACGGGGATGGCGATGAGCAGGCCGTAGAACCCCGCGAGGATGCCACCGGCGAGGGAGGCGAAGAGGATGGTGGGCGTGTCCATGCCGGTGTTCTTGCCCTGGATCTTGGGCGAGAGGACGTAATCGTCGAGCACCTGCGCCAGCGAGTGCACCGCGATGGGTGCCAGGACGATCCACCAGAAAGTCTCCTGCCACCAGACCCACCCGGGCTGGAGCAGAAGCAGAAGCATCGCCACCGGGATCCCCAGGCTGCTGGCGTAGGGCACCAAACAGAGCAGCCCGACGACGGGCCCGAGGATCAGCGGCAGGCCCACGCCGATGAGCGTGTACATGATCGTGAAATAGACCACGAGGATCGCGCAGATCGTCAGCCGCCCGCGGATGAACCCGCTGATGGCGTTGTCCATCAGGCCCACCAAACGGACGGTCTCGTCGCGGTTGGCGTCGGGGATGAGGTTCCGCAGGAAGCGCAGGACGCGGTCGAAGTTCGTCGAGATGTAGAAGAAGAAGAACGCGGTGATGAAGGCGCCGAAGCCCAGCATCGCCAGCGACGAGGCGAGCCCGAAGCCGATGGTCAACGCCCCCGCGCCGGTCTGCACGAAGGCCTGGCTCAACTGGCGGCTGTTGTTCTTGATCGTTTTCGCCAGCCACTCGACGGTCTCATAGACGAAGACCGCGGTGGGGTTAGTGACGTGGGCTTCGTCCTCGGCAGACATCATCGCGTCGGCTGGATCGGTTGGCTGAGCGCTCGGCAACCGGGGCACGAAACTCTCCGCACGCTCGGGCGGGCCCACAAACTGCGGATCAACTTCCCAGGGCGAGAGATAGCCATCGGGCGGGTCGTGCGGCAGGGTGTGCAACGCCGGGCCCAAGACCGCGCCGACAACACTGGTCGGTTCGGGCTTCTTGTCCGGGTTGGTTGGATCGGTTGGTGCGGGGCTGCTTTCGCCCTGCATCATCGCGGCACGTTTGCTGGCGCGGGTCGCCTCGGCCCGCAGATCGATGAGCCACTGGCGGAGTTTGAACCAGTTGCCGTCGTCGCCGCCGGGCAGGGCGCGGACCATGCGCTGATCTTCGGGATTCTCAACGCTGCGCCAAAGGGCCTGGATGTGCGAGGCCTGCTGCTGCACGTACCCCGCGCCTTGAAGCAACCCGAACCCCAGCCCACCCACCACCGGGACCACGACGATGACAAACGCGGCAACGATGATCCCCACCGCGGCAAACGGGCGGGTGAAATAGCCGTACTCACGCCCGGGCTTGCGCCCCAGCGAAGTCAGCCAGGAAACCAGCGGCTCAAAGAGGTACGCCAGCAGCAACGCCAGCAACAGCGGCACGGTCACCAGGCTGAGCTTGTACCCGAGCCAGACGAGCCCAAGAACCACAAGAACCAACGCCGCGTCGCGCAGGGGCTGAATCTGCCACAGATGCACGGCCCGCCAGTCCATCGCGCCGGGCTTGGCGGCGGGCGCGGGCTCAGGCGAAGCCGGGGGCATCGGCCGCTGGTCGGGGTTCGAGGTTGGGTCGATGCCTTCGGGCATGGCCGCTCAGATTATCCGGAATCGACGACGAGCGTTTTCTCGGTCGATGGTGAAAGCGCGTCCTTTTTACGCCGCGGCGTGAGCAAACACGCTGGAGCAGAACTCATGGAAAACCGCACGGCTCTGGAGAGCCGTGCCACCAAAGATGCTCTGCGTTCAATCGCACGCCTTACGCCACGCCGCGGGCGGCGTCGAGGCCGAAGGCTTCTTCGAAGTCGAAGACGCCGCGGAAGTCGTCGATGGTGTCTTCGGGGCTGGCGCGCATTTCGCCGCGGTCGATCATGGTGTAGACGATGACCCCGAAGTCCTCGGTGCGTTTCAGCCCCCACTTGCGCATCACCGCGCCGGCGAGCATGCCGAACTTCTCGATGGCGTAGTCGCGCAGGCCCAGGCAGAGCTGCTGACCGGTGACGTGACGCGGGCGTCCGCCGCTGGCGGCGGTCTCGGCGCAGTCTTGCCCGTGGGCGAGTTTCACCGTGTGCGCGAGCCCTTCACGCACGAAGGAGAAGGCCGCCTCGGGAAACTCGGCCGCCTGGTCGCGAATAGATTGCCAGTCCGGGTTGCTGATGGTCATACCGATTCGACTCCGCCGAAACGTCTCACCCGCCCCACGAGAATGGGCTTCGCAATCCTAGCGCTCACGATGACCTTTCAGCCACTCGTGAACGAAGAAACCGTAAATCCTCCGTACTTGGTATCGGTTCGTGCCCCACTGAAGCGGGAGAATTTCCGATCATCATGCACGATGGTGCTGAGGTCGGGCTGTACTCATCAGCCGAGGTGCTGGGTGCGATCGCGCGAATCGATGGGTTCCCCGCAGATGGAATCGTCCACATGAAAAAACCCCGCGAGGGGTGCTCGCGGGGTCTTGGAAAGATCGGGAAAATGCCTTCGGATCAGCCGTTGATCGCGGTGACCTTGACCTTGGTGTAGGTCTGGCGGTGGCCGGTCTTCTTCTTGAAGCCCTTGCGGCGGCGGAACTTGTGGATGAAGACCTTGTCGCCCTTGACGAGGGGCTCAAGAACCTCGACGGTGACCGAGGCACCGGCGACGTAGGGCTGGCCGATCTTGGCCACGGCGGTGCCGTCGCCCGAACCGACGATCAGGACGTCCTTGTAGGTGTGGGAAGCGCCCTTGCCGGCCTTGCCCTCGTTGAGGAGATCGACGAGGATGATGTCATCCTTCTCGACCATGCGCTGACCGCCGCCTTCTGCGATGACTGCGTACATCAGAAAACTCCAAACCGTCCTGACGGGGGGTCGCAGACGCCCGGGCGGACACGCCACTGGGCCGGACCGGCTTGACTCGGTCCCGGTGCGGAACGGGTCGAGAGTTTAGGCGTATGGGGTGGTGGGCTCCAGTGGTCGAGCGAGAGATCCGCGATCGATATTTGGTTTTTATAAGGATTGTTCGTGGTGCTCGCGTACGTCTTCTTTGTGCTCGCCACCATCGCCGCGGCGGCGTTCTTCGCTCGGCTGCGTTCGCTTTCCTCACACATCCACAACGCGAGCGGGTGCCCCTTGTGCGGTCACACCACGTTCAACGCCGAGGATCGCTGCGTGGAGTGCGGCGAACTCTTTGTTGAGGCACGAAGACGTCGGCAGGATGAGATCGATGTCTTTGTGGCGAGCTTTGGACCGCTGGCGGTGATTTGCGGGGCGGTCTCGCTGTTGGGTGTGCTGCTGTCGTTGACGCGACTGCTTCGATGAGTCAACGGTCTGTGATCGATCGGCGACAACGGCGCTGAAGACGCGGGCGATCAACGTCAGATCTTGGAGCTCGCCTCGCTGCGGATCGGCAGCACCCGCCGAACCGCCGGCACGCGGCAATAGACCGTCAGCCAGCCCACCACGCCCACCAGGAACTGCACAAACCACGCCTCTTCCACACGGATGTGCGTAGCCATCGCGCCGCCCATGTACCCCGTCAGCAGCACCGCACCCAGCACGCACGTCCGCGGGATCAGCAGCAGCACGATGCACGCAACCTCCGCCAGCGCGATGGGGATGCGCGTTGAGGCGGGGTAGCCGAGCTTCACGACGAAGTTCTTATCAAACTCCGGCCCGCCCATGAACTTGCCCAGGGCGCTGAAGCACAGCAGACCAACCACCGGCACAGTCAACGCCCAGCCGGTGATGGTCAGACCCTTCGGGTTGGCGTGCATGTCGCTGTTCATCTTCGGTGCTCCGTGTTCTGGTCCGATCGCGCAGAGCATATAACCATGCTCACTCGCGTGCGCGATCGATCAGACGTTCACACGCAGATGGAAACCCTGGAGAACGTTGATCAGGCCTTGCCAGCAGCCGCGGCTTCGCGGTCGCGTTCCTGACGCTCGGCGCGCTTGCGGGCGCCTTCGTCAAGGATGCGCTTGCGCAGGCGGATGTTCTTCGGGGTGATCTCCACCAACTCGTCGTCCTCGATGTACTCAAGGGCCGCTTCGAGGCTGAGCTTGCGGGCCGACTTGAGCACCACCGTGGCTTCCTTCGACGAGACGCGGAAGTTCGTCAGCTGCTTCGCGCGGGTGATGTTCACCGGGATGTCGTTGTCGCGGTTGTGCTCGCCGATGATCTGCCCGGCGTAGACCTTGTCCTGCGGCACGACGAAGAGCACGCCGCGGTCGGAGAGGCCTTCGCACGAATAGGTCGTCACGTCGCCGCCGTCGGTGGCGATCATCACGCCCTGAGCGCGGTGGATCGTCTCGCCGTGGGCGGGGGCGAACTTCAGGAACGAGTGGTGCATGATCCCTTCGCCCTGGGTGGCGGTGAGGATCTTGCTTCGCAGGCCGATGAGCCCGCGGCTGGGGATCTCGAACTGCAGGTGCGTGAGCGTGTCGGAGCGCTGGTCCATGTTCTTCAGCTCGCCGCGGCGGCCGCCGACGAGCTCCATGACCGCGCCGACGGAGGTCGGGGGAACGTCGACCACGAGCAGCTCGATCGGCTCGCAGAGGGTGCCGTCGATCTCCTTCATGATGACCTCGGGCTTGCCGACGGAGAGCTCGAAGCCCTCGCGGCGCATGGTCTCCAGCAGGATGCCCAGGTGCAGAAGGCCGCGGCCTGAGACAGCGAACTCGTCGGCGCTGCGCCCCATGGCGATGCGCATGGCGACGTTGGTCTGGCATTCGCGGTCGAGGCGGTCGCGGATCTGGCGGCTGGTGACCTTGTCGCCCTCGGTGCCGCCGAAGGGCGAGTCGTTGATGCGGAAGACCATCGTGATGGTCGGCTCGTCAACGGTGACGGGCGGGAGGGCGTTGGGGCTGGCGGGGTCGCAGATGGTGTCGCCGATATCGACGCTCTCCAGCCCGACCACGGCGCACAAGTCGCCTGCGTGGACTTCCTCGGTCTCCATGCGACCGAGGCCCTGGAAGCGGTAGAGCTTGCCGATGCGCGAGTTGACCTTGCTGCCGTCTTTCATCTTGATCGAGCAGACCTGCTGCCCGGGCTTGATGCTCCCGGCGTAGACGCGCCCGATGCCGATGCGCCCGACGTAATCCGAATAGTCCAGCGTGGTGACGAGCATCTGCAGCGGGGCGCTCACGTCGTCCTTCGGCGCGGGGACGTGTTTGACGATCGCCTCGAAGAGCGGGCGCAGGTCGCCCTGTCGCCCGGCGATGGCCTCCTCCTGATTCGTCGTCGCCCAACCCTCGCGGGCGCTGGCGTAGACCACCGGGAAATCCATCGCGATCTCTTCCGCACCGAGCTCGACCAGCAGGTCGAAGACCTCGTTGTGCACCGCGCCGGGGCGCGCGCCCGGACGGTCGCACTTGTTCACCACCACCACCGGCTTGAGCCCGAAGCCCAAAGCCTTGCTGAGCACGAAACGCGTCTGCGGCATCGGCCCGTCGAAGGCGTCCACCAGCAGCAGCACGCCGTCGGCCATCCGCAGCACGCGTTCGACCTCACCGCCGAAGTCGGCGTGGCCCGGGGTGTCGATGATGTTGATCAGGACGGGCTTGCCGGCGTCTTGGCCTTCCTGGGGGATGTACTGCACGGCGCAGTTCTTGGAGAAGATGGTGATGCCGCGCTCGCGTTCGAGCGGGTTGGAGTCCATGATGAGCCCGTGCTGGCCGCCCTGGAGCTTTTCGAGCTCACCGGAGCGGAACTGCCCGGACTGGAAGAGGAGCTTGTCGACGAGGCTGGTTTTGCCGTGGTCGACGTGGGCGATGATGGCGACGTTGCGGATGGACATGGATGGGCTGGACATTGGGGTCTTCTCCGCGGTCGCGGGCAGGGTGAATGGGCTTCTGACGAACGATCGCACACCCAGATCGTTCACCGTCTGGTCCTGTGGTTCAGGCCCGAGAGGGGTGTTATTGAATCCCAAGGATGCCGAACATACGCCGTTCGACGAGCCGTCAGGGCCCAGGGGGTGGGATTCGCGCCGCGCGTGGTTGTGCGCAACCGCGGTCCGGGGGTGTTTCGGGGGGATGATATGCGGGCAGGGCGGAGATATCGCCCGATCTGGGCGCTCGCCGGTGCGGAGCATCTCGAAGCCCGGCGATCTTCACTCGGGCTTTGCGGGGGCCGGTTTGTCCGCCGGCCGGGCTTTCACGCGCACCACCCCGCGCAGTTCGCCCGCTTCGTCGGCCCAGACATCCCATCGCACCCACGCCAGGTGATCCAGCACGGGCCCGGTCGGCAGCACGGGCGAGAAGATCATCGGCAAGGCGGTGCGAAAGAACCCGGGCTCAACGAAGCCGCGCGAGATCCATCGCCGCGACGGACCGATCGGGGTGAACGCACTCTGTACCTCGCTCGACCAGGCTTCCAGCGCCGCCGACGCGTCGTCCTGCGCCTTCGATCCGGCGGCGTGGCTGGCGTTGGTTGCCTCGGCACCATCGCCCGAACCGGGGCGCTCGCCGCAGGCGGTCATGTTCAGCACGCCGACGCACGTCTGCCCGTTCGACATCAGGCGGTCGGTCCGCCATGCGAACCACGCCCGCGGCGTGAAGAGGCGGAGGTACCAACTCGCCGGCGCGGGGACGGCGCTGCTGATCCGCTGCACCTCGCTCGGGACGTTCTCAAAGTTCGGCGCTTGCGTTCGCGAATCCGTCGGCTGGCTTGAAAGCCCGAACCGCAAACCGCCGCGAAGTCTCCCGGTCTCCACGATCGACATCGCCTTCAGGGGGATTCGGTCGAGCAGGGCCGGGCTGACCGGCTCTTCGGTGCTGGCGGTCGATTCGCTGCGCAGTTGCTGCGAGAGAAAGACGCGCCAGGTCGGTTCGCCGTCGGGGCGGGTGAAGTCCTCCACCGCGCGTGCGCCCAACACGCTCACCGCGCCGGCGTGCGCACCGAGGTGCTCGCGCCAACTCTGCGAAACCACCGCGCCGACGAAGCCGCTGAAGGCGTTCGTATCCGGATCCGCGGTCGGCAACTTCGCCGCAGGCTCGGCGCTCTCGATGATGAGGACTCCGCGATCTCGTCGCAGGGTTTCAAAGACCCGGTCGTGCGAAACCGGAACGCGCTGCAGCGTGCGTGAAAGTTCGGGCGAGCCCGCGCGCACGTGCAACTGCGTCACCGCGTCGTCGCTCGCGTTCGCGCCCGGCGAGGGATTGATCGAGAACTGGGCGGCGTGGCGCCAATCGTCGAACCGCACAAAGACGGTCGCCCAGCCCATCTCCTCGTCGCGGACGCCTCGGAAAAACGGCGAATCACCCATCCGTTCGAGGGTAGGGCTATCGCGATTCGGAACGTCCGCGTTGGCGGCTGGTGTGAGCGGTCTGCGCGTGTCGGCCAGGGCGGCCGCAACGGCGCGGAGCATCCGCTCGCCCGCGTCGTTCGCGTCGATACTCGCCTGGTCGTTGCCGCCCGCGTTGGGCGGCAACGGACGCGGGGCGTTCAGGACAGATGGAGAAGAAAGCGAGAGCAGTGTCCCCATCGGGCGCGACTGCGTGAGCAGCAGCCACGCTGGCCGGGCCGGGTCGCCGATCGCTTCACCCTTGGGCATCACCATCATCAGCAGCGCCCCGCTCTCGATGGTCAGAACCGGGCGCCCGCTGACCAGCGTGCGCGGCACGGTGTCGAGTTTCTCGCGGAGACGACGCTCGGTGGCTTCGCTGATCTCGCTGATGCTCACCCAGACGAGTTGATCGGTCTCGCGGACGCTGCCGGCACGCGGTGCGTCGGCTGGGTGGGGCGAGATGAGCACAAGGCTCGCACCGCCGCCCAGGGCTTCGCTGGTCTGGCGTTCGGTCAAACCCAGGTGCTTGCCGAGTTCGCGCCAGTGTTGCTGGGTTTCGTGGAAGGCGGGGTTCTCTCCGCCGGCCACGCCGCGACCAAGGCTCTCCATCATTTCGTTGAGCCGTTCACCCGTGGGAACGACCACCGCAAGGGCCATCCCCGCGGGCATTCTGCGGAGGATCGAGGTTGCCGCCCTGGCCCCGCGAAGGTGAACACCCGTGAGCTTGCTGGGGGCCAGCCGCTCGTCAATGGTGTGCGCCGCGGACGCGCCGCTGGTTGCGGCGGTCGCTCCGGGCGTGTCAGTCGACACCGGCGCGGTCTGGGCGCTGGCGTGCAAGCCCGCGAGCGAGGCCACGAAGACCAGCACCGATGCCCATGCCCATCTCCGCGCGCGTGATCGCACGCGCGAGCACGCGGTTGGAGATGTGAAGGGGCGAAACGCAGGCTCTTCGGGAAACGGGATGAGCACACCGCATGGTACAGGCTGGGGCGAAAGAGGCCGCGGTTGGTGCGTGCCAACTTGCGGCGTGTGCGCTAAGCAGGGCGGGCGTACCCGCGAACAGCGGCGGGAAGTGCGGCGGCGCGAAGGGGGATGGTCAGCGGTGTACGAACGCCCAAAAAAGAACCGGCCCGTCGGTGAGGACGGGCCGGTCGAGTCACAATCGGTTCAAGGAATCTTGATCGCAATCGTTGACCAGTTCAGACATGTTCGATTAGAACATGAGCTGGAACTGAGCGCGGATGGCGGCCTCGATGCCCTTGCTGGTGCCGAGGATGCCCAGGTTGTTGGAGGCGGTGCCGTTGAGGAAGACGTTGGTGAGCGCCTGGCGATCGGAGCCAACGAAGTTCGCGGTGTTGTTCAGGTTCAGGACGCAGTCAACAACGAGCTTGGCGCTGTGGCCGGCGAAGTAGTGGGTGTAGCCGAAGGTCACGAAGTTGTAGTTCTTCGCGCGGAGCTCGTTGGCAGCGCCGGCGCCGTTGGCCTGCTCGCCGAGGCGGCGGGCGAGGAAGAGGCCGTCGTAGCGAACGAAGACTTCGGACTCTTCCGACCAGCGGTACGCGCCCTGGAGCACGAGGCCGAGGTTGTTGGAGTTGATGCGCTCGAACGCACCGGTGGGCTGGGTGGTGCGGAGGAACGAGCCGTGGAAGGCCGCGAGGGCCGACCAGCCGCTGTCTTCCCACTGAGCGTCAACGGTGTAGTTGAGGGTGTCCTTGTAGCGGTTGGCGGCGTTGCCCGGAGCGATACCGCGGCGGCCGGCCTCCCAGTTCACAGCGGCGCCGATGCCAGCGGCCATCTTGTCGGTGGGCTTGCTGGTGACGTCCTTGAGCTGGTCGCGGCTACCGGCGAAGGTCCAGTCGGCGCGGGCGCCGATGCTGTACGCCGAGGGACCGGCGAGCGGGTAGATCGCCGCGTTCGGGACGGTGTAGTTGTTGTTGACGTTGAAGTTCGTGCCCGAGGAGTTGAAGCCGTCGTTGAAGCCGAGGGCGAACCACCACTCGTCGTTCTTGTAGCCGAGCTCGACGCCCTGGGTACGACCGGCGTTGAAGAACGCGTCGTTGATCGAGCGCTCAGCGCCGATGCCCATGGTGTCGCTGATCAGCTGCTCGCGGCTGAAGGCGAGCTTGAACTGACCGCCCTTGACGTACCAGCCATCGCCCAGGTTGTAGGCGACGTAGGCGTCATCGAACGAGGCCGAGTTGCCGTTGTTGCCACGGATGCGGACCGCGAAGGTCAGGTCCGGGGAGACGACGTGGCCGTCGAACTGGACGGCGATGTCGCGCATCGAGAAGTTCGACTGGAACGAGGTGTCGGGGCTGCCGCCGTTGCCGACGCCGCTGCCCGGAACGCCGTCTTCGTCACGGACGTTCAGGGTGTAACGGACCTTCAGGTAGCCGCTGAAGTTCAGGCGGAACTTGTTGTCGGCCGACGACACGAAGAACTTCTTGTCGTACCCCGCGTTCCCGCCGCCCTGGAGAAGGCTGGTGCGGGACTCGGAATCAGCCATCATCTCAGCGACCACGGCGCGAACTTCGTCGCGGTTGACCGTGTTGGTGTTGGCGAGAACCGTGTTGGTCATCGCGACACCGGCGAACAGGCACAGAAGCTTGGCGTGACTCATTTCTTGACTCCTTGGAACCTTGAGGCGGCCTGCTTATTCGTTCGGAACGCTCCGCCTCGTCGCGTCCCTTCGTGTTTCTCGTGCTTCAGACAAGCCGGAACACTCCGACTCGTCCATCCCACCGATCCGGCCTCCACCTTCGCGATTCGCTCCGCAAAGGCCCGGCTTCGGTCGGCCCCCAGATCCGCTGGCCTTCGCCAACCTCTCCAGAGGGCCCAACTGTAACCAGGTAGACTAGTGATTGCAAACCTCCACGATCGGAAAGTTTGTGTTCACTCATTTCCCGGCATCGTCCCTATCGGCACCCCAAGATAGTGAACACCAGCTTTTTCTTTGAACTCCTCACACTCGGCTAGACTTGCGCTCAAGATTTTCTTCCTCTTTGTTCGTTCAAAGTTCGTGTACTGTCCTTGATCCGATGCCTTCCGCGTACAGTCTTCCGAGTTCCCCAGCTTCACGACGTCCCTGCCGATCTTTCCGTAAGTAAGGAGTCCGTTCGTGATCGCCACCCGTCGTATCTTGGTCGTTGAGGATGAGAAGGATTTGGCCGAGCTGGTGGCCTTCAACCTCAAAAAGCACGGCTATGCCGCCCAAATTTGCTCTGACGGACAGACCGCCCTGCGGCTGGTCACCGCCGACGCTCCGGATTTGATCATCCTGGACCTGATGCTGCCAGGGATGTCGGGGCTGGATGTTGCCCGCTCGATCAGGACAAACCCTCGGGTGGCGGCGGTGCCGATCCTCATGCTGACTGCCCGGGCGGACGAGGCCGACCAGCTTGCCGGGCTGAGCGTCGGGGCTGACGACTATGTCACGAAGCCTTTTTCGATGAAGGTTTTGTTAGCGCGCGTGGCCTCCCTCCTCCGGCGGACCCCGGCGGGGGAGAACGACGCCGCGGTGTTGAAGGTCGGTCCGATCGCCGCGGACCTGGCCGGTCACGT
Source organism: Phycisphaerales bacterium (assembly GCA_016741915.1). Classification (GTDB taxonomy): domain Bacteria; phylum Planctomycetota; class Phycisphaerae; order Phycisphaerales; family UBA1924; genus JACVCS01. The sequence continues at coordinate 13,040 of JACVCS010000047.1, read as the reverse complement.
CGTAACGGTTGACGGGCAGGACACCAAACTGACCTTGACGGAGTTCAAGCTCCTTGCGGCCCTTCTGGCGGCGCCGAAGCGGGTGCTCTCGCGGAACGAACTGATCTCGCGGGTTATGGGCCCCGGGGTGGTGGTGACCGCCCGGACCATCGATGTGCACATCGCCGCCCTGCGGAAAAAGCTCGACCGCGCCGGGAGCATGATCCGGACGATCCGCGGCGTGGGGTATCAGTTGCTCGACGCGCCGGTCGAGAGCGCCGTGGAGCAGCGTGCCGGTCAGGGTGTTGAGGACTGAGAAGCTCGGCGGAGCACGCCGAACACCGGCGCGAGAATGCGCGGCGGGGTATGCTCGTGCGGTCCGTTGGGTGAAAAGTCGAGGGGGGTTGTCCTTGCTCTTGCTGACCTGACCGACGGCACGGCTGTGCCGGGATGTGCATGCTCGACCGCGACACCATCTGGCCCGGGCTTGTGATGACCGCTGGCGTGAGCGCCTCGGCGGTGGTCGCGCTGACGAGCGGGTCGGTTGCGCTGACGGCGCTGACGGGGGCGGGGTTCATCGCCGGTTCGTGGGTGCTGCTGATCGCGCGGGCGAAGCGCCGATCGCGACGATTGGCTCGACTGACGGCGGAGGCGAACCGTCTCGCGGGTTTGAGTACGCCCCAGCAGGTGCAGGCCACCGCCCGCGCGACGATGAGCAGCGGCGATGGCGAATCCGCGGGCGGCGGAGATCCGCGGGCGCTCGAACAGGCCCTGACCACGCTGGGTGATCGCCTGGGCAAGCAGATCAAAGAGCTCGCGAAGAAGTCGCGCAATCTCGGGGCGCTGATCGACGGGTTGACCGAGCCGGTGATCGTGACAGGCGATGACCAGCGGGTGATCATGTGCAACAACGCCGCGGAGCGGATGTTGTCGGTGGAGGGGAGCACGCTGATCGGGCGGAGCGTGCGCGAGGTCTTCACGCGTGAAGAGGTGCTGCGTCTGCACGACCGCGCACGGGCCGGTCAGAGCAGCGTTGAGCAGGTCGTGCTGACGATCCCCGGCGGGCGGCGGACGTTTCAGGTTGCCTCAAGCCCGCTCCCCGCGGCGTGGGGTGAGGGTGTCTACGGCGCGGTGCTGGTGCTGCGCGATGTGACGGAACTGGCGCAGGCGGTGCAGCAGCAGACGGACTTTGTCGCGAATGCCAGCCACGAGCTGCGCACGCCGGTGGCGGCGCTGCGGATCGCCATCGAAACGCTGCAGGACGGCGGGGCGGAGGATCCTTCGATCCGCGACCGGTTCCTGTCGATGTGCGCCAACCACGTGCAGCGGCTGGAAGAGATGATCCGCGATCTGCTGGACCTGTCAAGGGCCGAGTCGCGGCAGTTGCCGGTGCGGTTGCAGCCGCTGGATGTTGACGAGTTGGAGCGGGCGCTGCGGACGATCTTCGAGCCGATCTGCGCCGAGCGCGGGCTGACGCTCGAGTTCAACGGGCTTGCCAGTGCGCGGGGTGTGATGACCGACCCGCGGCTGCTGCAACTCATCGTGCGGAACCTGATCGACAACGCAACGAAGTTCGCCCACGAGCGCACGCCGATCGTGGTGACGGTGCGTGTGACGCCCGAGGCCCGCGAGCAGGACGAAGAGCAGTCGCGGGCGACGATGCGGATCGAGGTCAAAGATAAGGGGCAGGGGATCCCGCTTGCGCAGCAGGAGCGCGTCTTCGAGCGGTTCTTTCAGGTGGACACCGCGCGGACGGGCGTGACCGGTCGGCGCGGCTCGGGGCTCGGGCTGGCGATCGTTCGGCACGCGTGCGACGCGCTCGGCGGGCGGGTGGGCATCAACTCGGTCTGGGGGACGGGCACGACTGTGTGGGTGGAGTTGCCCGTGAACCCGCCGACCAAGTCAACGTGAGGTGATCGCGTGCTGGTGATGTACGCGTATTTGGCGCGACGTGATGTCGGGCAACTTCGGTGCCGCCATCGTCACACAGCGCACGCAGCGGCTCACGAACGTCACGACTCCGGCGAGCGCTCAGCCCTTCACGGCGAGAATATCGAGGCTGGTGATGAAGTCCGAGGGCTTTGTCCCTTCGGGCAAGCGTTTGGCGATCTTGACGTACAGCGGGTCGTTCAACGCGCTGAGGGCTTCAACGTACTGCGGCTTCGCAGTGAGCGAGACGATCCGTAGCCCCGCGCCGATGATCGAGGCTTTCAGGTCGTCCACACGCGGCGCACCGGCGATGCACCCGACCAACGCTTCAACATCGGCGCGGATCGACTCGGGCAGAGGACGCAGCAACGCCAGGTCCGAGATCGCCGCCCGCCCGCCGGGCTTGAGCACCCGCGCAATCTCACGCCAGACCTGCGGCTTGTCCGGCGAGAGATTCAGCACGCAGTTGGAGATCACCACATCAACGCTCGCATCGGCGACGGGTAGATGCTCGATCTCGCCGAGGCGAAACTCGACGTTGTTCAGACCGGTCTGCGACGCATACGAGGCGGTGTTCCTGCGGGCCTTGCTGACCATGTCGGGGGTCATATCCACGCCGATGACCCGGCCGGTGGAGCCGACCTTCGGCCCGGCGATGAAGCAATCGAACCCGCCGCCCGAACCGAGATCGAGCACGGTCTCGCCGGGCTTGAGTGAGGCGATTGCGGTTGGGTTACCGCAGGAGAGCCCCATGTTGCTGCCCTCGGGCGCGAGGGCGAGATCGCCCTGCGCGTAGCCGATGGCGTGAGCGAGTTGCTGGGGCGTGAAGTTTGCGGGCCCGCAGCACCCGCCCCCGGCGACACGTGTGCTCGATCCCCCACTGCCGCAGCATGAACTCGCGGCGGTGACGTTCTGGTTCGACACGCTCTCCTCAGTGACGAGTTCCGCGACGGTCGAATCCGTTGTCGGTTCGATCGAAGCGCTCGACGAGGTCCAGACGCCGAGCTTGGCGATCTGGGCGTACCCCGCGCGGACTTGCTGGCGGAGTTCGTCGTTGGCGGAGGCAACCGAAGGCCCCGCGGGCTGAGGGGGTATTGTGGGTTTGACGGCGGTATACAGCGTCGATTTCGAAGTGCCGCAGCAACCCGGCGCGCAGCCGCAGGATGAAGTGTTGGAGGCGGAGGGGTTCGCGTTCGGGGGGGAGTTCGTCATGGGTGTACTCCGTGATGTGTTTCTGTGGTTCTTGTTCGTTCGTTTGTTCGACGCGATCAACGATCACGGCATGATCGAGCCGGGGAGCGTGAGGATGAACGCGCGGATCTCGTCGCGCACGCGCCGGTAGTGCGGCATCGCCTCGTCCTCCGTCGCGGCACCTTTCGCAAGGCGGGGCGGATCATCGAAGCCAACGTGCACAACGCGCGCGCCCGGAAAGACGGGGCAACTCTCGTGCGCTGAGTCGCAGACGGTGACGACGACATCGAAGCTCGTGTTCAATTCCTCAGGGCGTTTGGAGGTGTGCGTGGAAATGTCGACGCCCGCCTCGCGCATCGCGCGGATCGCCAGCGGGTTCATGCCGTGCGGGTTCGTCCCGGCGGAGAACGCCTCGATCACGTCGCCCTTCAGGGCCCTCGCCCATCCCTCGGCCATCTGGCTCCGGCAGGAGTTGCCCGTGCACAGGAACATGACCTTGAGTTTGCTCTTCGCTTCCGCCATAAACCACCTCCCGTTTCAGCAGCAGGCTTTGCCGGGCTGTGCGGAGCTGTCACGCGTGCCGCAGCAACCGCCGCAGGCGGACATGGCCTCGGCGAGTCCCGTGAAGATCGCCGCGAGTTCGTCGCCGCGGACGCGGTAAGAGACGGTGCGCCCGGTGCGGTTGGACTCCAGCACGCCACTGCGTTCGAGCAGTTGCAGATGCCGGGAAACAACTGAGAAATCCACCGAGCAACACTCGGCGATCTCGCTGACCGTGCACGCACGGGCACACTTCACCAGGCAGGCAACCAGCCGAAGACGCGTCCGATCGCCCAAGGCCTTGAACAAGTCCGCGTCGAGCAGCCCGTCAACAGGCCTCCGACGCGTGAGGGCCTGCTTCGGACTCATCGGCCGGCGTGGTTGTTTGCTTACTTGCGTCATCATGCAAGTATAGCGTCGACCGCCAACGCGTCAACCGCGCCCGAACTTCGCGGGTTCCAGCTCAGCAAACTCCGTACACAGTGACCTCCGCCCCACTCACCCCAGCACGCGCCGGACTTCCGCCTCGGTCGTCACGCCCTGCGCAACCTTCAGCATCGCGTCGTCCATCAGCGTGGTCATCCCCGTCGCCTTCGCCGCATCGCCCAGCGCGATCGCGTCGGCGCTCTGCCCGGTCAATCGGCGGAGCTGGTCGTTCATCACCATGAGCTCAAAGATGCCCTGTCGCCCGAAGTACCCCGTGCCGTTGCAACGCTCGCAGACGCCCGCATCAAGCCCCACCGTACCCGCGACGGTCATGGCGTTCTTGCCCGTACCCTTGCAGTCGGTGCAGGTCTTGCGGATCAGCCGCTGCGCGAGCACCGCCAGCAGCGTCGAGGTGATCAAATACGGCTCAACCCCAATGTCCGCAAGCCGCGAGATCGCGCTCGGCGCGTCGTTGGTGTGCAGCGTTGCGAGCACCAAGTGGCCCGTCAGCGAAGCCTGCGTCGCCAGTTCGGCCGTCTCCTTGTCGCGGATTTCACCGACCAGAATCACGTCCGGGTCCTGACGCAAGAGCGCCCGCAGACCCGCGGCGAACGTCACGCCGCGCTTCGGATTCACCTGCGTCTGGCTGATCCCGTCGAGGTGGTACTCAACCGGGTCCTCAACCGTCATGACGTTCCGGCTCGAACGGTCGATGCACCCCAGCGCGCCGTAGAGCGTGGTGGTCTTGCCGCTCCCGGTCGGACCGGTGACGAGGATGATCCCGTTGGGTCGGTTGATCAGCGCCACGAGCTTGTCGCGCAGGTCGCTGCCCATGCCGATCTTTTCCAGCCCGAGCTGGTTCTGGCTCTGGTCGAGTAGACGCAGCACGATCCGCTCGCCGTAAACGTTGGGAATCACCGAGAGTCGAATATCGATCTTCCGCGAGCCGATCCGCACGTTGGTGTGCCCGTCCTGCGGGCTGTGGCGGTTGGCGATGTCCAACTCGGTCATGACCTTCAGACGCGAGCTGATCGCGCTCGCCAGCGCCAGCGGCGGCGAGAACGCGTCCACCAGCATGCCGTCGATGCGGAAGCGGATGACCAGCTTGTTCTCCATCGGGTGCACGTGGATATCGCTGGCTCGCCGACGCAGGGCCTCGAACAGAATCATGTTTACCAGCCTGATCACCGGCGTCTGCCGGGCGAGTTGCAGCAGATCGTTCGACTGGCGGATCGATCCCGCGGCACTCTGGATCGCGCGATCGTCCAGAGGCATTTCCTCGACGATCTCCGTCACCAAATCCTGCTTCTGCTCGTACCCGCGGTTGATCAGGTTTGTCACGCTGGCGCGCGGCGCGAGCACCAGCCGCACGGGCATCGCCAGCTTCTCCTCGATCAGCGCGAAGATCGCCGGCTGCATGGGCTGGCTCGTCGCAACCGTCATCACCTGCCCGTCGCTGCTCAGCCCCGCGACCTGATGCTCACGCGCCATCGAGCCCGGGACCAACTCGTAAAACCGCGAGGCCGACTCCTGCAGCCGCGGCTCGTTCTGCAAAGGCAGCCCCGTCCGCTCGGCGAGCTTTTTGAGGGCCGTGTGCTCGTCGATGGCGAGCATCCCCAGCAGCGTGTCCCACGGCTCAACATCCGAGCCCGGCGCATCCGGGAACGACCGCAGCCGATCGACCCGCGGTGCCAGCGTCCCCAGCATCTCTCCCACACGCGACCAGTCCTTCGGCTCGCTCGAAACCACCGGCAGCGCGGCACCATCCTTCGACGCGCCATTCTCCGCACCCGCCCCCCCCGCACCGCCCGCGCCGCTACCCACCGCCGAGAGCATCGAACTGAACGGTCGTTTCGCCACGGCTGACTCGCTCCACACACCCAACCACCCACGTCACTGACCAACCACACACACCGAACCGTCCACGCACACGACCGAAACGCTCGTTACTTCGTCGCCGGGTCCGGGCTTGCCGCCGGCGCAGGATTCGCCGGACTTGCCGGCGTCGTCGGCGGAACCACCGTCTTCCCGCTCGTCTGCGGCATCGGCGTGAGCATCGGGCGAGGCAGCCCCTCCAGCGGGTCCTTCGCGCTCGGCGAGGGCCTGTGGATCTCGATATACGTCGGTGGCACCATCTTCGGCACCGGGTCGCTCACCTTCGCCATCGCCACCGGGCCACGCGACAGCAGCCGCAGATCCGTGAACTCCGCGTCACGCATCACCCGCGGCGTGATGAACACGTAAATCAACCGGCGCGTCTTCGTCTCGCTCTGATCGCGGAACAACTGCCCCGCCAGCGGGATATCCCCCAGCAGCGGCACCTTCAAAACCGTCGTCGAGGTGTTTTCAAGCGCGAGCCCACCGACGATGATCGTCGAGTCCGAAGGCACGGTCACCGACTCGCTGCTGATCTTGCTCGTGTTCCTCGCGGGCGGGATCGACGAAGCCGTGTCCGTCGAGCCGACGAAGTTCGACAGCTCAAGCTCGTACTTCAGCCGCAGGTAATCGCCCGAAGAAATCTGCGGCTTGACCTTCAGCTTCGGGCCCGCTTCCTGGAACCCGCCGAAGCTCGTGACCGTCGAACCCGCCGCACCCGACTGGCTCGTCGTCGTTGTCGGCACTTCCTGAATCGCGGAGATCTCCGCCTCTTCGTTGTCGTCCACGAGCAGCTTCGGCGCCGCGACGACCTTCGCGTCGGTTGAGTTCGCCAAGGCCGTGATGACAATCGGCACCTGATCGCTCTTGATGATCGCCATGGTGAAGGCGTTGAGCGCGGGAGTAACCGTCGGCGTGCCCGTCAGCGAGGTGCGGTTGGTCGCGGTGCCGAAGATGCTCCGAGCCGCCAGTCGGCTGTTGTTGCTGATCTGGTCGACCCATTGCGTCTCAAAGGCCAGCCGCCACCCGTCGTTGTCGTCGATCACCACGATCTGCGCTTCGACGAAAACCTGCGGGCGGCGAATGTCCAGCTTGTTGATCAGCCTCGCAAACTGCGGCTGCAACCGCTTCGGGGCTTTCACGATCACCTGGTTGTTCGGCTTGTCGGCCGTCACAAAGACATCCGCCGAGGCGTCGATCGCCTGGTTCTCATCCGCCGCGGCGCGGTTGGGCTGTGCCTGGTTGGGCACGCGCTGCGCCTGGTTGTTGAACGACGGGAAGCGGTTGTTCGCCCCGCCCGTCCCGCCCCCGCCGGGCAACAGCGGCGCGGTGGCCGCCTGCGCCGTGTTGGTGATCAGCGCCGTGACGATCGCTTCGATCTCCTCCGCCTTGCCATGACGGATCTTGTAGTGCTCGTAGACGATCGCCTCGCTCTCCGTAAACGGCTCCAGCCGCTTGATGAGCTGGTTCATCTGCTCGTGCAGCTCGGGTGTGGCGAAGTACATGAACCCGCGCGCCTGCGCGTCGAGAACGATCACCGTCCCCTGCGCGTCCCCCTCGTTCGTCCGCAGGTTCGGGTTGAACTGGTTCTGCGCACCCTGGTTCGCCGGCACGCCCGCGAAGGCGCCCGTCCCACGAGTCGACGAGTTCTGCGGATCGATCGTGATCAACCGCCCATACCCCGACCGCTCGGCGTGCTGCGCGATCTGCGCCGCGCCCGACACCGCGTACCACCGCCCCTCCAGCTTGCTGGGCAGGTCCACAACCGTCAGCAGCTTCCGCAGCAGCACCGCCTCGTCACTGCGCCCACGGAAGATCAGCGCGTTGCTCGTCGAATCCACCACCAAACGGTCCGCAAGGTTGTTGATTCCGCCCGACGAACCGCCGCCCTGCACAACCGTCCCAGGCTGCGGTTGCACGTTCTGCTGCCCGCTCGAAGAACCCTGCTGACGGTTCAGCACCTCGATGATCCGGCTCCGCGCGCCCGCGGCCGCCAAGTACTTCACGTCAAACCGCGTCCACTCCATCTTGATCTGCTCAGCAACCAACTGCTCCACCACGCTGCTGATGATCCGGATCTTCCGAGGCGTGTCCGTCACCAGCATGATCCCAAGATCATCGAGATACGCGATCTGCGCCGTGCCCCCGCCGGGCTGACCACCCGGGTTCGGATTCCCCGGAATCGCCGCCCCGCCGCTCTTGCTCAACACCGCGTTGATCGCACCCTGCAACGCCGAGGGACGCAGACCGGGCGTCGCGATGATCTGCGTTGTGGCGAACGGATCGCTGCTGATCGGACTCGCGGTCCCCTGATTGATGGGCTCGATCGAATAGATGTTCCCCACGCCCGTCTTGCGCAGGCTCATCCCGTTCTGCTCCAGCAGCATCTCCAAGAACCCCAAGAGCTGCTCGTGCGGCACATCGATCGCCGTAGGCAGAAAGACCTGCTTGTCCGACAACGCCAGATCGGTGCTGAGATACTGAATCCCCAGTTCCGCCGCCACCTGATCCGCCAGCAACTTCAACTTCAGCGGCTCCGCCACAGGCCCATACCGGAACCAGCCTTCCTTCAGCGGCGCATTGGTCCCGGGCAGCGGGCCCGCCGCCGCGCCGTTCTCTCCGCGTTGTTCAGGACGCACCTCACGCGTGGGCGTTGCGCCCGGGTTCATCGCCGGGCTCTGCGCAGATCGACCCGCCGAGGGCGCAGGCGTTGGCTGAACACTGGGACCCACCGGCTGCTCAGGCTGCGCTCGCGTCGCGCCGGGCGTCACCGGCTGCGCACCGTTCGGATTCGCCGGCAGCGCTCGCCCCGTCCGCGGATCAACCGTCGTTCCGTTCGGCCCGACCGGACCCGTCGGCCCGGGCGTCGTCCCCGGCCGAACCGGCTGCGCACCCGTCGCGTTCGGCGCCGCGCCCGGCGGCGTCGCCACAGGCTGCCCCGTCGCAGGGTCCACCACGATCACCGTCGGCTCCGGATTCGGCTGCAAAGGCTCATTCCCCCCCGGGCTCTGCGTCGGCGCCGGATCACTCGCCGGATCGCTCTTCTTCGGCTCCTGCGCCAATACCCCCGCCGGCTGCGCCAGCACCAGGCACCACGCCGCACCAACAGCACCGACCTTCCCCACCATCCCAAGCCCACCCGCCCGCGCGAGCAACCCCCGCCGCCGGTCGTTCTGGTTCTGCTTCGCGCTGCTGTCGTGCTCGCTGCTCATCGATCGGTCTCCAACCGTTGGTCCGCCCAAGCCGACGCCCGAACTGGGCCCCGGCTTGATCGGCTCTATCGTTGCACCCCTCATGGGTGCGCGTCAGGGTGCGGTTCGCACCCGTCCAAGATTCACCCCGCACCGCTTCATCAGCCTATCCGCCCGCCCCCAACACACCTTCACCCCACATTTTCGGACCTTCCACACCCCGGCCATGAACCACCCGACCAACCAACCCGTCCGTCCACCCTCCAAGCCCCTCCGCGTGGTCAGCCTCCTCCCCTCCGCCACCGAGATCTTCTTCGCCCTCAATCCCGACCCGAACCACGCCCAACTCGTCGGTCGCTCGCACGAATGCGACCACCCCTCGGCAGTGCAATCCCTGCCGAGCCTCACCGCCCCCAGGACGGTTGACGACGCCTCCCCCGAGGCCTGCGCTTCGATCGATCAGGCGGTCCGATCCGCCCTCTCCACCGGCACATCTCTTTACTCCCTCGACGAACCCAGGCTGCAATCTCTTTCACCCGATCTCATCCTCACCCAAGACCTCTGCGAGGTCTGCTCGATCGACCTCGCCAGCGTCCGCCGCGTCGCCTCCACCATCTCCCCCGCCCCGCAGGTCTACAGCAGCAACCCCACCACCTTCGAGGGCGTCCTCGACGACATCCTCGCCATCGGCGAAGCCCTGAACCTCCACAACAAAGCCGCCGCCCTCGTCTGCAACCTCCGCGAACGCATCTACGCCGCCAGCGACTACACCAACCCCTTCGACGACGGCCCGAACGTCGCCTTCCTCGAATGGACCGACCCGCTCTTCATCGGCGGGCACTGGACCCCCCAGCTCATCGAACGCGCCGGCGCCCGCCACCCGCTCAACGAAACCCGCCCACTCCGCGAGGCCGGTGCCGCCGCCGGCCCCATCGGCACCACCCTCCGCATCGCCGGCAAAAGCGTCCGCGTCCCCGCCGAGGTCCTCGCCGCCAGCAAGCCCGAAATCGTCATCATCTGCCCCTGCGGCCTCTCCCTCCCCCGCGCCATCACCGAAGCCCGCCGCCTCGCTGATCAACCCTGGTTCCAGCAACTCCCCGCCTTCAAAAACAACCGCATCGCCATCGTCGACGGCAACGCCTCCTTCACCCGCCCGGGCCCACGCCTCGTCGATGCCTTCGAATGGCTCGTCGGTTACATCAACAACCGACCGGAACTGATGCCCAAAGACTTCGCGTGGTCGCCGCTGAACGCTTCGTAAATCCCAAACAAGAAAAACCCCGCCAGGAAACCCAGCGGGGTTCAAACTGCTTTCTGCCTTTCACCAATGCCCAGTGCCCAGTGCCTACCCCTACTCACTTCTTGCTATCACCCCGGGCAAAGATGCTCGCGACATAGTTCAGCACGTCCGTCGCGCTCGTCTCGTTGTAGCCGAACTGCTTGATCATCCGTTGCTTCACCACATCGATCTTCGCCTGCGTCTCGTCGTCCACAACGCTGGAGACAAGGTTCTTCAGCTTGATCGTGTCGCGTGAGTCCTCGAAAAGTTTCAGCTCCAGAGCGCGGTACAGCCGGGCGTTGGTGTTGTACTCGAACTTCTTCCCGTCCAGCGCCAGCGCACCGATGTAGTTCATGATCTCCTGACGGAAGTCGTCCTTCCGGCTGTCGGGGATCTCGATCTTCTCCTCGATGCTCCGCATCAGCCGCTCGTCCGGCTCCTCGTCACGCCCGGTGTACTTGTTCTTGACCTTTTCCTTCTGCGTATACGCCCGCACACTCTCGATGTAGTTTGTGCACAAGCGCTTGATCGCGTCCTCGTCGGCGCTGATGGCCCGCTGGACCTCCGCCTTGATGATGTCCTCGTACTCCTCCTTCACCACGCCCAGCAGCTCTTTGTACTTCTTCTTCAGCTCCTCATCGTTCAGCAGCGAGTGGTGGCTCAGCCCGCCCTCAAGCTCGTTGAGCACCATGAACGGGTTCACGCACCGGTCCTCGATCGCCTGGCGGCTCACCATCGCGTTGCTGATCTTGTCCTGCACGTACCGAGGCGATATCCCCTCCATCCCCTCGCGCCGCGCCTCTTCCTTCAGCTCTCGCACGCTCTCCTCGGTGAACCCGGGGATCGCCTTGCCGTTGTACAGCTTCATTTTCTGCAAGAGCGTCAGCCCCGCCTTCTTGGGCTCTTCCAGCCGCGTGAGCACCGCCCACATCGCCGCCACCTCAAGGGTGTGCGGGGCGATGTGCAGCGCCCGCACCTTCGCGGGCGAGAAGTCCTTGCTGTAGATCCGCACCTCGTCGTCCAGACGAATGTTGTACGGGATATCGATCTTGATCGTGCGGTCGCGGAAGGCTTCCATCATCTCGTTGTTCTGCAATCGCCGATACTCGGGCTCGTTCGTGTGCCCGATGATCATCTCGTCGATGTGCGTCTGCGCGAACTTCTTCGGCTTGATCATGTGCTCCTGGCTCGCGCCCAGCAGGTCGTACAGGAACGCCACGTCGAGCTTCAGCACCTCGATGAACTCGCAAATCCCACGGTTGGCGATATTCAACTCACCGTCGAAGTTGAACGCACGCGGGTCCGAATCCGACCCGAAGACCGCGATCTTGCGGTAGTTGATATCGCCCGTCAGCTCGGTGCTGTCCTGGTTCTTCTCGTCCTTGGGCTGGAAGGTGCCGATGCCCACGCGGTCCTTCTCGCTGAGCACGATCCGCCGGACCTTCACGTGGTCCATCACCCGCCGCCAGTCACCGCCGTAGTGCTTCATCAGATCCGCGTAGATCCGTCGGCAGAACGGGTCCAGTTCACCAACCAGCTTCAACTTGCCGCCGCCGTGCAGGGGCGTGAACCGCTCGTTGAGCGCCCGCAACAGCTCGTCCCGCGCTTCCCGCGGCACCAACATCAGCGGCTCTTCGTGCATCGGGCACGCAAACTCGTGTGTCTTCCCCCCGGGCCCGCAATGCTCATCCAGCAGCCACGTAAAGCTGTACAGCGCGCCGTCATCCGTTCGTGAGTACCGCTCGATCCCCTTCTTCAGCAGCCGCGCGATCGTGCTCTTGCTGCTCCCCACCGGCCCGTGCAGCAGCAGAATCCGCTTGTCCGTCCCATACCCCTCCGCCGCACTGCGCAGGAAGTCCACAAGCTGCATGAGCGCAAAGTCGAGCCCGAAGATCGCGTCCGCGCCGTTGTCGAACGGATCACTGAAAAAGTGATACCGGATCGCATCCTGCTTGAAGACCCGGTACCGCTCGAACCCCTGGCTCATCACCGCGTCAAAGACCCGCTGGAACGCGTTGCGCACCGTCCCCGGGCGCGCCTGCACGATCTGCAGGTAATCAAAGAACGTCCCCTCCCAGTGCACCTGCCCGTACTCGCGCTTGTCCACGCGCGAATCGATCAGCGAGGCGAGATCACCCACCCCACCCGCACCGCCGGCTCCGCCCGCGCCACCGCCGCCCGCAGCGCCGGGACCCGTCCCCAGCCGCTCCAAGCGTTCCGCGTTGCCCGTCTGAAGACGCACACCCGTGAACTCGTTCATCGCCGGCTCCTTCCGTCCGTCCGTGACTTCGTACGCACGCGCTCGCGAATCCATCCCTTCGCACCGCCGCGAGCACCGTTCTTCCACGCACTTCAACTCAGGCCGTCGTGTTCATCAACCCATCGCGCACCGCCCCGACCGCCGCGGCCTCCGCCGCGCGTCTCCTCATCATCGGCACGTTTTCACGCCCTCCACACCCCAATCCGCACCACCCGAAAACCCTCACTCCCAACTCCCCACCCCCTCACACTCCCGCTCTCTTCCATACGCCCGCCCTTCCGCTCGGTTCGACCAAACCGCCCTTCCCCGGTTATTCCCCGCGAATCCGCCCCTTCTTCGCCGCTCCCGTCCATTCCCGCCCTCCCCCACC
>JACVCS010000136.1 GCA_016741915.1 Phycisphaerales bacterium | reverse complement strand
CGGGCGGGGGCGCAAGCCGCACGAGGCCCGACAGCCGGTCGGGCCGGGCGCGCGCGGCGAGCAGCGCCAGCCAGCCCCCCATGCTCGATCCCACCAGCACCAACTTGCCGGTCGTGAGCCGGTCGATGGCGGCCAGCGAATCGTCGAGCCAGCGACCGATCGTGCCGTCCTCGAATTTCCCCGACGACTGGCCGTGGCCGAGATAGTCGAAGCGCAGGAAGGCCTGGCCGCGTTTCTCAGCCCAGGCTTCGAGCGCCACGGCCTTGGTGCCGGTCATGTCGGAGCGGAAGCCGCCCAGGAACACGACGGTCGGCGCGCGGCCCGGCGTCGTCGCATAGGCGATGGTGTTGCCGTCGCCGCGCTGCAGCCGCCCGGTTCTATCCCCGACTCTACCCACGTGGTCGCTCCCGTGTTAGGTGCTCTCTCCCCGCTCGTTTAACGCAAAAGCAGCCAACGTGCCCGCGCCCACCCTCCTGCAGATCGTTCCGACTCTCGCCGGCGGCGGCCTGGCGCGGGCCACGCTGGATGCGGCGCAGGCTGTGATCGCAGCCGGCGGCTCGGCGATCGTCGCCTCGCCCGGCGGCAGCATGGTGCCCGACCTCTTGCGGCTCCGCGCCTCGCATCTCGAGCTGCCCGACAGCGGCCACGCGCTGTGGGGCCGGCTGACCCTCCCCGGCAAGCTCGCCTCCAGCCTGCGCGAGGCGAAGGTCGATGTCGTGCAGGCGCGCTCGCCCGCCACCGCCTGGGTGGCGCGCGCGCTGGCACGCCGCCTCCGCATCAGGTGGATCGCCACGCTCCATCGGCCCTTCATCGCACGCGACCTCGCGGGCCGCTTCGTCGAGCGGCGGCAGGCGCGCGCCGATGCCGTGATCGCCGTCTCCGAGCACGTGGCGCGCGACGCGCTGCAGCGCTTCCCCACGCTCGAGAACCGGCTGGAGACGATCCCGCCCGGCGTGAACTTCGACCGCTTCGATCCCGCCATCGTGCGCGCCGACCGGCTGATCCGCCTCGCCGGTGAGCTGCGCGTGCCCGATGGCGCCCATCTCGTGCTGTGCCCGGCGCGCTTCGGCGAGGACAACGGCCAGAAGATCCTGATCGAGGCGATCCGGCGGCTGGAGCGCGAGGACGTGTTCTGCCTGCTGCTGGGCTCGACCGGCCAGCCGATGCCCTTCGAGAAGGAGCTGGAGGGCGCCATCGTGAAGGCCGGCATGCAGGGCCGCGTGCAGATCGGTCCCTATGTCGACGACATGCCGGCCGCCTACATGCTGGCCGACGTCGTGGTCGCGACCGGAGGCGCCCGCCAGGGCTTCAGCCGCACCCTGGTCGAGGCGCAGGCGATGGGCCGGCCGGTCGTCGCCGAGGATGGCGGCGGGGCGGCCGAGGCGATCCGCCCCGGCCTTTCCGCCAGCGCCCGCAGCGCCCGCCGATTCCCGATCCCCTTCACCGTCGTGAACAACTCAAAGAACGCCCGCTCCCGCTGCGACGAAAACCCAATCAGCCGCGGCACAAAGCTCGCCCCCTGATTCGGACTATCCATATACGCCAGCGTCCAAAACGTCACCGGCTTCCCCACACTCCCCGCAAGCTCCACCGCCAAATACGCCGGAATCATCACCTCCAGCGTCACCTCCAACCCGCCCACAACCACCCCGTCGCTCCTGGTGCCACGGCTCTCCAGAGACGTGTCGGCCTTCACCAGCGCCACCTGCCCCTGCACCTCATCCAAAATCCCACGCACTCGAGCAATCATGCCCCAAGCCTAGCAGATCCCTGAAGCCCGCCGCGCGGCTCGAAAAACAATCCAGACCCGCCCAATCCCCCAGCCGAAACTTCACCCCCGTCCCTCCCAAATGGCTTCCGCGGCCACCACAAAGCCGCCCGGCACATCTCCGAGCAACTCCACCCCCGTAGCTTCCTCTTCCAACACGAAGAGTTCAAGTATCGCTTCAAACAACGAATCCAAGGTCTCTACCATCTGCTGCACAAGCACTGCCGAGATAGTCCGCTCAGCTGGTCATGCCCCTTAAAGAAATACGCATCCACACAAAGGAATCTGATTTAGAGGATGGTGCCGCCATGAGCATATACTATTATTTAGTGTGTCCTGAGGTGCGTGCAAGTCTTTTTCTTGGTAAATCGCATTTGAGCCTAGGTGATCTTGCGAACAGTCAGGTGTTTTGGGGTGCCAGAGGCATGGATGCAGCGTCGGTTCGGCAGTCTATTTTGTTGTTTATCGTCAAGATGCGTGGACGTGCTGTAGTGCTAATGGATGAGCATGAGTACTTCTCCTTGCAGGAGAAAGATGAAGGAGAGGACATGGATAACGTGCCAGAAGCTCTGCGATGGAGAGAGTACCGCACCGTTGAAGATCTCCTCGCAAACAAAGATTGGCCGTTCATGTAGTGCTGGAAAATGCTTGTTGATGTCGCACTCGAACATCGTAAACGCAATCAAGTCAGGTTCATGATTCTCCTCGCCGTATTTAAAAAGTCGACTGCTCCATGAAGAAACCATCGCCAACTGAACAAGAGACCCTGATTTGGGCGGCCGCAGAAAGGCTTGTGCGGTCCATGCCACGAGATGATCCGCTACCACTCGGCTTGAACGCCACAGGACCAACAGCCGCGGAGAATGAGTTCACAGATGCTCTTGCAAGTATCGGTAGGATTGCTCATTTGACTCCGTGCTATACAAGTATGGAATGCATGCAGCAGGCCTACGCAATGGTTTTGTCGGCTGGGCGATGCGCAGTGTGGGCGGCAAGATACCGAAAGCGTGCGTACTACGAGGCAAGCCTGGTTGCGTTAATCATGAGTGACGGCGTTGTTGATTTTCGAGATCTGCTTAGATCGCTCGCGGTCGTGTATCGATGCGGTCAGATCATCGGGTACTCGCCTCACGAAGAGTTGAATGTCATTGCGGACGCAAGCAACTCAGTGAATACAAAGTCAGTTATAAAAAATGGATTCTTGGCACGCGACGAAACACTTCGCTCGTTGACTGCGTTTGGCATTAATCAAGTAGGTGGTGAAGATGGTTTGTGGTTTAGTGCATCGCATTCTATTTGAGTAGCAAAGTGAGAGCGCAGATCGTGGAGTTATCTAAGCAGAGTGAATAGCCAGCATGAGTCATGGTCGTCTTTGCCGCGTGGCGGACAAGATTGGTCGTTCGGCGAGTCAGCCAACGCGCGTTGGCGACCGCAGTTCACGCCACCGGACGCGGAGGGGTGGAGCACGGAGCGATTGGTGCGCAGCTCCAGCCGAGAAACCCCCGCCCCAACCGCGCAAAAACCGCCGCCTCCCCGAAATCCCGACACCCGCACTCAATCACACCCTCCCGCTGACCGATAACCCAAGGGATGTCATCGCTCAAGGTCGATTCCGCCGTGCCCCTTGGCCCATCCTCCGCGCCCGCCCTCAGCCTCGTTCACGAGGCCATCGGCGGCCCGGGCGCCCTCGCCCTGCCGCCCACCCTCGCACCCGGGCATCTCCCCGCCACCGGCCTCCTCCTCATCGTCGCCCCCGCCACCGTCCGCGAAGTCGTCGACGAGCTTGAAGACCTCGATCACCCGCCCGTCCCCACCGGCTTCGTCCTCACCGACCGCTTCGCCGGCGCCCGCGCTGCCGCCGACGATCAAGCCCTCGGCTCACTCCCGCCCATGCTCGGCTTCCTCGAAGACCTCCCCGCCCTCCACGCCCGCCACCGCTTCCGCGCCGCGCTGGTCTGCCTCCCCGCCGAGGACGCCCGCTCAACCCGCAAGACCCTCGCGCACCTCGCCCGCCTGAGCATCCCAACGCGCACGGTCCAAAGCCGCCGCGACGCGCTGCTGGGCCACGCGCCGATCCTCACCGCCGTCGCACCAACCGCCGCGCCCGCGCAGCCCATCACCCAGCCCTCGGCCTCCATCGAGCGCCAGCTCGACCCCGCCCAACTCATCGGTCGTCACCAGGCCCAGATCGACCGCGAGGCCATCGCCGCCATCATCACCGGCAAGCGCGTGCTCATCACCGGCGCCGGCGGCAGCATCGGCTCCGAGCTCGCCCGCGTCTGCGCGTCGTTCAACCCCGCGCGCCTGCTGCTGATGGAACGCGCCGAGAACGCCCTCTTCCAGATCGATCACGAGATGGGCCGCCGTCACGCCGCCACGCCGCGGAGCGCGATCCTTCACGACGTCAACGACCCGGACCAGACGCTGCGTCTGCTGCTGCAGCACCGCCCGCAGGTGGTCTTTCACGCCGCCGCCCACAAGCACGTGCCGCTGATGGAAGATCACCCGGCCCTGGCGGTGGGCAACAACCTCTTCGCCACCAAGTCGATCGTCGACGCCTCCATCGCCAGCGGCGTGGAGCGTTTCGTGATGATCTCCAGCGACAAGGCCGTGAACCCCACGAGCGTCATGGGCGCAACCAAGCGCCTGGCGGAACTCTACATCGCCTCGCTGGCAAAGAGCAGCGGCGGCACACGCCTGAGCATGGTCCGCTTCGGAAACGTCCTCGCCAGCGCGTGCAGCGTGCTGCCCATCTGGACACAGCAGATCGCCGACGGCGGGCCCGTCACCGTCACCGACCCGCGCATGACCCGCTACTTCATGACGATCCCCGAGGCGGCGGCGCTGGTCGTTCAAGCCGCGGCGTTGGATCAGCCCGCTTCGAGCGCGCCGGTCTACGTCCTGGACATGGGCGAGCCGATCCGCATCCTCGACCTGGCCCAGCGGTTCGTGCGACTCCACGGCTTCGCGCCGCGGGTGCGCTGGACGCCCCAGTACGCCGCGTTGATCCGCAACGACCCGAACTCGGCGGGCGAGCCGGTGACCGAGCCGGGTGACGAGCACGCGCCGGCGATGGACGTGGTCTTCTCGGGCGTTCGGCCCGGGGAGAAGTTGTTCGAGCAGTTGGCGTATGCCGCGGAACAGTTGAACCCGACGGCGCACGCGAAGATCAACCAATGGCAGTCGGAGGCGGCGACCTCGGCTGAACCCGGACTTGGGCTGCGGATGGTGGCGGATCTGATGCCGATGCGGGCGCCGAGCGCGGAGAAGACGGCGGTGCTGGAGGCGATCCGGCGGTGGGTTCCCGAGATGGTTGGTTAGGGGGCTGGCTCTT
>JACVCS010000135.1 GCA_016741915.1 Phycisphaerales bacterium | reverse complement strand
CCGGCCCCAACCAACTGGCCGCCCCGACCCCGCGTGGATCCGGCACCATGCCAACGGCCGGCAACCCCGCCCCACCCCCCCCCGCCCGCACCCCTACCCCCACCCCCCTCCCACCCCACAACCCACAAAACCCCGCCCCCAACCCTCCCGCCCCCCCCACCCCCCAACCCACCCGCAACCCCCCCCCGCCCCCCCCCTCCCCCCCCCCCCGCCCCGCTCGCTCCGATAACCGCCAGCAACTGCGCAAGTTTGATGTTCAACGCGTGCCCGCTCCGCACGCCCTTCACCACCCCGCAAACCGCCGGCCCGCCCACCAGCGCCAAGTCCCCGATCATGTCCAGCACCTTGTGCCGCGCCGGCTCCTGCGGCAACCGCTCCGCACTCCCAACCGCCCCCTCCGCACCGATCACCAGCGTCTGCCCCTCCTCCACATGCGCAAACATCCCCCGCGCACGCATCTGCTCCGCCTCCGCCAAGGTACAGAACGTCCGCGCCGGCGCAATCTCCTCCAGATACCCCTCCGCATCCGGCCGCTGATGACTCACCACCCACCGCGCCCGCTGCTTGCTGATCACCGCCCCGGGCCCATAGTCCAGCTCATACTCGCACACCAGCGCCTGACCAAACTCCGCAAACTCCTCCTCCGTCATCCCCCGCGCCTGAATCTCGCCCGCACCGCCCCCGACGCCAACCCCCTCCACACCCGCCGACCGCTCACCCTCGATCCGCAGGTGATTCACAATCGGCATCACCGCCCGCCACCCCGTCTGCACAATCCCCGCCTCGATCAGCAGCGCCGCGATCGGCGCCGCCGACGCATCGAACATCGGTGTCTCCGCCCCGCTCAGCCTGATCACCGCGTCGCTCACGCCCGTCCCCGCCAGCGCCGACATCACGTGCTCCACCGTCTCGATCCGCGCCGCCCCATCGCCCGTCAGCACCGTGTGCCGCTGACCCGCGCCCCCCGTAGCCAGGTCCCACCTCGCCGGCACCCGCACCCCACCAAGATCCTCCCGCACAAACACCACGCCCGACCCGCTCTCCGCCGGTTCAATCGTCATCCGAACCGCCGCTCCACTGAACAGCGTCAGCCCGCTCACGCGCACGGCCCGCTCAATCGTCCGGGTTGGAACTCCCACTTCATGCATCAACGACAACCACCTCGGGTCAAGCCCCGATCGTTCGTTCACCGCCCGCACAGTTCCACCCGTACGCTCATGCCGTGACCGAATCGCCCAAGAGCCCGCCCCCGACCCCCGACCCCGCCGACATCCTCATGATGCGCCGCGCTCTCGAACTCGCCCGCGCCGCCGGCGATTCAGGCGAAGTCCCCATCGGCGCCGTGGTCTACCGCGCCCTCACGCCCGACCTCCCCCAGATCGTCAGCGAAGGCGCCAACCGCCGCGAGATCGACAACGACCCCCTCGCCCACGCCGAGATTCTCGCCATCCGCGCCGCCGCCAAAGCCCAGGGCGACTGGCGCTTAAGCGACCTGCGCATCGCCGTCACCCTCGAACCCTGTCCCATGTGCGCCGGCGCGATCGTCAACGCACGCCTCTGCCGGCTCGTCTTCGCCGCCCACGATCCGAAGGCCGGCGCCTGCCGCTCGCTCATGCGCCTCACCGAAGACCCGCGCCTGAACCACCGCGTCACGCCCATCGCCGGAATTCTCGCCGACGAAGCAAGTCAACTCCTCCGCGACTTTTTCCGCTCACTCCGACAAGAAAAAAAACCCGCGCCATAACCGCGACAAACCCGCACCCGCCTCACCGCACAACAGGTTGTGTCCCGCCGCCCTTCACGCACGACCGCGAGCATCCCGCGCACGCTGCGCCTTTTTCTTCTTCCTGTCAAGCGATTTTCCAGTCACAAATCACGCACACCGTGCGTCGAAATCTGTTGACAGTTCAGCGGTTTCACTCTACCGTCGCAATCGAGGTTGCCCACGTGCGATCGACGCACGAACAACCTTCCTCGCTTCGTTTCTGTGCCGACCAGGAGGAGTCTCCAGGTGAACGCCCACGGCCTCCGCTCCGGCCGATCGATCGCGCCGACCAAACCCGTTCGTGTCGACCCCGACCTCCAGACCTGGCTGGACTTGCTGTCCTACATGCGCGCAACCCAGCCCGGCATCTGCCGCCAATGGTTCGAAGAAATCGAGCCCCTCGGCATCACCGGCGGCGTGCTCTACCTCCGCGCTCACACCAACATCCACCGCGACTACCTCCAGCGCCAGTGCCTCCAACCCTTCAACGACGCCGCCCAAACCGCCTCCGGCCGCCTCATCTCCGTCCGCTTCCTCGGACCCGAAGACGAACTCCCCACCCAGCAATCACCCTCCGCCCCCACTCCGTCGCCATCGGTCGCGAACGCGCCGTCATCCGCGCCCATCATCGGGCAAACCGCCCCCGATGCCCCGCACGCCGCGTCCAACGCCCACACCTCACCAGCCATCGTCACCCGCCCCACCGGCGTCCCCATCCCCTCTTCAGGTGCCTCGACTTCCCCCGCCACATCCGACGATCCCGACGCACCCTCCAACACGCCCTTCTCTCCCGAAGAGCGCATGAACCTCCCCGCCCCGGGTGCCGTGGTCAGCATCGATCACCACCGCCCCCTCGCCGGCACCAACACCCTCTCGGGCAACCGCGCCGATCTTGAGCCCCTCTCAGCCGCCCATTACGACGACGGGCTCGTCCTCAACCCCGATTACGGCTTCGACAACTTCATCGTCGGGCCCAGCAACCGCCTCGCCCACGCCGCCGCCATCGCCGTCGGCGCCAACCCGGGCCGGGCGTACAACCCCTACTTCGTCCACGGCGGGGTCGGCCTCGGCAAAACCCACCTCCTCCAGGCCATGTGCCTGAACATCCGCGCCCAACGCCCCGACGCCATCATCTACTACACCTCCTGTGAAGGCTTCATGACCCAGTTCATGGACGCCGTCGGCCAGGGCATGATGACCCGCTTCCGCCACAAGTTCCGCCACGTCGACGTCCTCGTCATCGACGACATCCACTTCCTCGCCAAGCGCGACCGCACGCAGGAAGAGTTCTTCCACACCTTCAACAGCCTCTACCAAAGCCACAAGCAGATCATCCTCTCCTCCGACGCCGCACCCGAGGACATCCCCGATCTCGAAGACCGCCTCGTCTCCCGCTTCAAGTGGGGCCTCGTCGCGCAGCTCACCCCGCCCTGCTACGAAACCCGCGTCGAGATCCTCAAAAACAAGTCCCGCATCCGCGGCCTGACCCTCCCCGACGACGTCGCCTGCTACCTCGGCTCCAAGATCGACACGAACATCCGCGAGCTCGAAGGCGCCATCGTCAAGCTCCAGGTCTTCTGCAGTGTCGAGTCGCGCCCGCTCAGCCTCGAAGCCGCCCGCGCCTGCTTCAACGACGCCGACGTCGGCCGCGCCGAGCCGAAGATCCAGATCCAGACCATCATCGACGCCGTCACCGATTACTTCGGCGTCAAAGTCACCGACCTGCAGAGCAAGCGCCGCCAGCGGTCCATCGCCCAGCCGCGCCAACTTTGCATGTACCTCGCCCGCAAACACACCCGCTACAGCCTCGAAGAGATCGGCGGCTACTTCGGCGGGCGCGACCACACCACCGTCATGCACGCCGTGCGCACCATCGACGACCGCCGCGAAACCGACGCGGAGTTCAACGTCGTCGTCAGTTCGCTCGAAGACCGCCTCCGCACGCCGGGCTGATCCTCACACACGCTTCTGACAACCCGGACAGAAGACCGTCGTCCGCTGCGCCAGCGTGATCTGTTTCAGCGTGGTTCCACACACCGTGCACGCCTGACCGCCGCGCCCGTACACCGCGTGCCGGAGCGCGAACCCGCCCTGCGCCCCTTCCGCATCCACATAATCCCGCAGCGTCGAGCCCCGCGCATCGACCGCCTCGGCCAGCACCGCGCGGATCATCGCCGCCAGCTCTTCCACGCGCTCCCGTGCCAGCCTCCGTCCCTTCGTCCGTGGATCGATCCGCGATCGAAAGAGCGCCTCATCCGCGTAGATGTTCCCCACACCCGCCAGCACCCGCTGATCCAACAGCGCCGCCTTCACCGCCCGGCTCGTTCTCCGCAGCGCCTCAAACAACGCCCCACCCTCAATCACCAACGCATCAGGCCCCATCACCGAGAGCTTCGCCTCACGAAGTCGCGCCTCGTCATCAAACGTCCACACGCCACCAAACCGCCGCGGATCGCGGAACCCGATCCACACGCTCTCCACACCCCGGCCAGCTTCATCAACCCGCTCAACTTCCCACACCACGTGCACATGGCTCAGCGAGCGCAACTCCTGCCGCGTGGTTTTCACCAGCACCTGCCCGCTCATCCCCAGGTGAATCGCCAGGCACCGCCCGCCCACCTTCGCGCTCGCCGCACCTTCCGCTTCACCCGACTCCGCCAGAATCATCAACAACTTCCCGTGCCGATGAACGCCCCGAAGAACCCGTCCAACGAGCAACGCCTCCGCCGAGGCCTCCCCCTCGATCACCGAGCCGCGGAGCACCTCCACGCCCCGCACGCGTCGGCCTACCGCGTGGGGCTCCAACGACCGACGCACCGTTTCAACTTCAGGCAGTTCAGGCACGCCGCAAGCGTACAACCCAGCAACCCTTGCCCGCAGAGCCTTCCGCCCCGAAGGGTCCATCGTGGCGAGTCGTGATCTCTGTCTTCTCTTCTCTATTCAAAGAGAAGAGAAAGAGTGGTGTTGGGAGTAATTGGCCCCTGGCGCTTGTGGAGAACCTGTGCGCCGATGCACGCAGCAACGCAACGTCCCCCGGCAAACCCGCCGCACCACCATGTGCATCGCCCGTGGAATCACTCCACCCTACCCCTGTCGGTTGCGCTCGCCGGCGCGCGGTTGTCCGCGGGATCACCCGCGCCATCACCCCAACCTTGCAGTCCCGATCGTTTCATCACGCGCATAACTGGGGGAGGGCTGTCGGTTGTACCCGACCCAACCGACAGTTCATCCAACCCCCTCCACGCGCCATCCCGGCTTCGCGCCAGGCGTCAACTTCAGACCACCCACCATCACCTGCCTCTTATTCACATCCGACGCCGCCGCCGGCCTTTCTGCGGTTGGAGTCGTTGGCGGTCGGTTGCAGCTACTAATAATACGACGACGACTACTAGCGACTGCCCTGTGCGTTCGTAGCTCAACGACCCTATACCTTCGCTGACAATTCAGTCTCGCATTACTACTGCAAATCCCTCCGACTGGT
>JACVCS010000046.1 GCA_016741915.1 Phycisphaerales bacterium | reverse complement strand
CCCCACCCCCCTACCCCCCCGTTCGTTGATCCAGAAACAAGCCCGACCCCCTTTTCAGGGGTGTGACGATTCGGGTTTCTACCAAATCACCGGCAGATCGTCGCCGATTGAACCATCTCCGGTCATCTCAGGGTTTTTTCTGATACGCTGCCCCCGGTGATGGTTGCCAAGCGACGCCGGGTCTCGTGAGGGTGTGGTTCCTGTGATTCCCACACCGTTTCTTCCCTGGTTTTGCCCGCACTGCTGCGCGGGTGTTTCAAACGCCACCACACCACGGTCGGGTGAATGCCCGATCTGATCCTGAGCTGTGCTGCCCGCCAGTTCAGGGTCTTCCCGCTTCCGTTCCCCGGCTCGCGATGCACGCCACTTCTGCGCCTGATCGTGGACTTTTCCGGGGCCTTTGAACGATTCTCGTTCGTCGAGCGTTCAACCATTCGATTCCCTTTGTCTCCCCTTGCACATGGGTATGCAGGGGTTCCACCCGTTCTTGTTTCTCACACATTCTGAACGCCCCCGGCTGCATCGGTCCGTCCCGTTTGTCGGTATTCACAGCATCACCCAGAGCACGCAGGCAAAGCCCACCCATGCACGCCGTTGAACCCTTCAAGACCGACCGCAGCCAACCCGCAGCCGCGGGCAGCGCCCCCGGCACGCCCGCGCTCATCCTCGCCAGCCAATCGCCACGCCGACAGCAGTTGCTCCGCGAGGCGGGGTTCAGCTTCTCAACCGTGCTGCCGCCGATGGACGACGCGCACCTGTGCCCCGGGCCCGTCGAGCCCCGACGCTGGGTCGCCGCGCTGGCGTATCTCAAGGCCCGCGCTGTGCAGACCACGCTTTCCTGCCCGGATCAGCGGCCTGCGGGCGTGCGCGCGGATCAACCCCTCTTCATCCTCGCCGCCGACACCATCGTCATCAAGGACCAACGCCTGATCGGCAAGCCCAGCGACGAGAACGACGCCCGGCACATCCTCCGCACGCTCTCCGCCGGTCGGCACGAGGTCATGACGGGTGTCGCGATCGTTGAAGTACCGGCGGGCGGTTCGCCCGTTCGCGCCGCGCTGTCATCATCGCTCGATCAGTCGCCGCGGACGCTCTTTGTCGACTGTGCGCACGTCCACGTGGGCGAGTTGGGCAATGACCGCATCGAGGCCCACGTCGCCTCCGGCGCCTGGCGCGGCAAGGCCGGCGGCTACAACATCTTCGATCAACTCAACTACAACTGGCCCCTGCACGTTGAGGGCGATCCGACCACCGTCGCGGGCCTGCCCATGCAGCGCGTCGTGCCGGCATTGAGCAAGGTCCTTGCCGGTTCGCGGGATGAAGCTTCGCCCCTGGTTCGTCGGCTGGGTTGATGAAGTGGTCACGTGGCGAAGTGGCAGAGTGGCTGAGTGGCACTCGTGCCATTTCACGTTGGCACTGTGGCACTGTGGCACTTTGGCACTTGACCACTTCTCTTCTTCGCCGACTCGCCCCGGGCGCGGTACCCTGATCCCGTGCAAGCACCGGGCACCGAGGCCAATCCGACATCGACCACCACCGCCCAAGCCGCACCGACGGGCGCGTCTTCATCGGGCACCCTGTCGCAGCCCGCTTCTCACACGGGCACCCTCTCGGCCGCGGTCGTGCTGCCCATCGCCATGCCCATCATGATCCTCGCGGGGGTCTACACGCTGATGATCCAGCGTCGCCCCATGCCCGCCAGCCGAAGGCGGATCCGCACCGCCACGGGCATGATGCTGATCTGCACCGTCGGGCTGATGGCCTTCAACCTGATGAACGTCTCCGCCGCCCAGCACCGAACGTTCCTGATCCTCTGGACGGTGCTCATCGCGATGGTGGCGCTGCTGCTTCTGCTCGCGGCCCTCGACATGCTCAACACGCTGCGCCTGTACGTCGGGCACCGCTCGCAGCTCGCCGAGGCCTCGGCCGCCAACCTGATCCTCGAACTGCGCAAAGCCCAACGCGAAGCCGCCAAAGCCCGCGACAGCGCCGCGCCGACCAACGATCACGACGAACGCAACCGCCCGAACCAACCATGAGCATGCCGACTTCAACACCTTCCCGCAACACAAGCACGAACGAAACCGACTTCGAGCGTCGCAGCCTCCCCGCGCCGGACCATCAGGGCCTGATCGGGTTCTTGCGCCGTTTGCTCTCGCCGATCGCGGGGCCCTTTTATGCCAAAGCCGTGGCGCGACGGAATCGGGCCTTCGATCGCGGCGAGGGCGTCTGGCGTGCACCCATCCCGGTGATCTCGGTGGGCAACCTTTCCACCGGCGGCACCGGCAAAACGCCCATGGTCGCCTGGGTCTGCAAGGCCCTGACCGCACTGGGGTATGAGCCGCTGATCCTCACCCGCGGGTACAAAGCCACCAAGGACCACAGCGGCGTTCTGGTCAGCGACGAGGCGGCGGAGTTGCAACGTCTGCTGCCGAGCGTCCGGGTGGTGGTGAATCCGGACCGCTGCGCCGCGCTGAGGCAGGTGCTGAGCGAAGCGCGCGGGAGTGAGAGGCCGCCGTTGGTTGCGGTGATGGACGATGGGTATCAGCACCGGGCGCTGGGGCGTGAGCTGGACATCGTGCTGGTGGACGCGACGCGGAGCCCGCTGGAGGACCGTTTACTGCCGGGCGGGAATCTTCGCGAGCCGTTGACGGGTTTGAGCCGGGCGGGCGCGGTGGTTATCACGCGGGGCGAGGTGGTCGGCGAGCAGAAAGCCCGCGCGCTGGATATCGCCCTGCGCTCGCACGCGCCCAGGGCGGTCTTTGCCATCAGCAGCGCCAGGTGGAGCAGCCTGCGCCAAGCCACCGGCATCGGCGGGACGATCGAACAGAGTTCACTCCGCGGCGCGCAGGCCCTGCTCGCCTGCGGCCTGGGCAACCCCGCCTCCATCGAAGCCATGCTCCGCGAGCACGTCGGGCCCGAGGGTTCGATCGAACTGTTCCTCAGGCCCGATCATGATCCCTTCACGCCCGCGACCG
Source organism: Phycisphaerales bacterium (assembly GCA_016741915.1). Classification (GTDB taxonomy): domain Bacteria; phylum Planctomycetota; class Phycisphaerae; order Phycisphaerales; family UBA1924; genus JACVCS01. The sequence continues at coordinate 27,070 of JACVCS010000046.1, read as the reverse complement.
TCGAGGCCCTGCTTGCGCGCGCGAAGATGGTCCACGAGCGGGCAAAGGCCAGCGGCCGGCGCGCGTTGGTGGTCACGACCGAAAAGGACTGGTCGAAGCTCTCGAAGGTCGAGGCGGGTCGTTGGCCTGAGGGGGTGATGGTGGTGGTGCCGCGGGTTGAGCCGGGGTTTACGTACGGCGAAGCGGACCTGTTGAGCGCGATCGCGCGTGCGTGCGCGAGCAAGGGCGCGAAGCCGAAAGCCGGTTCCTGAGCGGCTGCGTGGGCTCTTGGGCGGATCAGCCAGCGGAACAGTTGAGAAGCTGATCGGTTCAAGGGAGTACCTAGGTCAACTTCAGGGCGATTTTGATAGACTCACGCACGCGACCGCGAGGTGGTTTGTTGGTGCGCGGTGAGATTGGGGAGGATGAACGATGAAGTACGTGCTGATTGCGTTGGTGGCGGTGCTGTTCTTGATGATCGGGTTTCTGGCGATCAGGCAGTACCAGCCGCGAACGGTGAAGCCTGAGTTGGTGTCGGTGTCGTTCGCGGGCAAAACCCCGAGTCCGATGTTTCTTCAGATGTTGCCCGGGCTGAACGACCCGCAAGAAGGTCACGACAAGAATGCGTGGACGTCGGCAAGCGAGGGACGCTACGAATCCAACAACTCGAACGGGTCGATCGTGTTGACCTATGAGGTGATTTCTTCCAACGAGTTCAAGCTGCGGGTTTCGTGTTCGCGGCCTGTGCTGCTGCATCTGCACGCAGGGAGCGGGAGGGTTGCCGACGGCAAGTGGTACCTTTTCAACTCGGGCGTGGAAACGCTCAGCCTGAAGATCGATGAGCGCGGCGAACTCAACGTCACTGAGCGGACTTCGTTCTGAATACAGCACGGCTTGTGACGAACAGGGCTTTCCTCGGCGCTCGACGGTGATCACTCGCCCTTGGCGCGGAGTTTGTACCAGTAGGGTTGGGAGAAGTCGGTGGGGGCGAGCTTGTTCTGGGTTTTCCAGAGGCGGCCGAGCTCGATGACGCGGGTGCGGAGTTTGGTGGCTTCGCTGGTGGAGTTGGGGCGTTCGAAACCTTGCGCGACCCAGACCCAGAACTCGGTGGTTTTGGTGGTCGGCTCGTCGCCCTTGGGGGCGGTGATGATGACGGGCAGGCCGTTGGAGGCGAGATACTCGGCGGAGGCTTGCGCGTCGGAGAGGCGGCGGAAGGTGCCGACGATGAGGTGGTTCAGCCCGGGGACGAGTTGGGGGTTCGAGTCGGGCGTGGCGGGCTTGGTGGTGTCTTTGGGTTGGGGGGTGGGCGGGAGCGGCGTGGGCGGTGAGGTGTTGTTGCCCGAGCCGTTGGACCCTGAAGACTGGTTGTTGTTGTTGTGGTTGAGCGGATCGGGGATGGGCGGGGTGTTCTGGGCGGCGTCGGGGCCTGAGGGGATGCGGTCTTCCCACTTGCGGTCGGCGGTGTTCTCACCCGCGCGGAAGGCGACGAACCAGACCACGGCGATCACGACCACGCCCACGCCGATGAGGTACATCGCCAGACGCGGATCGACGGGGATTCGACGCTTGAAGATGATGACCGAGCCCGAAGAACCCGCGACGGGTGAGGCGTCGCTGGGCGGCGGCGGAGCGCTGGCGAATGAGCGGGTGCCCGCGGGGTTCGCGCCGGCGGCGGGGGAACTGGGGACTGCGTTTGGGAGGGTGGGGACGCCGGCGCGGATGGCCTCGGCGGTTGCGGAGGTGATCGGCGCGGGACCGGGGGATGGGCGTGCGCCACCGGGGCCGGGGACGGCGGCCTTGCTGCGGAGCACCTCAATGAGCACGGGAGCACCGCGCTTATGGGCCATGGTGCTCAAGTCTACGCGGAAACGGGGGTCGGCGGCGGGGTTGTTTGGGCGCGGGGGCATGGGTTATCGCCTGCGGGTCGATCAACCAATGACGGATGGGCGCGAGCGGACGTGAGGGAATATCGACCAGTGCCGAGGGTTCGGCGCTGTTTTCGGGGTTGGGATGAGATTGCGGGGGGACACAATGCCCGGCTCTGGAGAGCCTGGCCACCAAGATGCCCCGGGGCGCTGGGCGGTCGTCATTCGGACTTGGGGGCGAGGCGACCGCGGAGGTTGGGGTTTCGGCGGCCGAAGGCGTCTTCGACGGTCTGGGGGGCCTGTTGATTGCGGAGTGCGTCGTAGCGGTCGAAGGGGGAGCGGTCTTCGTCGGGGGCGAGCAGGGGCCTGGCGCAGCCGGGGGCGAGCAGGAGGGTGAGGGTCGCGAGGGAGGTCAGGGCCAGCGCGGCGCGGATCGACCGATGAAGATCGGTACGGGTGGGAAGGTCGCTGGACTGGCGAAGTGGGTTGGTGGGCATGGTGAAGCTCGGCGGAGTTTACCCAGTTCAGGCCCCGGGCGTGCGGGGGTTGGTCAGACGGGCGGAGGCGTCGAGACTGATCGTTCCATCGCGGAGGAGTTGATCGATGGCGAGGTAGACCACCGCGCAGACGGCGGTGGCGAGGTTGAGCGAGCGTTCACCCTGGGCCATGGGGAGGGTGAGGAGCTGATCGGGGTAGCGGGCGAGGAGGTGATCGGGGAGGCCCTTAGTTTCCTTGCCGAAGATGAAGTGATCGCCGGGGAGGAAGCGCGGGGCGGATGGGCCGAGGGTCGGGCGGGTGGACTTGGTGGTGAAGAGCCAGAGGCGGCGGGGGGATTGTGAACCGAGGTAGTGATCGAAGGAGTCGTGCTGGAGGGGGTTGAGGCGAGGCCAATAGTCGAGGCCTGCGCGGCGGCAGGCTTTCTCGGAAGTGTCGAAACCCAGCGGGCGGATGAGGTGGAGCGTGCAGTGGGTGGCGATGCAGGTCCGGCCGATGTTGCCGGTGTTGTTGGGGATTTCGGGTTCGTGCAGAACAATGTTGAACATTTCGATGAGGGGAATGGCGCTGGACGGTATGCTCCGCGGCATGGGACTTGAAAGCGTAAAGAAGCATCTGGAGGCGGGGCATTCGTGCGTGCGGGTGGTGACGCTCGAAGAGGGGGACGTGCTGACCGAGGTGGTCGGGCAGGTGATGGAACTGGGGTTGACGCCCTGGTTGTGGTCGAGCGTGCACGGCGTTCGGCGTACGGGTGGAACTTCGGGGGAGGTCATCGCGAAAACCGAAAATCCGGCGGCGGCGCTGACGTGGGCGATGCAGCGCTGGCGCGAGCCGATGGCGCTGATCACGCTGGATATGGCGGATCGGCTTGAAGACCCGCTGGTCTTGCGTGCCCTGCGCGAGCTGATCGAGACGTTCCGTGTGCAGGCGCGGGCGCTTTCAAGCCAGAGGGTGCCGGGGGAGGAGAAGCAGATCGGCCCGCGGCTGGTCATGATCGACCACAAGGACGAAGTGCCCGCGGCGATCGGCGCGGTGAGCGTGCGCTGTGCGCCGGAACTGCCCGATGATGAGGCGTTGATGGGGATCCTGAAGTCCACCGCGCGGCGGATGCACGGCAGCGGGCATCTGCGTCAGGCGGGGCTGACGGCGGGCGGTCAGCGGCGGGCGGTTGAGATCATGCGCGGGCTTACGGCGAGGCAGGCGGAGCAACTGCTCGTCGAGGCGTGCATGGACGGCTCGCTGGAAGAGAACGATCTGTCGAAGCTCTTCGCGGGCAAACGGCGGCTGCTGGAAGACTCGGGCGTGCTGGAGTTTGTCGACTCGCCCGCGTCGATGGACGAGATCGGCGGGCTGAGCAGGCTGAAGGCTTGGCTGCGCAAGCGAGAGGCGGGGTTTGATCCGAAGGTGCGCGAGTCGGCGGGGTTGATGCCGCCGCGGGGGTTGCTGCTGCTGGGCGTGCAGGGCGCGGGGAAGAGCCTGGCGAGCAAGGCGATCGCGACGGGGTGGAAGCGGCCTTTGATGAAGCTCGATCCGTCGGCGCTCTTCGATCGGTACATCGGCGAGTCGGAGCGGCGGCTGCGCGAGGCGCTGCGGCAGGCGGAGGCGATGTCGCCCGTGGTGCTGTGGATCGATGAGATCGAGAAGGGGTTTGCCTCGGCCGCGAGCGCGAGCGTGGACGGCGGGCTGTCAAGGCGGATGTTCGGGACGCTCTTGACGTGGATGCAGGAGCACCGCGCGCCGGTCTTTACCGTGGCCACCGCGAACGACATCGCGGCGCTGCCGCCGGAGCTTCTGCGGAAGGGACGGTTCGACGAGATTTTCTTTGTCGATCTGCCGGGCGAAGAAGCACGGCGGGCGATCCTTGAGATTCATCTGCGCAAGCGGCGTCAGGACGTGAAGACCTTTGATCTGGCCGCGTTAATCGGTGCGAGCGCGGGGTTCAGCGGAGCGGAGATCGAGCAGGCGGTGATGTCGGCGCTGTACGAGGCGGCCTCGAGCCAGGGGGGCGCGGGCGAAGGTGTGCAGATCGACACGCGCATGGTGCTTGATGAGATCGCACGGACCAAGCCGCTCTCGGTGACGATGCGTGAATCGGTCGAGCAGTTGCGTGCGTGGGCGGCGGAACGCTGCGTGATGGCCGACTAGGCACTGGGCACTGGGGACCGGGCACTGGGAAGAACGAGATCAGCGTGATTGGAGTTCTTCGAGCTGGTTGTACCCGCGTGCGATGGCGAGTTCGAGGTCGGTGCAGAGCGTGTCCAAGTCCAGACCCTGCTCGCCCGAGGCGGCGCGGAGTTCGTCGTAGTGCTCCGGGGTGATGCCCGAGATGATCAGCCGCTTTTTCTGGGCGAGCAGACGCGTGCGCAGGGCGTTGAGCTCCGGCGCGGTGTTGGCGTCGAGCGCGGTGACGTCGCCCAGGTCGATGATGACCACGCGGGTTGAGTCGGGCAGGCGGTCGCTCCATGATTGCAGGTCGGGCAGGGCGTGCAGATGACCCGGGCGCGAAGCGTCGCGGCGCAGATGAAAGACCGCGATGCCGCTCGGCAGATCAAGCCCGTGCGAAGTCACCAGGTCCGAAGGCTCGATCTCGACGATCGGCGAGCGCACGTCCTGATAGATGATCCACAGCAGGAAGAGCACGGGGGGGATCATGCTCCAGCGTGTGATCGAGGAGAAGGCAAAGGTGCCCAAGCCCGCGCCGAGGGCGAACGTGCCGACGATCGAGGCGAGCATGAGCAGGCGCTTGCCCGGGGCGTGCGTGCGGATTTGTGAGATCATGCCGGCGGGCCCGGCCTTGATCAGCGCGGTGCGTTTGTCCTTCAGCCACCATACAAACAGCACGGCCTCTGAACCGAGATCGGTCAGCACGCCGGTGACGTGCGTGGTGCGGACGACGCCACTGGAGATGCGGGTGATCGTTGCGTTCTGCAAACCCATCGCGAGGCTGGCGAGGCCCAGCATCGGGAACTTCCAGTTCGAGTCGATGAGGGTCCGGGTGTCGCTGAACTCCAGCCCCACGGCGAAGGCGGCCAGCAGCGAGGCCTCGATGGCCATGGGCAGGACGTAGACGGACTCCCACCCTTTGCGACGACCCAGCTCGGTGGTCAGGGCGCTCAACGCGGCGCCAAGAAAGAAGGTCACCAAGAGAAAGAGCGCGAGCGCCGCGGCGGCGAAGTTGCCCTTGGCGGCGTGTTCGCCCAGGTGGCTGGTGGTGCCCGAAACGTGGCTGGTGACGCTGCCGCAGGCGAGGATGGTGATGACGTTCGTGTAGCCGGCGACCCAGGCGAGGGTGATCGCAAGGCGGGCCTGCTGCGTGAAGGAATGGGCTTGGGAGACGAACATGGTTCGGGCGATTGAAGGCCCGGGATTTCATCGGCGCTCGGAAGGGGTGGGCGTGAGCGACCCCGGCGTGGAGCGTTGAAAGCGGTGTCAGCGGTTGGAGTGCATGACCCCGACGAGGATGAGCGTGCCCACGGCAATCAGGCACATGAGCACGAAGAGCGTGATCTTGATCCACGAGTAGGGGCGGTCGCCCGCGACATCCCCCGATCGGGCGTTGACGATGAAGCGGTAGGTCTTGCCCCGATAGCGGTACGCCGCGATCCAGATCGGTAGCAGGATGTGCTTGAAGGTGATGGCGTCGTAGACGCTGTGCATCGAGGAGATGATCTGGTGGTCGCCGCCGATGTCGGCGCGGATGGTCAGCTTGATACGCTCGGCCATGACGATCTTGGCGTTCTCAAAGCCATCGGGGAGCGTGACCGTGTACGACTCGCTCTTGAACCCCGCGAGGTAGCGGTCGTCGTAGCTGACGAGCTGGTCAAGGTCCCAGCGTGAGATCTGGTTCAGCCGATCGATCGGCAGCGAGGTGCTGGCGGGGATGAGCACGTCGTTGAAGCGGTCGAAGACGCGGCCGGAGGCGAAGCGCCAGCGGGTGCGTTTGACCGAGCGGGTGCGGGTTTGGGTTCGGCCGTTGACCACGACGGTGTAGGTCTCGGTTGTCCAGTAGTCGTCGCCGCGCTGTCCGGTGTAGTCGGTGGTCGCGTCGCAGTCGTAGGTGAAGTAGGGAAGATAAAACCCCGCCAGCCGCCCATCGACCGCGGCGAGTTTCTTCAGGTCGCTCGGTGCGAACCAGCGCCCGCCCAGCCACTTCACAAAGGTGTCGCGGGCCTGGCGGTCGGTGATGAAGAACGGCAGCAGACTCTTCGGGCGCAGCAGTTTGCGCGTTTGCGCCGTAGCGACGATCGGCGAGCCGCAGAAGTCGCAGTTCTGGCTCGTGACGTTCGGGCGCATGGGCACGTCGGCACCGCAGGCGTTGCAGTGCACGACGATGCGGTCCTCGGTCTCTTGGTGAGATTCGAGTTCGCGGAGCGTGGCGAGGTAATCAATCTCCTGAACCTGAGACTGATCGGCGGCGATCTCATTGAGCACGCCGCAGTACGGGCACTGCAGCGCGTCCTGACCGGGCGCGAAGTTGAGTTTGCCGCCGCAGGATTTGCAGGGGAACTCGCGCGGCCTGGGTGAGTTTGGGACGGGCGGTGTTGTCGAGGTCGATGTTCCCATGCAGAGCTTGAGCAAGGTCCGTTCTTTGAAGGGCGGGGTACGGAGATTGCGCGCACGGCTCTGGAGAGCCGTGCCACCAAAGGCAGCCGTGCCACCGAAAGTACATCAGCGGGGCATGGGCGGGGGCGAGGGCGGGTTGGGGGTCAGCAGTGCGGCGACCTCGGGCACGCTCGACGCGCTGGCCCATGCGGCCATGCCCTGCGTCCAGATGAGCGTCTGCGCGTTGATCGAGCCGCTGCGGACGAGGCTCGAGAGTGAGTTGAGATCGAACGGGCCGGACTGCTGCCCGTTGATGCCCACGAAGTACGCCGGTGCGTTGGGCACGGGCGGGGGCACGGCGCCCGGTGCGCCGGTTGGGTTGGTGCCTGAGTATGTGCCGTCGCCGCGGGGGTTGGCGATCTGCCCGCCCACGCCCTGCGCCATGACGAAGCCCATGCCCATCCCCATGCCCTGACCGGCGGCACCGGGGTTCTTCGCCGCGGCTTCCATCGCGTTGGCGGACTGGAACTGCGAGTAGGCGTTGAGGCTCCCGATGATGCCCATGCTGGAGCGTTTGTCGAGGGCGGCCTCGACCTCGGGCGGCAGGCTGATGTTCTCGACGAGGAGTTTCATCAGTTGCAGGCCGTAGCCCGTGAACTCCGGGCGGATGATGTTGGCGATGAGGTCGCCCAGCTCGGACTGATTGCCGGCGAGATCGAGCATGGGGATCTTGCTCTCGCCCAGCGTGTCGGAGAATCGCGAGACGATGATGTTGCGGAGCTGCTCGTGGATGCCGTCGACGGTGAAGCGGCCGTTGGTGCCGGCGATGGCGCGGACGAACGCGGCGGGGTCACTGACCTTCATGGCGTAGGTGCCGAAGGCGCGGAGGCGCACGGGCCCGAACTCCGGATCGCGGCGCATGATGGGGTTCATCGTCCCCCACTTCAGGTCCGTGAACTGGCGCATCGAGACGAAGTAGACCTCGGCCTTGAAGGGCGATTCGAACCCGTACTTCCAACCCTTGAGGGTCGAAAGGATCGGCATGTTCGAGGTGGTGAGCGTGTGCGTCCCGGGCGGATAGACATCCGCGATCTGCCCCTCGTTGACAAAGACCGCAGCCTGGCTCTCACGCACGACGAGCTTGGCACCGTTCTTGATCTCGTTGTTGTACCGCTCAAAGCGGTGCACGAGCGTGTCGCCCGATTCGTCGAGGAACTCGATGATGTCGATCAGTTCGCCGGTGAGTTTCTTCCAGAGGCTCATGGGACGATCTCCAGGTTCGGGTGACGGCGCGTGAAATCACGAACCGACCCGGGGAATGGTATTCGGAACCCGGCGGGGGTGGTTTCGGTTGGAGTTAGACGTTGCAACGAGGGGCCCGCGCGGTGCGTATTGAGAAGGGTGAGCAAACCGGAACCGAACACTCGATTGCACGTTCTGCTGGTCGTTGCGGCGATCTCGGCGATGGCCCTTTCGATCACCATCGGGCCGGTGGTGTACGCGATGAACTCGCCAAGGCTTCGCGGTCACTGGACCGGGCTGGAGATCGTCGAATCGGCCGATTGCGTGACGCCCGAGGGGCGGGCGGTGGCGGTGCGCACACGCAGCACGGCGGCGGTTGCGCGGGTATCGAGCGCGGGTGTGGCGAGCTATGAGCCGTCGTACGGCGCGATGCAGATCGACGCGCCGCCGTGGTGGGCGGAGGTTCCTACTCAGCCCGGTCGCTCCGTCACCACCACCGCCTGCGGCTGGCCTATGAAGTCGCTCCGTCGCGTCGATGGCTCGGTCGATGTGCTGCCGCTCGGGGCACTCGTCAACTCGGTGTGTTTGTTTCCGGTCACGCTGGCGATCTGTGCCGGTGCGTGGTGGATCGGCGCGTTCGCGTGGAAGGCGGCACGGGCGATGATCTAGGGCAAGTACTCTTCGCAGCCCGACGCCTGTCAGGTGTGCAGGTACGACCTGGCCTCACTGCCACGCGGGTGCGTGTGTCCGGAGTGTGGGAAGCGGCGCGACGCGTGAAGTCAGGGTCGGCGTTCGGATCGGATACAACTACACTCGGATATGCGGAAAGGCGCAAACACCCGCGAGCGGTTTGTCTTCCTGGCGATCCTGTTCACGCCGCTGCTCGTGGTCGCGTTGATGAACGTGCTTGTGCAGGCTCGCGGCGTCGGCTTTGCCATCGGCGCGATTCCCGGTACCGGCGTCATTCATCGTGAGCCAACCCGAGATGTCATGTTCAGCGAAGAACGAACGCTGGGGAACGTGGTCTTCGATGTGTGGGTGTGCAAAGCCAAGTACGTTCACAGCTTTGCCTTCGACATGTGCTGGGATTTCAGCATCCCGCAAGCACCACCAAAGTCTTACAACGGCTTCAAAGTCACGTTACGCCCGGAGTGGATGAGGTCGACCATGCCGCCGGCAGTTCGAGAGATTGCCGACGCACACACGAAGCCCGATCAGGCCCTCGTGCGGGTGCAGGTTCGCGAATGTGGTTGGCCACTGAAAATGTTTCGAACATACTGGCACAAAGTGCTGTTTCGCGAAGAGGGCGGGCTTTCACCGGTCCTCGTCGCGTCGGCGGATCTGCGGCTCGACACGCCGTTCTTCGACGATTCAACGCCTGCGCTCTCACATAGGGTCCTCGGCTTTGAGCTTCGCAGCATTTGGTACTACAACAACGCGATTTCGCAAGAATCTCAGGGCGCATTCATACCGCTCGCGGTGTCCCGCTCGCTCTGTCTGGAGTTGAACACGCCGGCTCTTCTGGGCAATGTCGCGCTTTGCCTTGCGTGCTCGCTGTTAATCCTGTGCCTCCGACGAGCCGTCCGACGGCGACGACAGCAGACGATCACAGAATCGTCCGCGCAGGCACTCTCGGCCCGCTGAATCCACCGCACGGCACATCGAAGTAGAAGCGGGTTACTTCGGAGTCTTTGAACTTCGTTATCGCAACCCTCACCGCCCGGGCGAGGTCCGCCGCCGCACGCGCTTCGGGCCGCCGCGGCTCTTGGGTTTGCGCGTCGGGTCTTTGTACACCGGGCGGTTTCGGCCCTTGCCGATGACTTCCGGCTCTTTCTTCGTCGGCGTCGCCTCCGCGTCGTCGTCGAACATCGCTTCGATCTCGTCGGCCGAGAACGTGTCCGGCGCCGCCGCGGGCATCAGCTCGCCCTCGTCGCCGTCGAAGCCCTCCGTGCCCAGCGGCATCACCTGCGTCAGCTCGCCCGATTCCAGCTCGCTCTGCAGGCGGCTCTCGGCGCTGCCGTCGAACTCTTCGTCCTGCTTGCGCCCGCGGATGAGCAGCTTGATCGGCACCTCGGGGAAGGGCAGCTCTTCGCGGAATCGGTTGAGCAAAAACCGCTGGTAGTTCGCCGTGAACAGCTCGGGCTTGTTCACCACGCACACGATTGTCGGCGGGCTCGTCCGCACCTGCGCCACGTACATGACCTTCGCAAAGGTGCCCAGCTTGTTCGCGGGGCCCTGGCGATCGAGGATGCCGCGGACGAGGCGGTTGAGCTTGCCCGTCGTGGTGCGCTCGCGAGACTGGTTCATCAGCTCGAAGGCCAGCGCGATGGTGTTCTTCACGTTCAGGCCGCTCTTGGCGCTGACGAACGAGATCGGCGCGAACCACAGGCCCTTCAGCTCGCCGCGGATGTACTCCTCGTACGCCTCGGTGCTGACGACGTTGCCGCGTTTGGCCTTGCGTCCGCGCCCGCCCGACATCACGCGCCCCTGCGCCAAGTCCCACTTGTTCACCACGATCACGCACGGCTTGTACGACCGCGCGATGAACTGCGCCACGTGCTCGTCCACCTGGCTGATCGGCTCGGTGGCGTCGATCAGCAGCACCGCCACATCGCACCGCTCAACCGCGAGCTTCATTCGGTCCAGCGCGTACCACTCGATGCGGTCCTGGAACGACTTCTTCTTCCGCAGACCCGCGGTGTCGATCGCGACGAACGACTTGCCGTCCATCTCGAAGCGCACGTCCACCGCGTCGCGCGTGGTGCCGGCGATCTCGCTGACGATCATCCGCTCCTCACCCGCGAGGGTGTTCACCAGCGTGCTCTTGCCCGCGTTGCGCTTGCCCACGATCGCCAGCATCATCTCCGCGTGGCGCACCTCGTCCTGATGCTCGCGCACAGCGGCCGCCGCGGCCTTCTTCGCACGCCCCTTCTTCGCCTTCTTATCCCCCTCAAGCTGCGCCTCACGCTGCGAACGCACCTTGGCAAAGAGCGTCTCGACAAGCTCACGCCGGCGGTAGTTGTTTTTCGCGCTGACCATCAGCGGCTCACCAAAGCCCATGCCGCTGGCCTCGAGCGCGTGCGCTTCCCAGCGCGGCCCGTCGACCTTGTTGGCGATGACGAGGACCTTGCTGCCCGCGCTGCCCGCCTCGTGCCCCATGCCGCCTTCGCGCAGGAGCTTGGCGATCTCTTCGTCCTGCGCTGTCACGCCCGCCTGCGCGTCGATGACGAACAAGATCAGGTCGGCGGTCTTCACCGCCTTGCCGATCTGCTTCTCGATGTCGTCGGTCAGGGCGGCGAGGTCCTTGCCCGCGTTATCGATGCGCCGACCCTCGGCTGTATATACGCCGTAGCCGCCGGTATCGATGATCTCGACCTTCTCAAACCCGTCGCGCGGGTCGGGCCCTTCCAGATCGACGATGGCCATCACGCGGTCACGCGTCACGCCCGGGGTCGGATCGACGATCGACACCCGGCGCGAGGCGATCATGTTGATGAGGGAGGACTTGCCGACGTTCGGTCGGCCCACAATGGCTAGACGGGGAAGTGTCACGGTGGAGGGTAGGTGCAGCCCCCGCGAAAGGCGTCGCCCGAACCGAACAGCGGGCGAAAGACTTTCCACCGCTCCTGTCAAGACCCCCAGAGCCAAGATTCGTTGAAGATATACTGGTTAAAGCCTTTGCGCGAAGTTTGGACGCAGGCCGGGTGCTTGCGATCCGCCGACTCGAGAAGGCCCGCTTGGCTTGGATTCGGGGCGTGGGGTGGTATCGGAGCTGCTCGATGGACGTGCTGACAACCCAGGAAATGGCCCTTCGCCTTGGCGCCGCGTTGGCTTTGGGGGCGCTGGTCGGGCTTGAGCGTGAACGCAAACACCGACCGGCCGGGTTCCGCACGATGATCCTCATCAGCCTGGGCTCGGCGGGCTACGTGCTGCTGGGCATGCAGTCCGTCGCGATGCTCGCGGGACCGGGAAATGCTGCTTTGCCGCCGGGCGTGCCGCACCCGGGGCAGGCGGAGATCTCACGCGTGCTACAGGGGCTCATCGGCGGGATCGGCTTCCTCGGCGCCGGCGCGGTGATTCAGAACAAACGGGCCGTGCGCGGCATCACCACCGCCGCCGCCGTGTGGGTCACCGCGGGGATCGGTGCGGCCTGCGGCATGGGGCTCTACTCACTCGCGGTGCTGCTGGCCATCGCCTCGCTCTTCACTCTCGTGGTGCTGGAGATGGTCGAAGACCGCTACTTCCCCGACCCCGACGACGGGGCCTTCGATAAAGGCTCGGGCAAGAAGGACAAGAACGGCCAAGGCTCGAACAACACCAGCAACTCCCGCCGCGACGGCGACCGCGACAGCGACCCGGCCGACCCGCGCGACGACGCTGGCGACGGCGCGGACCGCATGCGCGGGGAGGGGTGAAGGAGGTGAGCCCCTTCATCGTTCCGTCACAACGCAGTCACCCGTTTGACTTCACCGCCCGCCCGGCGTCACGCCCGGTGCCGGCGGCTGGTTCGTCCGCGGCGTGTTGCCCCGCGCTTGCGTGAACAGCGCCTTGAGCCCCAGGCGGCTCTTGAACTCCACCGTCCGCTGGTTCTGCACGCGGTAGACCAGCATCTCCTCGCGACGCTGATCCAGCACCACCAGCACCTCGTCGTTCGAGCCCGCCTCGACCGTCAGCAGCGACGTCTCCGACGCGCCGCCCTGGTTCACCGCCTGCGCATATGCGGCTTGCCCAAGCTCGGTCAAAGCCGAGCGATCGGCGGCGAGCCGGTTGATTAACAGCGCCGAGATGAGCATCGCACAGGCAAGCAAAGCCAACGTGCCGCCGCTGATATGGCGAGCGTTCTCGTTCCGCGTCGCGTTCACGTTCATGTTCACGTTCTGATTCTGGTTCTCGTTCATCGCCCTCACCGTCCCTTCCCGCCCGCGGCGACGTCGTTGACCAGATCACGGAACCCCACCACCTCGAACGAACCCGTCCCCTTATCCCACCGCAAAGCCACCAGTTCCTCGTTCGCGGTGTCCGCGATGTACAGCACGCCCGTCGACAATCCCTGCGCCTTCGCGGGCACGGCCACATACTGCCCGCGCCCGCGCTGCGGCTGATTGCCCGCCGCCGACTGTCCACGCGTCATCGACGCCAACGCCAACGCGGCCAGCAAGGCCATGTTGACCGCCACCAGCACTCGCTGCGACTTGGTCATGAGGCTTCTCCTGTTCTTCGAATCGATCCGACAGCCGAGGCTGTCCAACCCCGATCAGTCCTGGTGCCCACGCTTCGTCGGCACAAAGTTCGCGCAGATCACCAGCACCGCGCACCCGAGCATCCCCAAAATCGTCAGAAACTCCACACCTTCGTCGGAGGACTTGAAGTTCAACGCTGGCGGCTCCAGCCGCGTCGCCGCCGGGTTCGGAACGTCGTTCCCCAGCGACTGGGCCCAGGCCTTCGGCTGCGTCAGCATCATCCCAGCCGACACCACGAGCACCGCCGCGGCGGTCTTCACGAACGACTTGAACATCGGCTGCGAACGGGCCATGCGATCATCTCCAAAGCACCCCTCAGCGGTCGAGTTTCCGCCTCCGGGGAGAACGATCATACCACAGGGCGGGCCAGGGTGGGCGTATGAACCCACGCCTCGGCAAAGGGCTGGCTGAGCCGTTCAAAGTCCGATCGGCTCAGGTCCACCGTCCGCCAGCGTGGGCTCCGCGTCCGCATCGCCCCCGCATAGGCGTCGATCGTGATCGCCCGCAACGCATACCACCGCCCTTGAAACTCCATGATCTCCTGAAACAGCCCGTCCGGCGGCATCTCATCGCACCAATACACGAACACAATCGCCCCGGTAAACCCCTCGCCGAAGAGCTGCTGCCAGGCTTGCAGAGACTCCACATCGTCCTCCGTCGCCCACGATTCCAACCGACCGGCCTGCGCCTTGATCGGCTTCACGCCCCCGCCAGCGGATTCAGATCCGAAGATCCCGCCGACGGATTGATCGCTGCGGTCACCACCAGTGGAACCAACCCTGCGCGCAACCTTCCGCCCCTTGATCTCCAGCAGGAAGTTCCCCGATTGGCCATAGACCACAAAGTCAAAGGACTTGATCGCCCGCCCGTCATCGCCATCACCGCCACCCGCCGAGGCACCCTCCGTCCGCACCCTCAACGAAGCCTCCGGCGGCAGAAGGGCCTTCTTCGCCTCATCGACCGCGACATACGGAATCCGCCGCTGACGCAAGAACGCCTCGAAAGCCCGCTCGTAATGGTGGCGACGCTGAGCCATAGGTTAAAAAAACGCGACGAGCCCGGTCTAGGCCGAGAAGAGCATAGTGCCAAAGAGCAGTCGGGATCGACTTGCCGCGGGCGAAGCGAAAGGCCCCGGAAACCTCGGCCCGTCGCCGCCGCAGGCCCCCTATAATCGGCCGTCCAGAACAGTCGGGCAACCGCGTTGGTTGCCTCGGCTGCACACGGGGCCGATATGGTTTCGACCGAGCGTGTGACGTTTGGTGTGGCGCGTCGTGGAGCATGCAGGCCACGTAAAAAGCATGCAAAACAATAGTTGCCAATAACAACTACGCTCTCGCTGCCTAATATTAGGTAGCACGTTCCGGTTGGCTCGGCCCGTGGCCGATCGGAACGAAAACAACGGGCTGGCCTCTGCCTGGCGTCCCCGGGGAATGAGGTGAGATACACCGGGTACTAGGAACGGAGCAAGCCTGCCGCGGGCGTGCCCGGACCGAACGCAAATCACCGGCTACACGCGTAGAGATGCCAAGCCGACCGTCCCGGCACGGGGGTTCGATTCCCCCCGGCTCCATTCCCGTTCACCTTCCACCCTTCTCCGCACCCGCCACAACCTCCTCCCCGCCCGTTCACTTCCACAACCCGTCCACCATCGTCGAGTACAGCGGGATCCCCGCGAGGATGTTGAACGGGAACGTCACCCCCAGCGACATCGACACATAGACCCCCGGGTCCGCGCTCGGCACCGCCAGGCGCAGCGCCGCCGGCGCCGCGATGTACGACGCCGACGCCGCAAGAACCGCCAGCAGCACCGCGTCGCCGTGCGAGACACCGATCAGCCGCGCGCACACAATCGCCAGCCCCGCAAACGCCACCGGCGCCACCAGCGCGAAGATCGGCACACCCACAGGCGTGCGCACGATCGCCGGCAACCGCCGAGCCGCCAGCACACCCAGATCAAGTAAGAAGAACGCCAGCACACCGGGGAAGACATCCGTGCACAAGGGCTTGAAGGTCTTGTACCCGTTCTGACCGGTCAGCACGCCGATAATCAAACTTCCCAGCAGCACCACCACAGGCCCGTTCAGCAGCGCTTCGTGCAAAACCGCCCCCCACCCCGGCGCACGCGTGCGCACACCCACCGTCACCGTTGTGGTACCGCCCGCATCATTCAGTCCGCCGTGCTTTCGCTCGTGCATACGCAAGAGCCCCAGCGCCACGACGATCGCGGGCGCTTCCATGAGCGCCATCGTCGCCACCATGTGCCCGCCGTACGCCAGCCCGCGCTGATCCAGCACCGAGCACGCGGTCAGAAACGTCACCACGCTGACCGAGCCGTAGCACGCCGAGAGCGCCGCGGCGTTCGCCGCATCCACCAGCCGCTTGGTCACCGTGAACGCGACCATCGGCACAATCAACGCCAACGCCAAGCCCAGCCCGATCGCCAGCCCGCCCTGCTGCGTCAAGCCGTGGGTTGCCAGTTCGACCCCGCCCTTGAACCCGATCGCCCACAGCAGATAGACCGAAAGCATCCGCGTGACCGCCTTGGGGATCACGATCTTCGAGCCCGCCAGCGTCGCCGCCGCACCCAGAAAGAAGAACAGCACCGGCGGGCTGACCGTCAAAAGCGCCGGCGCGATCTGATCCTCACTCACCGCGATCGTCATCATCCAAGCCATGCGAGCACAGCGTACCGCGAAGCCCCGCACTCCGCGCGGCACTCACGCCATCCACCGCCCCACGCACGCACGACCAAACGTCCGTTCACTGAATGAACCGCAGCCGCCCGAAGTCCGGCACCCACCACGTCGCCCCGTCCCCCGCCGTCGAAGGGAAGTACACAAAGAACGCCTTGCCCAGCAACAAGCTCCCCGGCACCACGCCCTCCTGATGCGCCACATCCATCCCCTCACGCAGCATGAGCCTCGACACCCACGCCTCGGGCAAGCCCCAGTACCGCCCGTCCAGCGACGCCGGGCTGTTGTCGCCCATACAGAAAAACTGATCCGCCTTCAGCGTCAGCGTGCGATATGGCAGCGTCCCCAGCCCTTGCGTGCCGGGCCCCGTCAGCCGCGTCTGCAGCGAGCTCGATTGATAATGCACGTCGCGATCAAGCCCCAGCCGCGTGATCACCGTCGCCTGCCCCACACTCAACTCAACCTCCGGCGGCTGAAAGAGCATCTTGTCCTTCAGCGGGTGCTCGATGACCTTGTTCTCCGCAAGAATCGTCGAAAGGCTTTTGCCCGTCGCGAAGGCCACGCGCTGCTCGGGGTCCCAGTCGTAACACCCCTCGCTATGCCCGTGCGTGACGAGCTTGCCGTCGACCCACAGCTCCAGCCGCTGATCGCAGTGCCAGAACTCAACCGCCGAGGGCTTGGTCGTGCTCAGCGAGCAGACGCCCTCAGCGAGCGTTGTCCACGCCGCTTCTTGACCGCCGTTGAACTTTGGGTCAAGCCTCATCTGCACCACCGCGCGCGCACCTTCGATCAGCCCGCGGAACTCGTGCCCGCGCGCGCGGATCATCAACTGAACCTTCGCCGATGATGCATCACCACCGCGCGGCTGAATCCCCGCCCGAACCCGCAGATCGCTCACGAAGAAATCCTGATTCGCCTTCCCCGTCCACCGCTCGTTGTACGGATACCAGTCCACAATCGCCCGCGTGAGCAACCCCCCGTTCGCGCCGCTGATCCACGTGGCGCTGGTGTCATACCGCAGCACACCCCCCGCCGGCGCGTCGGTCTTGAAGACCCCCCGCGCGTCGCTGCTCCACCCATCACCAACCCACGGCTGCTTGAACCCCCGCCCGCCCGGCCCCGCCGTCGCCGCGTCCGCCGGCGTGTAGTGCGTGTCGTACACCGTCTGCCACAGCGCCTTCTGCACCCGCTCGCTCTTGCGCTGGATCTTCCAAGAGCCGCTCGACCACTCCTGCCCCGGCGCGCTGGGCTGCGCAGGCCGCGCGTAGACGTCGCCATCCACCACCGCGATCTGCTCGCCGGGCAAGCCGATCAACCGCTTGATGTAGTTCACCGACGGATCGGTGGGGTTCTTGAAGACCACCACGTCGAACCGCTCCGGGTCCTGAACTCCGTACAGATACTTCAGCACCAGAATCCGGTCCCCCGCCCGCCGACGAACTGCCGGATACGTCAGCGTCTGTCCCGTGATCGGATCGTGCACCACGATCGGATTGCCCGGCCTGCCCTGCACCGCAGAGGGAAAGTTCTCCGTCGTTCGCATTCCCCCGCTCGCCGGATCGTCAAAGTGCCACGGCGTCACCGCCCAGTCATACCCCGTCTGCGGCGACTGAATCCGCATGTGCGCCCCGTGCAGCGTCGGACCCATCGAACCCGTCGGAATCACATACGCCTCAACCACAAACGCACGAAAGATAAACGCCATCACAAAGGCGATGATCACGCTGATCACCGTCTCCTTCGCGGATTCCTTGTGCGCCGCACCCTGCACGCTCGAACGCTCGCCGCCAACTGCTGAGGCTGATTCGGTGGTCATCGTCCCCGACTGTATCCCGCGTACCGCCACGCTCGGGGTACCGCCATGCTCGGGGTACCGCCACGCTCCGCGTGGCGGCGCAAACCAAGCCACGCTCCGCGTGGCGGCGCAAACCAAGCCACGCTCCGCGTGGCGGCCAAACGACCTCACCCACCCGCACCCGTCGGCGGAGCTTCACCCTCCGCCCGCGGCTGCCTGAACTCGCTCGGCGGCACCAACTTGCTCGCACGCCGCCGATCTCGCTCGTTCACATCCTCTCGCCGCAGACCTTGCCCAGGCCCCTGCCCACCGCCCGGCCCACGCCCACCACCGCCACCACCGCCGCCGCCCGGTCCACCACCCGGACCACCGGGTCCGCCACCGCGCCCATCACGCCCGCCACGTCCGCCGCCACCCGAAC
Organism: Phycisphaerales bacterium; assembly: GCA_016741915.1. Lineage (GTDB taxonomy): Bacteria > Planctomycetota > Phycisphaerae > Phycisphaerales > UBA1924 > JACVCS01. The sequence goes on along the minus strand of JACVCS010000046.1, from coordinate 8,798 downwards.
CTCCCGGTCCACCGGGCCCGCCCGGTCCGCGACCATCACGCCTCGGTCCCTGACCACCACCACCACCACCACTCGGCCCGCTCGGTCCAGCCGAACCCTCCGGCCCAGCCGCTTCATCCCCGTCATCATCTTCACCACCACCACCACCGCCGCCGCCGGGCTTGCCGCCCTTGCCGGGCATTTCGACCTTCGTCAGCGATTCCACCGGATACGCCGCGTCTTCCCCCGTCGCGTCCATGCGCACCAGCACAAGCTGCGTGAGAATCTGCGTATCGATCACAATCCCAGGCCCGTCCGGCGTCATCACCGGCACCTTTTTCCGCGGCAGGTTCTTCTTCAGTTCGTCGTACGTGTTCTCTTCGTACCGCAAGCAGCACATCAGCCGCCCGCACCGCCCGCTGATCTTCAAGGGATCCAGCGTCGCCTTCTGGATCTTCGCCTGCTTCATGCTCACCGGCTTGAGCACCTTCAGAAACTGCCGACAGCAGCAGTGCTGCCCGCACTTCTCGTAATCCGCCGCCAACCGGGCCTCGTCGCGGGCCCCGATCTGCCGCAGCTCGATGCGGTTGTGATAAATCGCCGCCAGCTCCATCACCACAGGGCGGAAGTCCACCCGCTCTTCGCCGTAGAAGTAGAACGTCAGCCGCTCACCGCCCAGCAGCGGCTCCACCTCCACCATCTTCATCTTGTCCTGCAGCCCAACGCGCGAGACGATCTCGCGCGCTTTCCGAACCATCTCGGACTTCTGCGCATCGAGCGCCGCCTGCTGATTCAGATCCTCCACCGTCGCGATCCGCAGCACCTTCCCCTCGGTAAAGAACGGATAATCCCGCCCGCCCGAGTTCTCCACATACTGCAGCATCTGCTTCCGCGTGACGGCATGCCCGCACCCGCCGTTCGGGCACGTGCTCGTGAGCATCTCCGCCAGCTCCGTCCCGCGGTGCGTGCGAACAACGATCTTCGACCCGCACCCGGGCTTGGCGCTCCCGTCGTAGGGATACTCACCGATCAGCCGCATCACCCCGAACCGAACCACCATGCTCGTGGGGGCCTTCAGCGCCTCGTACGCCTTGCGGTCCGCTTCAAGATCCGCCTCAAACTGGGGGAGTGGAATGATCGGCATCGCCCAGACAATAGCCGATCTGCCCGGTTTCTTCACCAACCCTTTCGGTCAGTTCCCCCAGCCCTGATACGGGTTCGCCTCCGCCGGCGGGTTCAACATCACCACCGCCAGCACCGTGAGGGCGCAGATCCCAAAGATCAACGCCGAGCGCAGCAGCACGCCCTGCAGCCCGGGCATCCCCGCGCGCACGGTCGGGTCCTTTGCCGCCAGGAACGAACTCAGAAGCAGACCCGTTGGCACCAGCAGAAGCACCGCCGCCTGCCCCGGCGTGGTGATGCCGTAGCGTGTCCCTTGGTCCACCAACCCGGTGACGAGCATCGCCCCGACACCCCCGACCCCCGCCAAGGACAACCCGGGCCGAATGGCCGCCACGATCATCGCCGCCCCCGCCACCGCCGCCAGGGGCCCCGCCGACTGGCCGAGCACCGCATTTCCGGTCAGCAGCAACGTGAACGAAACGCTCGTGAACGCGAAGATCAACGCCAAAGGCCCCTCGATCCAGCGCGTTTGACGCGCAATCGACTCCAATGCCCACCACCACACCAGCCCGCTGCCCACCATCATCCCGATCATCCCCCACCGTTCTGGCTCAGGCATCGCGAACGACCGTGAACCGGTCAACGAGCACCAGACCACCGCACTGATTACCACCAGTCGGGCGAGGGTTGAGATCACCGCGCCGCGCCAGTAGGTCAGCACCGGGAAAAGCCCGCCAATCAGGCTGAGAAAGACCCCGGCGAGGGCAAAAACCGGCAGCCAGTTTTCCGCCGCGATGATCTCCCACCCGGTTCCAGGCTTATAGAAGCTCCACGCCAAGGCCGCGAGGCTTCCTATGGCGAAGGCGACCCCAGTGAAAACCTTGAAACGCCGAGGGTCGTCACCCTGGTGTTTTGACCAGTCCATCGCGTGTGTGCTTTTGCCGTGACGCCACCACAACGGCGTGAGGACCAGCAAACCCACGGCCGAGGGAACAACCGCGGCTTGGACGATCGGCAGCAGTAATGCGACGTTCATTTACGCATCTCCAGAGTCCCCCACCGTCACGCGGCGGTTCGGTCCGCCGGCGCGTTGACGCAAGACTAAACGAACCGGATCTCCGAAGGTTCGGTCGCTGCACCTGCGGGCATCGCGGTTTGTTCGTGTACACTCCTCGGCGCATGTCGGCCGGTCAACCCATCAACCAGAGCGGTTCAACTCCCGGATCGGGCGGCGGGCCGGCGCGCAAGCCCATCATCTCTGTCAAGGGGCTGGTGAAGGAGTTTGACGCCCGGCCGGTGCTCGACGGGATCGACCTCGAGGTCTATTCCGGTGAAACGCTCGTGATCATGGGGGGCTCTGGGTGCGGCAAGTCCACGCTGCTGCGCTGCCTGATCGGCTCGCTCATCCCCGAGCGCGGGACCGTGGAGATGTTCGGGGCCGACATTTCCAAGCTCGACGAACAGCGGATGGACGAGGTGCGCAAGCGGTTCGGGATTTTGTTCCAGTCCGGGGCGTTGTACAACTCGATGACGATTGCGCAGAACGTGGCGCTCCCGCTGGAGGAGCACACGGATCTGGGGCGTGAGATCATCGACATCCAGGTGAAGATGAAGCTGGAGCTGGTGGGCCTGCGCGAGCACGCGGAGAAGTTCCCCGCGCAGATCTCCGGCGGCATGAAGAAACGTGCCGGACTGGCCCGCGCGATGGCCTTGGACCCGGCGATTTTGTTCTATGACGAGCCCAGCGCCGGGCTTGATCCGGTGACGAGCGCCGAGATCGATCGGCTGATCGTGCGGATGAGCAAGGGCCTGGGTGTGACGTCGATCGTCGTGACGCACGAGATGGACAGCGCCTTCACCATCGCCGACCGCATGGTCATGCTCGATAAGGGGCGGGTCTTGAAGATCGGCGAGCGGGCGTGGTTTGACAACTTGCGGTCGATGCCCGAGGAGCATGCGCGGGGGCTGGACGAGCAGAGCCGGCTGATTCGGCAGTTCTTGCGGGGCGACGCGGACGGGCCGATCACGGAGCGGAAGGCGGTGACGAACTACGCCGACGATTTGATGGGGACGGTGGCGGCGCAGCTCGCCCCGCCCATGCCCAGCGTGGAGTCGACGCGTCGGTTCTTCCTCCGGCGGAAGAACCGCCCGGAGTAAACACGCCCGTGGCGGCGTGGGTTTCGTGAAGACGAAGAGGCTGGGCGGAGATGATCGCGGCGTTGTATGATGGCGCGCCCGCGGGTGAGCGTACGGATCGACGTGCGCACCGTTGCGGGCGGGTAAAGGATCGGAAGCAAGCAGGCGGCGAGAACCATGGCGAGCCGAGGCGGTCGGAACAACGTCATCGCGGGAGTCTTTGTGTTGCTGGCCCTCGCGGCGGGCGTGGTGGTGACGCTCGTGCTGGCGGGTGTGCGCGAGGGGATCACCTCGCGGAACAGCTACACGGTGCGGTTCGGGCTGAGCGACGGGGCCGAGGGATTGGATGTGGGCTCGGTTGTGAAGGTGGGCGGTCGGAAAGCGGGGAAGGTCAGCGGGCTGAACTTTTATCGCACGCCGGGCTCGGACGTGATCGCGGGCGTGGACGTGGTGGTGGCCATCGACAAGGACGTGACGCTCTACAAGAACGCGCGGGTGTACTTGCAGCTCCCGCTGCTGGGGAGCCAGTCGCAGATCAACATCCCCTTCGCGGGCGATCCGGCGCTCTTGAAACTCAAAGACGGCGAGACGGGGCTGGTGGCGCCCGGCTCGCTGCTGGACGGGCGTTTGGCGCCGCCGGCGTTCCTGGCGCAGGCGGGCTATGGCGAGGAACAGTCCGACCAGCTTCGATTGATCCTCAAGCGCGGGGCCGACATCGCGGACCGGCTGGCGATCATCGCGGAGAAGACCGACAAGCAGCTTGATACCGCCCTGCCCGCGGTGGCGCAGGCGATGGTCGACGTTCGCGCGATGACCGGCGACTTCCGCACCGCGACCGGCAAGTGGCTGCCCATGGTCGAGACGACGCTGTCGAATCTCAGTCAGGCGTCGGGTGGTCTGGGGACGGGTATCGAAGACGCGCGCAAGATCATTCAAGGCGTGCAGAGCATCGTCACCACCGCCTCGCCTCGGGTTGAATCGATCCTGCGGAACATCGACGAGCTGACCGTCAAGGCGAACACGCGCCTCTACGACCGCATCGAGCAGACCGTCGGTGCCGGGCAGAGCGCCCTCAACGAGTTCGCGCGCGTGGGGAGCAAGTTCAGTTCGCTGACAGACGAGCTCACCCCCGAGCTGCGCCTGACGATGGGCAACGCACGCCTGGCGAGCGATCAGTTGAAACTCGCGCTGATCGAGGTTCGGCGGAACCCCTGGCGGCTGCTCTATCAGCCCGGCAAGAAGGAGTTCGCGGAAGAGGTGCTCTTCGACTCCGCGCGTTCGTACGCGCAGGCGGTGAGCAACCTCCGCGCCGCGTCGGCATCGCTGGAGCAGGTGATCAACGCGGCGAAGGTCAACGGCACACCGGCCGACGCGACCCAACTCGCGGACATTCAGGCACGCATCCAGAAGGCCTTCAGCGATTACCGCAAGGCGGAGACCAAGTTCCTCGACCGGCTGATCAACGATGGCCCCGAGGAAGCGCCGAAGAACCCGTAAAAGTTTCAGAGCCGTCGGCTTCAGCCGACGGTGGTCTGGCTCCGTGGTTTGATTCTGCGTGCGAAAACGAAGCACCAAGTCCAAGGCACCCTCGACTGAAGTCGAGGGCTCTGATTAGCTCGTCGTGCGTTCAAGTCCAAGTCACCCTCGACTGAAGTCGAGGGCTCTGAATCGTGCTACGAAACCGCGCGAATCACACCACGGGATTACTTGCGGGCAGGCCTTGGGCGAGGCGTGAGGCGTTGTCGATGACCATCTCGGTCATGAGCCAGCGCCAGCGTCGCTCGGCGGACCCGATGTGTGGGGTCAATGCCACGTTCTCCAGCGAGAGCAGCCCGTCGTGCACCTTGGGTTCAAGCTCGAAAACATCGAGCCCCGCGCCGAAGAGATGCCCTTCGCGGAGGACTTTCACCAAGGCCGACTCGTCGATCACCGGACCGCGGGCGGTGTTGATGAGGATGGCCTGGGGTTTCATGAGCCGCAGGCGACGCTCGTCGATGAGGTGCTTGGTCTGGCTCGTCAGCGGCGTGTGCAGGCTCACCACGTCGGCGCGGCGCAGGCCATCGTCGAGTTCCACACGCTCGGCGCACAGCGGCGCGAGCTCGAAATCGATGTGGCGGGTTCGGGCGGCGTAGATGATGCGCATCCCCAGCGCCAGGCAGCGCTGCGCCACGGCCTTGCCGATGCGCCCGGCGCCGACGATGAGGAGCGTGCGCCCGGCGAGGTCCATACCCAGCCAGCCGGCGGGGAAGCCGTTGCCCTCACGCTCGAACCGACCGGCGCGGACGAAGCGGTCGCCCTCGCCAATTCGGCGTGCGACGCTGAGCAGCAGGCCGAGGGCGATGTTCGCGGTGCCCTCGGTGACGGCGTCGGGGGTGTTGCTCACACCGATGCCGCGGGAAGCGCAGAGCGCAAGGTCGATGTTGTCAACGCCCACGGCGAAGTTGCAGATGCCGCGGAGGGAGGGGCCGGCGGCATCAAGAAACTCCGCGTCGACGCGGTCGTCGAACATGGTTACGACACTCGATGAGCCGCGGATGAAGCGAAGGACCTCTTCGCGCGGGCGTTTGCCCTCGCCGGGGATGACTTCGACAAGCAGGCCGTCGGGTGAGGTCTGTGCGGCACCGGTGGGCGTGGGGACGCGCCGGGTGATGGCGATGCGGAGCTTCGAAGCAGTTGCGGCGGCGGAGGTGGATGAGGTTGAGGCGGAGGGGTGGTTCACGGGTCGTAGCTCCGAATGACTGGGGCACGGGTCGAGTTTGCGTGAGTGTCGGGTCAGACCGTTCGCGGGTCGCAAGGGCCCGAGAACGCCCAAACCGGGGCGGATTCTGGGGGCGATTCGCGTGTGAAGCGTAGCGGAAGGATCCGCGGATGCGCCTTGGGCGTACACTGGCTGTAGACTGGACGGATCCATGGCCCAGGTGAAACAGGACGAGATCTCGGGCGAAGTGCATCAGGCCGGTGCTCAGCGGGCCTTCGATATCACTTCTTCCAACGACGAGGCGAAGCGCTCGCGGCCGGTGATCCTGCGCATCCTGCGGATGGGCTTTGTGTCGCTGCTGGCGACGGTGACGCTGCTGTTTATCCTCCGCGGCGACAGCAGCTCGGGTGAGGCCGGTCCCTTCTCGCTGAAGATCTGGTGGTACATCCCGCTGACCTTTGCGTTGGTGTTGGCGCTGATCACCATCCTCCTCGACGAGTTCGGCCCGCGCAAGATCGGCACGCTCTCGGCGCTCTTCTTCGGTCTGCTGGCGGGGCTCATCGCCACGTACGCGCTCTCGTTCGTGGTTGATCTGCTGGCGCAGACGTACGACCTGAACACGAAGGTCAACGCGGAGGCGCAGCAGATGCTCTTCGCGGTGAAGGTCATCCTGGGTATGTGCTTCTGCTATCTGGGCGTGGCGACGGTGCTGCGGACGCAGGACGACTTCCGCCTGGTGATCCCGTACGTCGAGTTTGCCAAGCAGGTGCGCGGGCCCAAGCCCATGATCCTGGACAGCTCGGTGCTCATCGACGGGCGGATTGTCGAGCTTTCGCAGACGGGGTTTGTGGTTGTGCCGCTGGTGATCCCGCGGTTCGTGCTGGCGGAGCTTCAATCGCTGGCGGATTCGTCGAACCGCTCGGTGCGGACGCGCGGGCGGCGCGGGCTCGATGTCGTCTCGCGCCTGCAGCGCCTCCGCAGCGTCGACGTGCTCATCAACGACACGCACGTTGAGAGCACCCTCGTCGATCAGCAGCTCGTCGAGCTCGCACAGGCTCTGCAGGCGACGATCCTGACCACCGACAGCGCCCTGAACTCCGTCGCGGAGATCCACGGCGTCTCGGTCCTCGATCTGACCACGCTCGCCGGTGCGGTTCGACCGGCCGTGGTCCCCGGGGCGCGGTTCGATGTTTCACTGGTCAAGGTCGGCGAACAGCCTCACCAGGGCGTGGGGTATCTTGACGACGGCACGATGGTCGTGGTCGATCAGGCTTCGTCGATGGTGGGCCAGGCGGTGCAGGTCGAGGTCGCCAGCACGCTGCAAACCTCCGCCGGTCGCTTGGTCTTCGCACGCCTGTCCGCGGCGGTGGTTGAGGGCGAGAAGGCCGGTGCAACCGAGCGCCCGGCGAGCGAAGCGACCGCAGGCGAGGGCTCGGGTGTGAACGACGCGAGCACCTCGGCGAGTTCGATCAGCGACGATGAATCGTCCGGTGCCGGGGTGATCGATTCTGCGTCGAGCGCTGATTCGTCGAGCCCGGGCGAATCGTCGCTGTCGCCCACGACGGTGAAGCCGCCGGGCCCGCCCAAGCCTTCACCCTTCCCGCCCGTGCGTGGGCAGCGGAGCCCGAACCGCAACCCGCGCCGGTATTGATGGATCAAGCACCTCGCTTCGCATGACCGCACGTCGCACAAACGCCGACAGCCGCCGTTCCCTTACCCGTTGAAGATTCCTTCGTATGCCCAGGTACATGCTGCTCATCGCCTACGAAGGCACGGGGTTCTGCGGCTGGCAGCGACAGGAGCCGCCCGACGCGCTGGCGAAGGAGCAGCCGCCCGAGCCGGGGGCGATGCCGTACAAACACACCACGCCGATGATCGAGTCGCGCCGCGACGGGCGCGTGGCCTTGCGGACGGTGCAGGGCGTTGTGGAGCGTGCGGTCAGCGACGTGGTGCGCCACGAAGTCGAAGTGATGGGCGCGAGCCGAACCGATTCGGGCGTCCACGCGCGCGGGCAGGTGGCGGCCTTCACGTGCCACCCGCTGGATGAGAATCCCACTGGGCGTGAATCGCCCACGCTGCTCGCAGCCGACAAACCCTTGCAACCCGGCGCGGGCTGGCCCGTCGCGCGGGGCGTTGATCGGCTCACGATGGCGATCAACTCGCGCCTGCCGGCGGACGTGCTTGTCCGCAGCGCCCAACGCGTGCGTCCCGAGTTCGACCCCATCTCGGACGTGATCAGCAAGGCGTATTCGTACACCTTCCACCTCTCTCGCTCGCGCCCGCTCTTCGACCGCGCGACCGTCACGCACATCTGGCGCGATTCGCCGATCAATCTCGACGCGATGCACGCCGCCGCGGGATTGCTCGTGGGCGAGCACGACTTCGCCTCCTTCGCCGCCACCGGGCACGGGCGGCTGAGCACCGTCCGCACCGTCCACCGCTGCACCGTGACGCGCCTGCCCGTCAGCGAAGCGACGGATGCGAACGCCGCACGCATCCGCATCGATATCGCCGGCTCGGGCTTCCTCTGGAACATGGTCCGCATCATCGCGGGCACGCTGCTGCAGGTCGGGCTCAATCAGCGCACCGCCGACGACGTTCGCACAATCCTGCTGAGCAAAGACCGCACGAAAGCGGGCCCAACCGCCGGCCCCGAAGGCCTGTGCCTGGAGTCCATCACGTACCGCGATGGGGCGCTCGATGAGCCCGCGTGAACAGGGGAAGAAAGACGTCTCACCGCAGAGACGAGAAACGCGAACGCGAACGTGAACGCGAAAGAGAACCGGCTGCAAGCAATCGCGTCGAATTGAAGCCCACCGACCAACCCCCACCCCCGTCCCCCCTCCCTTCCCCCCTTCCCTCC